>CAIRGA010000024.1 GCA_903877935.1 uncultured Hyphomicrobiales bacterium
GGAGATGGAAAATCTGATCCGGTAGCGTACAAGCAGGTCGCTTGCGAGGATCGCAAAAAGCAAAAGCGCCTGAAAGAGGCCTGCCGTCGCATTCGGAACATGCACAACCGTTTGTGCAACCTGGCCGCCGACATAGGTAATGGCGAGAACAATTCCTGCGATGAAGACACCAATCGGATGGGACCGTCCCAGCAAGGAAACAATAATCGCCGTAAAACCATAGCCGGATGGATAACCAAGGTTAAGGCGCGTGAGCTGCATCAATTCAAGAACGCCGGCTAAACCCGCCATCGCTCCGCTGATCATCAAGGTGGCCCACACAATCCCGTTTGAGCTGAACCCACCATAACGGGCAGCACGAGGCGCCTCGCCAATTGCACGCACCGAAAAACCAAATACGGTACGCGAAACGACGACATAAAAAACGGCAGCCACAAGGAGGGCAATCAGCAGTCCCGGCGGTATACCGCTATCACCCAGTTCATGCGGCAAGAGTTGGTCGTTTGTGAGTTGAGCGGTTTGAGGAAAATTATGACCGTCAGGATCCTTCCAAGGACCCGTGATCAAATAGCTCAAGAGCTGCAGCGATACATAAACGAACATTAAACTCGAAAGGACTTCGCTGACGCCATAACGTGTTCTTAGAACGGCTGGAATACCTGCATAGAGCGCGCCGCATATCATCCCGACAATAATCATCAGCGGAATGATCCAAAATCCCGTTAGTGATTGGGTCGCAAAAGCCACGCCCGCAGCCCCAATCGCGCCAACAATATATTGCCCTTCAGCACCAATATTCCAGATTTTTGCTTGATTGCCGAGCGAGAGACCGAGCGCGATGATGATCAAAGGAGCAGCCTTTGCGGCAACATCTCGCCATTTATAAACATCGAGCACGGGCGTAAAGAACAATTCCCATACCGCTTGCTGCCCGTCATATCCCAACCCGTCAAAGATGATAATTCCAATGACCATGATGGCCACCACCGACAGGATGGGTGTGAGAATTAACATTTTACGACTAGGTTCAAGTCTCTTTTCAAGGTGTAGACGCATGGACACCTCCCGCGTCATTAGCTGCTTGGCCGTGACTTCCGCCCATTAATAATCCAAGTTCTTGCACGCTCACTTCACTGACCGCGCGAGGGTGGGATAGTTTCCCGAGATTGATAACGGAAAGCCTGTCACATAGGCGTAAGAGCTCATCGAGATCTTGAGAAATAACAACAATGGCGGAACCTTGGGCAGCTAAATCAATAAGCGCTTGATGAATAAAGGCAGCTGAACCAGCATCAACACCCCAAGTCGGTTGGCTCACAACAAGCACGCCCGGCGCCTGCAGGATCTCACGACCCATGACAAATTTCTGAAGATTGCCCCCTGAAAGCGACGCAGCGAGCGATTCAGGACCTAATGTTTTAACGGCGAAGGTCTTGATGACTTTGGCAGCAAATTCATCCGCGCCCGATCGATCAAGGAAGCCCTGCGTCTCAAATCCCATACGGCTGCGTGCGGTTAAAACCGCATTGTCTGACAGTGAAAAAGCACCAATTGCGGCATGGCCGTTTCTTTCTTCAGGTACCGAACAGAGCCCGCGCTTCCGGCGTCCAGAAGGACCGGACTGGCCGACAGGTGCTCCGTCAACTTCGATGGTATGCGGACTATCGGCCAAATGCTCACCACATAGGGCTTCAAGCAATTCATTTTGACCATTTCCAGCGACGCCCGCTATGCCAAAAATCTCGCCGCCTTTAACTTTGAAACTGATCCGATCAAGCGCCACGCCGAAATCATCGGGTTTTGGCAAAGAAAGGTCTTGAACCGAAAGCCGAACGGGCCCCTCGACATTGACCTGTCCACGCGCGGGATCGCGAAGATCGCTGCCGATCATCATCTCACCCATGCTTCGCGCTGTCTCCTTCCGAGGATCACAGGTCGCCACGACTTTGCCGCCCCGTAAAATGGTTGCTCGCTCGCAAAGCTCAACAATCTCATGCAATTTGTGTGAAATATACAAGATAGAGCAACCCTCGGACGCCAAGCGGCGGAGGGTCTTGAACAGATCCTCAACTTCTTGCGGTGTCAAAACGGATGTTGGCTCGTCCATGATGAGCAGACGCGGATTAAGCAACAGAGCACGGACGATCTCGATCCGTTGACGTTCGCCGACGCTAAGGGTTGAAATCTGGCGGCGCGGATCAAGTTTTAGCCCGTATTTTTCCATAACGAGCCGAATTTCAGCATCCAGTTGCTTGCGTGATACGGCGCCATCAAGCCCGAGTGCAATATTTTCCAATACATCCATCGCCTCAAAGAGCGAGAAATGCTGGAAAACCATACCGACGCCCAACCGACGTGCTGCACGCGGATGGGGTATGCGGACCTCTTGGCCTTCCCAAAGGATCGAACCGCTATCGGGGGCTTGAATCCCGTAAATCATTTTCACGAGCGTGGATTTACCGGCGCCATTTTCACCGAGCAACGCGTGAATTTCACCGGGCTGAACAGAAAGGCTAACCCTGTCATTGGCAAGAACGCCAGGGAAACGCTTTGAAACATCCATCAATTCAAGTCGCGGCGCTAAGCTCATCGGTACGACAGGTCTCTTTGTTCCACCACAGTCGACAACCGGAGAAAGCGCGACCTTTGTAAAGGTATATGACGGAATTTTACAGCGCAACTGCCGAAACCGAGGGCAACACGCTTCATCCACCCTTCAGTTGCATATTTTTACATCATGCTTGAATTTAAGGCATTTGGTGGGCTTAATGACGAAATATTGGACATGATTTGAAACGACTGACGCCAAGGAGCACACATGAATCGCCTGCAAAAGCTTCGTGCCAACGATGAATCCCTGCTCCGGAGGGCCTTCGACGTGGCCAAAAAAGCGCGGGATGGCGGCGACCACCCGTTTGGCTCGGTGCTCGCCGATGAAAATGGGCATGTTCTGATGGAACAAGGCAATGGCTATAGTGCCGAAGGTGGCGATCGCACCGCTCATGCTGAACGTCTCTTGGCGTCACGCGCGGCCAAAGCCTACAGTATCGATAAGCTCGCAACCATGACGCTCTATACATCGGCTGAACCATGCGCCATGTGCTCGGGCGCAATCTATTGGGCCGGAATAGGTCGTGTTGTTTATGGCCAAACCGAGAAGGGTCTTAAAGAACAAACCGGCGACCACGAAGAAAACCCTACGCTTGATTTACCCTGTGACATTGTCTTCGCGGCAGGGCAACGTCCAACCGAAATTGTTGGACCGCTGCTTGAAGATGAAGCGGCCCAATTGCAAGCCGATTTTTGGGCTAAAAAGCACTGAAGGAATTTAAACGGCAACGCCAAACAAATCATAAGCGTCGGCGCGTTCAATCTTCACCGTAACGATTTCTCCGGACCTTAATGGACGACGGGATCCGACATGGACCACGCCATCAATCTCAGGCGCATCCCATTGCGAGCGGCCCTTCGAAACCGTTGGACCAGCCTCATCGATAATGACTTTGATCCGTCGACCAACGCGTGATTTCAAACGTTGCGCGCTGATCGCCTGTTGGGTTTCCATGAAACGGTTCCAACGATGTTGTTTAACGTCGTCGGGAACCTGTTCGAGACCCAGATCATTGGATATCGCGCCTGATACAGGTTCGTATTTGAAGCAGCCAACGCGCTCTAATTTTGCTTCGCGCATCCATTCGAGAAGATATTCAAAATCCTCTTCCGTTTCACCCGGAAAGCCGACAATAAATGTCGACCGAATAGCAAGGTCAGGACACACTTCCCGCCACGCTTTGATGCGATCAAGTGTCTTCTCCTGATTGCCCGGACGCTTCATTGCTTTGAGCACTTTAGGGGAGGCGTGCTGAAAAGGAATATCTAAATACGGCAGAACCAAACCTTCTGCCATTAAGGGGATCACATCGTCGACGTGAGGGTAGGGGTAAACATAGTGCAATCTCACCCAAGCGCCGAGGGATCCTAGGTCACGTGCAAGGTCGACAAATTTCGCGCGTACCGTGCGGTCGTTCCATTGGCTTTCCGCATATTTGAGATCCACACCATAAGCCGAGGTATCCTGACTTATCACAAGCAGTTCTCGAACCCCCGCGTTAACTAGCTTTTCTGCCTCCTTAAGCACCTCATTTGCCGGTCTGGATACTAGATCGCCGCGCAATTTGGGGATGATGCAGAACGTGCAGCGATTGTTGCAACCCTCTGAAATCTTTAGATAAGCATAGTGCCGAGGCGTTAATTTTATGCCTTGTGGTGGAATGAGGTCGAAATGGGGATCATGAGCCGGTGAAATGACCGAATGAACAGCATTAATTACCGATTCATAGGCCTGCGGACCGGTAATTGCAGTAATATTCGGATACGCCGCCCGTATAGCATCAGGTTCCGCGCCCATACAGCCAGTAACGATGACTTTTCCGTTCTCTTTTAAAGCATTTCCAATGGCATCAAGCGATTCTGCTTTTGCGCTATCTAAAAATCCGCAAGTATTGACAATAACAGCGTCGGCTCCTTGGTGGGTTTTAGTAAGTTCATACCCCTCCGCCCGCAATTGTGAAATAATACGTTCGCTATCAACCAAAGCCTTTGGGCAACCAAGCGATACAAACGAAATTTTAGGAGCATGTTCAGTCATTTATTCGGCTTTCAATGGGCATATGCCCCCGCTTTATCGGATGAAGGCTAATCCGACAATGATCAAATTTTCCGTTATTTATCATAGATTTGAATTCGCAGCATTGCCAAGCTATCGGCGACAAATCATTGTAAGTCCAGAATCGATTAAGAAACAACGAATTCGCAGTGGGATTTTAGCCTAATATGCCTAATAATGATAAGAATAACGCGAATTCTGTCCCAATTGGCTATCAAAGTCGACCGGATGCGCGGGCTACACTGATAGGAATCGGTTTAATTGTCCTAAACGGCGCCATGTGGGCAGCATCTGATACTTCGGCGCAATTTTTGACACGGACTTTACCACCCATTGAGGTGACTTGGGTGCGCTATGCTATTCATGTTCTTATCCTTTTTCCGTGGTTAAGGGGAGGTATTCGAGCTTCATTTCGCACGGTTCATCTACCCTACCAGGTGTTACGGGGGGTTTTTGCGGCCCTTTCCGCCATCACTTTTATTATCGGATTGAACATTATCCCGGTAGCCGACGCCACATCTGTGACATTCGTAGCGCCATTTGTGATAATGGGACTGGCATCTGTGGTGCTTAACGAGCATGTTGAGATAAGACGATGGATTGCTGCTGCAATCGGTTTGTCGGGCGTGCTTATTATTGTTCAACCCGGCACCGATGCCTTCCGCTGGACGGCACTATTGCCACTTTTGGCTGCAATTTTTGGCGCCGCAGCAATTATTACAACGCGGCTTATGCCTCATGACGACGCCAAAGTGACGATGGTCTATACGGGCGTCGTTGGCTTATTTGTCCTGTCATGCTTTCTACCCTTCTATTGGGTGATGCCGTCTGTGCCGGATGTTTTGGTAGGGTTTGCTGTTGGGGCCTTTGGAGCCGCGGCAAATGTCATAACCATTATTGTTTACCGACGTTTACCAGCGTCTCTTTTAGCACCCTTCAGCTATTCTCAGCTTATTTGGGCTAGTCTTTTTGGGTTTGCGGTATTTGGCGTTTGGCCGACGCTTGCTACCTTAACCGGAGCCCTCATTATCGCCGGAAGCGGACTATACTCGGCATGGCGTGAGCGTCATTTGGCAAGTACAAAATAAGGCAAACTAGCTTTAACGCTCTTCTGAGCCAGTCAAATACGGATAAAACGACACATTAACGGCATGGGTAGTGATCCCGAATTGATACTCTTCGGGTAAGTTAGTAATTATTTACGGCATCCTGAGCGTTGAACGAGGGGATGTTTGGCACCTAAAAAAATTTGCACCCCGTCCGAAGGTACAATTAATCAGTCAAATTAAGTGTTTAAAGAATAGCACTCAGGTACTGAATTTATATTCGATACTTCAATAAACCAGGAGCTCTATGATGTCGATTGGCGGAGTTCTCCTCATCATACTCGTCATATTTTTATTAGGCGGATTTAGCGGTCAATTTGGTGGCTATGGATATGGCTACGGACACAGTGGCGTCGGCGTCGTAGGCGTTGTCTTGATTGTGGTCCTCGTTCTTGTCCTATTCGGACGGATCTAGAGAGACATAATTTCAGCCTATGTTTCAGG
This sequence comes from uncultured Hyphomicrobiales bacterium, assembly GCA_903877935.1. Taxonomy (GTDB): domain Bacteria; phylum Pseudomonadota; class Alphaproteobacteria; order Rhizobiales; family Beijerinckiaceae; genus CAIUPE01. The sequence goes on from CAIRGA010000024.1 coordinate 6,217, forward strand.
AGTGCTCGGCGAACTGACATTCTTCAAAGTAAAAATGCCACATGCGGCTTATTGATTGGTGAATTTTAATCAAAATCGAGATTACAAAATATTGAAAGGCGAAAGTTTATGAAGGCGGACACATATTCGGCTGTGTCAATTCGCTACTTTCTGAAACGAGCATTCGCCTTTTGGCAGGGAAATGATAAAGCAAGGGCATATTTTTTAGGCTTTGGATTTGTCATTAGCTTATTAGCAAATCTCGGTATGGCATTGCTCATAAACATCTGGAGCAAAGGCTTTTTTGATGCATTACAGGCCCATCAGCTTCAAGAGATAATGGAGAGCATAAAGCTCTTGGCATTCCTTGCCGTTGGAACGGCAATCGCGACTATTAATACCGTGCAGTTCCGTATGCGTTTACAATTATCGTGGCGCCTTTGGTTGATGTCCAGTCTTGTTGATCGCTGGATCGCTAGTTCCATGTCGCGCGATTGTCTTTTGGATTATTTGATTGATAATCCGGAAGCCCGAATATCAGAGGATGGTAGAATAGCGATTGAGCTATTGGTCGAGATGGGAGGAGGAATTATCTATACGATTCTCATTTCCAGTTCATTCATCATTGTTTTATGGGAAATCGGCGGCCACGTCGTTATTCTCGGTTATGCGGTATATGGCTATCTGGTTTATTCCGTATTGATTTATACCTGCCTCACATCGGTTGGCATGTTATGGCTATGTGTACCATTGGTAAAAAATGTCGAAGAAAAAGCAGCCGCTGAAGGCCATTTTCGATATTACCTAACCGAGAATATTCATCGTTACGTCGATGCACCAAACGGCAACATAGCCAAGCCCGAAGAAATTGAAGACTTTTTTGATCTACTCTTTAAAAAGTGGAAGAGTGTTATTCGTGGTCAGACAAAAATAATAAGTTTTGCAACAACCAATAATCTCATCGCACCGATCATCCCGGTCGTGCTTTGTGCGCCTAAATATTTAAATGGTGAAATGACGCTAGGTGACATTATGCAAACCGCTGCAGCATTTTTACAGGTGCAAACATCTCTTAATTGGTTGGCTGATAATGCTTTCAGCCTAGCAAATTGGTCTGCCTCAGCACGTCGGGTCGCTGCACTTGATCATACCATCGTTAATTATAAAAATTTTCAAGGCATAAAATAGGCAAAGCCTAGGCTTTAATATGATCAGTAGGATATTGAGTTTAATCGTATTAAAAATTGAACAAATCGCCTCGTAAAACGTTTCTTCCATAAGAGCCAAATCTTCACGTTTTATTCGGGAGGCTTATGATGAGCCGTATAATGATGGTATCCGTTTTATGTCTCATCCTTGGTGCTTGCGCGACAGCGCGAGATGAACGAATGGCACAAGGAGCAGTGATCGGCGGTACGGGTGGCGCTATCATTGGGGGCGTCACATCCGGTTCAGCAGGGGGTGCCATTGTCGGTGGTGTAGCGGGCGCCGCTATTGGAGCGGTTGGCGCAGACCTAACAAGACCACGGCACGGCAAGAAGCATTGCTACTATAGCGATACGCAGCAACGCGAGATTTGCAGCTATCGGTGATCCAAGAAACTGCGCCCCGTAAGATGCCAAAACGCGGGCTAGGATAGTGGCGGAAGAGGTGGGATTCGAACCCACGGTGGGCTTTCACCCACGGCGGTTTTCAAGACCGCTGCCTTAAACCACTCGGCCACCCTTCCAACTTCGCCCCAAACATCTCATAACTTAAAGACCAAGAGGCGATGGAAGTTCCTATACGCATTCCGAGCCTCTCCTACAATATACCAATCGGCAAATACTCCGATCTACAGTAATTTTTGTATCGTGCCCGCGTTGGCGAACAGCTCGGGGTTTTACGAATCGAGTCATTTTGAATAAATAATAAGATACGAGGTTGGCGCGAGCTAACGCTCGTACACTTATTAATGGGAATTATCAGGTTTTTTCGTTTAATTTCAATGCGTTAATCAAATCAGTTGATCGATCAGTTAGCGTATTATTGATTAAATGACTTGTCTGGATTAATCTAACCGTAATAAATGTAACGGTATTTCGTGAATTCCGCTCGTTTGGGCTCCGTTTGGGCAGTGCGTGGTTAACATTGTTCAACGCTACGAAAGACAACGGTTTGAAGGCTAATATTTTTTCATCGTTCACGCCATTCGAATCGGTTGGCCCGAATGATACGAACTTAGGCGTACGTGCTTTACGTATGTCGGTAGTTATTGTTGCTGGTCTTGTGTTGGCCAATTGTGCCGGTCCAAAGACCTCCAAGATCGATCCAAAATATGGCGTTAGTCCGAGTCCGAAAGTGGTTGCGGATGGCGATTCGGTTCCCAAGGGCGGCGGCTTTTCAAAGGTTGGAAAGCCTTATGTCATCGCGGGTGAGGTCTATACCCCGAAGGACATGAAAAAATACTCGGCAACCGGTTTAGCCTCTTGGTACGGGTCGCAGTTCCACGGTCGTATGACGGCTAATGGCGAGGTCTTCGATACTGATTCAGTGACTGCAGCGCATCCAACGATGCCGCTTCCTTCCTATATTCGGGTTACAAATACACTGAATGGAAGATCCATTATTGCTCGGGTCAACGACCGTGGGCCATTTCATTCGAAGCGTTTGATCGACGTATCCGAACGCGTCGCCGATGCATTAGCGTTCCGCAACATCGGTACGGCCCGGGTTAAGGTAGACTATATTGGTCGGGCCCCGACCGATGGCAGTGATGATGCGATCTTGATGGCAAGCTTAAAGACCGATGGTTCGCCCGCGTCACTTCGCGGTGATGCTCGTGCTACGGTACAAGTTGCGAGCAACGACCAACAGGAGTCGTTTGGTTCGGCCGCTAACCAAACCACGGATAATTTGAGCAGCTTCTTCGGTACAGGTGACACATCAAATGCAACGGTTCTAGCGGACGCCGCTTCTCCACTGGAGTCCGATGCCTTTGTTCCGCTGCCGCCAGTTCGGCCGAAGGCAGGTCTTATGGCTGTAAATCTAATCGCTGCCAAACCCACGCTTTTGGGCAACAGGACGGTGTCTGATTCTACGGTGCAAACGGCAAGCATACCAATGCCAATTCCAAGGCCCGGCGGTATGTTTTATGCGCCTGTGACTGGATTTATTGCATCACCAGCATTCAATAAATTGTCGCCCCAACAGTTTGTTCCATTGAAATAATTCGGCTGACCGTTACTTTTGGGGTCAATTAGGCTGACAAGTGGCGGATCATTGAACATAATAAGCGCGCCGTTCGTTCGGCGCGTTTTTTATTTGTCTATTAGGATTTTGATTGATGACCCGAGGCCATTTTATTTCGATTGAAGGTGGCGAGGGAACTGGGAAGTCCACCCAAATTCATCGCCTTCTCGAACGATTGCGGGCTGAAGGATTGGGTGTAATACAAACGCGTGAACCAGGTGGATCAATGGGTGGCGAGCGGATACGAGCCCTCATCCTCGAGGCGGGTCAGTCTCGTTTTGATCCGCTAACCGAGACGTTATTATTCTACGCCGCCCGCAATGATCATTTGGAACATGTTATCCGCCCAGCTCTGGCCGTCGGTAAATGGGTCATTTGTGACCGCTTTACAGATTCGACGCGTGTCTACCAAGGTGGAAATACAGCGGTTCTCGCTTCTGTTTTCGACGAGCTTGATCAATTGGTTGTCCGTGAAACGCAACCTGAATTAACACTGGTCTTAGATTTGCCAGCCGAAATCGGCTTGGCACGTGCTCATGCACGTCGCGGTTTAGCGGCTGCCGATGGGTTTGAAGCAGAGTCAATTCATTTTCATCGGGCGCTTCGCGAGGGCTTTCTTGAACTCGCCCATGCCAACCCGCATCGTTGCGTGGTCATCGATGCGCAAGGCAATGTGGATGAAATTGCAGAACGTATCTGGCGCGCCGTGTCCGAACGATTTCTGTCTGTTAACAGCGTGAACTCAAATGGCTGAAGAACTAGCGATCGAGTTGGATCGGTTTAGTACCTCGCGGCACCCACGGGATGTCGAAATTCTGTTCGGACATACCCTTGAAGAAGCGCAACTCATTGCGGCCTACCGATCTGGACGAATGCCCCATGCGTGGCTTCTGTCGGGTCCCGATGGAATTGGTAAGGCTAGTTTCGCTTATCGTGCGGCACGGTTTATCCTCTCGCATCCAAATCCAGAATCCGACGACACCCAAAGTGCTAGGTCGCTCGATAGCAGCTTTGACACGGCAGCTGGGCGCCGGATATCGGCTCAATCGCACGGTAATTTGCTTGCTGTGACGCGTGAAATCGAGGTCGGTAAAAAGACGATCCCTACAGAAATAAAGGTCGACCAGATCCGCAAACTGATTCAATTTTTTGAAACGACAGCCGGCGAGGGCGGTTGGCGGATTGCAATTATCGATACGATGGATGAGCTTAACCGTTCGGGGGCGAACGCGTTATTAAAATTAATCGAGGAGCCGCCACCGCGTTCCTTATTTTTCATGATAACAAGTGCACCGGGCAGGCTGTTGCCAACGATCCGTTCGCGGTGTCGGGTGCTTGGCTTCCGTCCGTTAGATGAAACGGAAGTCGTCAGCGCGTTGCTCGCTCAACCTTTGCCGCCGAGCCTGTCTGTTGCGCAACAGGCTGCGCGTCACTCGGGTGGTTCGGTTAAAGCGGCACTTAAATTAATTGATCCTGCAACTCTCTCGGTCATTGAACATGTTGAGGGAATGTTGGAGCGGTTGCCTGCTTTGGATCGGGCGGAACTGTTGCAAATGGCGGAGGGATTGATCGGTCGCGAGCGAAGCAACGACTATCAGACCGTGATCGATACCGTACAAAATTGGATTGCCGGGCAATGCCGGGTTAGAGCAGGCGAGGGGAGCCGTCGGCTTGCGCCCTTAGCAGAGGTATGGGAAAAGAGCGCGCGTATAGCGGGTGAAACGGACCGATTTAACCTTGATCGACGACCTTTTTTGCTTTCGCTCTTCGCCGATCTTGCAGAAGCGGTTCGCCTATCCAATGGCGTATGACAGGCAAATCGAATGTTTCCGAGTTAGCGATAAGGACGAATGGTTATGACGGATCGGGAAAAATTTTATATCACCACCGCCATCTCCTATCCCAACGGACGGCCTCATATCGGACATGCGTATGAACTCATCGCAACCGACGCGATCGCTCGCTTTAAACGGCTTGATGGCGCGGATGTGTTTTTCTTAACGGGCACGGACGAACACGGCCAAAAAATGCTTCAAACGGCGGCCAAAGAAGGCCTAACGGCACTGGAATTGGCTGATCGCAATGCGGCTGTGTTTCGGGCCATGGGACACGCGCTGAATGCGTCTAACGACGATTTCATCCGCACAACGGAAGAGCGCCATAAACGGGCCAGCCAAGCGATATGGAATCGGATGGTAGAGGCGGGCGATATTTATAAGGATTCCTATGCAGGATGGTATTCGGTTCGCGATGAAGCCTATTTTGCTGAAGACGAAACGGTGCTCGGGGTCGATGGCGTGCGCCGCGGGCCAACGGGAACACCTGTCGAATGGGTTGAAGAAGAGAGCTATTTCTTCAAATTATCGGCTTATCAAGAACGCCTATTAGCACTTTACGAAAATCAGCCAGATTATATCAGCCCATCCGAGCGGCGGAATGAAATCACGAGCTTCGTGAAATCTGGACTTCGTGATTTGTCCGTTAGCCGAACGACATTTAATTGGGGCATTCCAGTGCCTCATGATCCAAAACATGTCATGTATGTATGGGTCGACGCGTTGACCAATTATATCACAGCTACAGGATGGCCGGACGAAACGGCGCCTCGTGCCAAATATTGGCCCGCCAATGTTCATATCATCGGTAAGGATATTGTGCGGTTCCACGACGTCTATTGGCCGGCCTTTTTAATGTCTGCTGGCTTGCCACTCCCGCATCGGGTGTTCGGTCATGGGTTCTTGTTCAATCGTGGCGAGAAAATGTCGAAATCGGTTGGCAATGTGATTGATCCCTTCACGCTCGCCGAGCACTACGGCATCGACCAATTGCGCTATTTTTTCCTTCGCGAAGTTCCCTTCGGACAGGATGGTAATTACTCTCACGAAGCCATCGTTAATCGCGTGAATGCGGATCTTGCGAATGATCTCGGCAATTTGGCCCAACGTTCCCTTTCGATGGTTGCTAAAAATCTTGATGGCAAAATGCCTGCGATCGGTGATTTAAGCGGTGCCGATCAGGTTATGCTTAAGGATGCTTATGAATTGCCGGCCCGGTCGCGCTCTTCCATGAAAGATTTTGCATTGCATACGATGCTCGCGGATATTTGGCGGGTCGTTGCAGACGCCAATCGCTATTTCGCGTCCGAAGAACCTTGGGCAAAGCGTAAAACAGATCACGCGCGGTTTGAAACCGTCTTAGCCGTCACGCTCGAAGTATTGCGGGTGGTAGGCATTATGGCTCAGCCGGTTATGCCAAACTCTTCGGAAAAATTACTTGATCTCGTTGGGGCTTCGCCTGACGCGCGTGAATTTGCGCACGCTGCGGCGGCTTATGCCGTTACGGGCGGTACTTTGTTACCTACACCTGCGCCGATCTTCCCGCGTTATGTTGAAACTGAAGGCGACGCAACCAATTGATTGAGCCGCTACCCATGATCGTTGATAGCCATTGTCATCTTGATTTTCCCGATTTTGAAGCTGAACGGGATAACGTCGTGCAGCGTGCACATGAGGCTGGCATTGGAACGATGTTGACCATTTGTACCGAGGTTGGCCGGCTTGATCCGATTAGGCGGATTGCGGAAATCTATCCCAATATTTGGCATACCGTTGGTACACATCCGATGCATGTCAATGAAGAGCCCGATATTGAATTAGAAACCTATCTTAGGCACTCCGAACATCCTAAATGCATTGGAATTGGTGAAGCCGGTTTAGACTTCCATTATGATACAGTGCCGCGCGACCTGGCTGATCGTGTATTCAGAACGCAAATCACTGCAGCACGTCAGACCGATTTACCTTTGGTAATTCATTCCCGAAATGCCGATGACGCAATGATTTCTGTCCTTGAAGACGAGATGGGGAAGGGTGCTTTCAAGGCCGTTCTACATTGCTTTTCATCAGGTCCGAAATTGGCACAAATCGGGATTCAATTGGGCCTTTATGTCTCATTTTCTGGAATATTGACCTATAATCGGTCA
>CAIRGA010000025.1 GCA_903877935.1 uncultured Hyphomicrobiales bacterium
GTTCAACATCGTCACCAAGAGATACATGAACAGGGCTGCACCCCATATCCCCGGCACATTCGCCTTGCCGCCCGCTACCGATGTTCCGCCAATCACAACGACGGCGATGGACGCCAGCAAAAAATCATCGCCCATATTGAGCGCGGCTCCGCCCGAGAAGCCAGACTGAAGAATACCGCAAATTCCGGCAAACAAAGCGCTTAAGAGATAGGTGGCAAAACGAACCGATTTAACCTTGAGGCCACCAAGCCATGCCGCGCGTTCGTTCTGACCGATGGCAAGAACGGTACGGCCATAAATTGTTCGTTTCAGAACAAGCGCCAAAACAAGACTCAGGGCTACGACAGCAACCGACACCAATGGAACGCCCGCATATCGAACCGTTGCAAATTCGGCTAAAGACGGTGGCGGCTTAATGCGAATGCCGCGGCCATAGGAGATCGCGGTCGATAGGATGAGAAAGCTCGACGAGAGCGTCGCGATGATCGGTGGAATACGCAAAAGCCGGATGAGGATATAATTTACAACACCCACGACAAGACTGGCCGACAGTGCGGCTGCGATGCCGATCAATAACAGGGCTTCATCCGTATTCATGATCTTCATGGCGATGACGCCAGCGAGCGTCATTGTAGCGGGAATGGATAAATCGACATTGCCCGGACCTGTGGTGATCACCATCATCTGACCCAGACCGACAATCACGGTGAACGTACCGAATGACAGCGCCGAGGTGAGAATTTCACCGCCACCCTGCCCGCCGGTGAAGGCAATCGTCATCAACCAGACCGCTGTCGCGGCAAGGAACGACCAAAGCCAAGGTTGATCACCAAGGCGCTTTAAGCTTGCATTCATCGCCGTGCCTCCCCGCTTGTGATCAAAGCGCGCATAGCGAGCACGATAATGAGGATGGCGCCTTGGGCGCCGATCTGCCAATCGGGTGAAATCTTAAGAAAGATCAGAAACGCGCCTGCCAGCGCCAAGGTCAGCGCGCCGACAACCGATCCCATGGGTGACACACGGCCGCCGATAAATTCGCCACCACCTAAAATGACACCGGCAATCGAGTAAAGCGTATAGCGGTCCGCGACATGTGCATCCGCCGACGTGGTCAGACCCAACAGCGAAAGACCGGCCAAGACGCCAAAAAAGCCGGCAATCGAAAACATGATCATTTTGGTTTTAAGCATCGACCAGCCGGCGCGTTGCAGCGCCTTTGGATTGCCACCCGCGCCACGGCCAATCACGCCAAATGACGAGGTCATCAAGGCGACGTGAACGATGCCGCCAATCAAGATCGCCGCGATAATCGGCAAAGGAACCCATGGCATTTGAAACGACATGATCGCTTTCAACCAGACCGGCGCTTTACCACCGGGCGATGGCAGAATGAGAACCGCTATGCCAAGCCAGACGAAGGAAAGGCCCAAGGTTACAACAATCGAGGGCAGATTGCGGATATGGATGAGCGCCCCAACAAGCCCATAGGCGGCAATACAAGCGAGCAAGGCCAGAATGCCAAGCAGTGGATCATTCAACAATAAGGTAGCCGAGATACATCCAACCAAGCCAACAAAAGGCCCAATCGACAAATCAAGATCATTCACCGTTATGACGAACATTTGTGCGATGGTCGCGAGCGCTATCGGGATCGCATATTGCAGCATCAAATTGAGGCCGAAATAGCTCATCGTACGGGGCTGGACATAGAAAGTTGCCGCGAGCACGATGGCCAGCGACAGGAACGGCAGCGCGGCGCGCAAATGACGGCGATTGATCATGCTGCTGACTCCGCAAAGGAGGCCTGCAAAATTCGTTCTTCGGAAATGCTGCCTGCGTTAATTTCGTCCGAAATCTTGCCATTGCGGAACACGTAAACACGATCACAATAGGCAAGCTCATCAAACTCTGTTGTGTACCAAATAAAGCTGCGACCATTGGCGGCTTCGGAGCGGATCATATCGTAGACTTCGAGCTTGGTGCCGATGTCAACGCCGCGCATCGGGTCATCCATTAAAATCACGGTTGCATCAGACGCGAGAGCGCGCGCAAACAGTGCCTTTTGTTGATTACCGCCCGAAAGCGTCAGAATATTATTATCCATATCGGGCGTGCGGATCGCCATCCGGTTTTTCCACTCATCCGCCAAACGTTCTTCGGCTTCCGAATCAATCAAGCCATAGCGCGTCAAGGATTTGAGCGAGCGGATGGTTACATTGCGCGCAATGGACCAGAGATTGAAGACGCCATCGGTTTGCCGATCACCCGCGATGAAGGACATTGGCGCGTCGACGCTGGCGTGATCGCGTGAAAAAATTTGGAGCAAAGTGCGTGTTTGCCCGTGGCCAGCAAGACCTGCCAATCCGATGACTTCGCCTTTGCGGACGATCATTTCCGGCCCCGTCGCCGAACCATCGGGATGGGCTTTCACCAGGATGGGGGATGCATCAGTTGCGGCCTCACTCTTTATCGAATGGGATTTGGCGCTATGTGCCTCAGAGCCCATGGCGGCGACAAGGGACGCACGATCAAAACCGCCTGCTGGTCGCTCCGCAACCGATTTGCCATCCTTCATGACGACGATGCGATTGGAGGCGGAAAGAATTTCACCCAAGAGATGGGATATCAAAATAACGGCTGTGCCCTTTGCCGTTTCTTTGCCGATATAGGCTAAAAGCTGTTCAGCGGTAACGGCATCGAGCGACGAGGTCGGCTCATCTAAAATGACGAGCCGCAAGGGATCAGACATCACGGTGAATGCACGCGCGATTTCTGCCATTTGCCGTTTGCCAATCGGCAGATCCGCGATCTCATCGTCGGGATCAATGCCGTGACTGGGAAAAATTTCATCGAGTTTGGCGCGAATTAATTCACTTGCTCTTTTCTTCCACCCGAAGCCCTTGAGGGGACGGTGCATGATGCGCGCATTCTCCGCCACACTCAGATTGGGGCAGAGTGATAATTCTTGAAACACACAGCGGATGCCGGCGCTTTGGGAGGCAGCAGCCGACCATTCCCCTGATATGGTCACACCGCCGACTGTGATACTTCCGGTGTCCGGCGATAAAGTACCCGTTAGCACGTGCATCAGGGTAGATTTGCCAGCGCCATTATGGCCGACAAGTCCAAGGCACTCGCCAGCGCTGACCACAAGGTCAACGCCGGCTAAGGCACGGACGGCGCCGAAAGATTTTTCGACGCCGTCTAGTTTGATAGCATGTAAGGTCAAAGCTTATTTACCTGCGACAACCTTAGCTGCGTCTGCTGCAGAATATTCGACGTTAGCAACGCCGCCTTTTTCTGTATTGGCTGCAGAGGCATCGATATTCGCCTGTTCGATGGTCAAGAAAGGAACGGTGAGGTCTTTGGGAACCTGCTTGCCGTCCAAGATCATCTGAGCGACCCAGAAGGCCAAGGTTGAAACGCCTGGCGCGATCGAAGCAGACATGGTCTCGTAACCATTCTTGTCCTTCTGCTCTTTCCACCACTGCAACTCGTCCTGACGGTTGCCCATGATGATCGTTGGCGTTGGACGGCCAGCAGCGGCAAACGCCTGTGCTGCGCCATATCCGTCACCGCCTTGGGTCACAACAGCCTTGATCTCAGGAAGCGATGGCAAAATGCCTGCGACTTCTTTCTGGGCGACTTCTTGTGCCCAGTTACCATGAACCGAACCAACAATCTTGAACTGCGGATTGGCTTTCACGCCATCGGCAATACCGGCGTGAATTTCGTCATCAACGAACACGCCTGCGAGGCCGCGAATTTCAAGGAGATTGCCGCCAGCTGGCATTTTCTTGGCAAGATATTCGACTTCCAAACGACCCATTTTCTTGAAGTCAACAGCCACGCGCCATGCGCAAGGCTCGGTGACGATACCGTCAAACGACACAACCGTAATGCCGGCATCGCAAGCCTGCTTAACAACGCCGTTCAAAGCGTCAGGCGAAGCAGCATTGATGACAATGGCGTTATAACCCTGAAGGATGAGGTTCTGGATCTGAGCGGCCTGCTCGGTCACCTGATTCTCGGACGTCGTAAACGCATCCGCTGCGGCGACAACACCGTCAGCGACGGCCTTCTTCGTTACCTTGTCCCAGCTCTTCAACATGGCTTGACGCCATGAATTGCCGGCATAATTATTCGAGAGCGCGATTTTTTTGCCCTTCGTATCCGCATGAGCCGCACCTACGACCAACATTGCAGAAATCGAAACGGCGCACACAAGTGCCTTCTTCAACATGGAAATCCCCCCAATAAGGTTTACTGTTTTTTGCCCGCACGGACGGCGGATGGCGCACGCTAGCACAAAAAGGGTCGCTGGCAACCCGCTATTAACGCCAAAACGACGCGGGCGTGGAATGTGATTTTTGCATGACGTGGCCCGACGAATTAGCGCTCTAGGGCGCGCCAGCAGAGCCGTATTAATGCCGCGTCGAACTCAAAAACTGTTTAAGACGCTCGGATTTTGGATGGCCGATCACTTCCGCAGGCGTCCCCTGCTCCTCGATTTGGCCCTTGTGCAAAAACACGATCTGGTTGGCCACATCCCGGGCAAAGCCCATTTCATGGGTTACCACCAACATTGTCCGGCCCTCTTCGGCGAGCTTGCGCATGACTTGCAATACTTCGCCGACCAATTCGGGATCGAGCGCGGAGGTTGGCTCATCAAACAACAAGACGCTCGGCTCCATGGCCAAGGCGCGGGCAATGGCGGCGCGTTGTTGCTGACCACCGGACAAATGGTTCGGGTAGAAATTACGCTTGTCCGCAATACCGACCTTAGCCAGCAGGGCCTCGGCCCGCTCAATGGCTTCTTTCTTTGGCACGCCCAAGACATGCACAGGTGCTTCAATCACATTTTCCAAAATCGTACGGTGTGACCACAGATTGAAGCTTTGAAAAACCATCGCCAATTTTGAGCGAATACGCTCGACCTGCTTTTGATCCTCGGGCTTTGACGTGCCATCAGGCAATGCCTTCATGCGGATCAATTCTCCATTCACATAAACGCGGCCGGAATTAGGAATTTCAAGCAAATTAATGCAGCGCAGTAGCGTCGATTTACCCGATCCGCTCGAACCAATCATCGCAATGACATCGCCGGTATTGGCAGACAATGAAACACCTTTCAGCACTTCGGCCTCACCGAAGCGTTTGTGCAAATCCTCAACCTTAAGCGTCGTATCCATCGTTTTGAATTCCTTTACGCAGATTGAGGCGCGACGCGATGCTGATTGATGCGACGCTCCAACAGATTTAACAGGCGGGTCAGAATGAATACTGTCACGATATAGATGATGCCGGCGGCAATCAGCGGCTCATAAATACGATAGGATTCCTTTTGAATTTGACGTGCCGTGCCCATGACATCCCAAACCGTAATGAGCGAGGCGAGCGATGTGGCTTTTAATAAAAGAATGGTTTCACCGCTCATCGCCGGCAGGCAAATTTGAATGGCGCGCGGCAGCGTAACGCGCCACAAAATTTTGCCGTTCGACATGCCATAGGCTTTTGCGGCTTCAATTTCACCGCGTGGCACGGCAGACATGGCGCCGCGCAAAATTTCACCCGTGTAGCCCGCGGTGTTGAGCGAGAATGCAAAGACGGCATACCAGAAGCCATCTTTCAGATAATCCCATAAAAAGGTTTGCTGAATAAAGCTGCCGGGTAAAATTTCACCGAGGCCATAATAGATAAGATAGGTTTGCACCAAGAGCGGTGTGCCACGCATCAGCAGAATATAAAGTGCGCTAGGCATCCATAAAAGCGGATTGGGTGACAAGCGTGCAAGCGCCACAGGCACAGCAAGCACATTGCCAATCACGCCTGATATCGCAGTCAGCGCCAATGTGAGGGGCACAGCAGCGAGTAATCTCGGAAAGATCGAAAGAAGGAAGGTGAGTGACTCATCCATTGCGACGCCCTCCCCTCATTTGTAGCCTCTATTGACGCGGGCTTCGAGAAGGCGAATGCCCGCCATTGAAACCAAAGTGATGACGAGAAAAGACACAGCCGTCATCGAGTAAAAAAACGAATAATGTTTGGTGGTGGAAGCAGCACGATAGCCCATAAACAAAATATCTTGAAAGCTACCCAAGACGCTGATCAGCGAGGAATCTTTGGTCGCATTGAGCCAGAGATTGCTCATGCCCGGCAGGGCAAAGCGCAGCATTTGCGGCAAGATAATCCGACGCACGCGCAGCAAGGGCGACATGCCGCAGGCTTTCGCCGCTTCAATCTGGCCCACAGGAATGGATTGGATCGCGCCCCGCATAACTTCCGTCATATAGGCGCCGCCGATAAAGCCGAGCGCCATCACAGCGGCGGCGAAGGGATCGACCTCTACGTCGTCGTAATCATCGCCCAAAAAAGAGAGAAGAAACTTAATCGCGTCCGCGCCCGAATAATAGACGAGAAGCAGCAACAGCAATTCAGGCAGCGCGCGGACTAAGGTTGTGTAAACATCCGCGATGGATCTCAGCCATTTATAGGGGCTGAGCTTGGCACCCGCGCCAAGCAACCCAAACACAAGCGATACGGCATAGGCTGCAAGTGACACTTCGACCGTCACAACAAGCCCATCCATAAACCGCGCACCCCAGCCATCGTGACCGAAGCTCATGAGGGAAAAGAGAGAGGGCGAAGGATCCATGCGCGATGCTTTAAAAAATAATGCAGGATATCATAAACCGTCTTTCGACACGCCGCTGACGCGGCGGCTCAAGATGAGGTTAAAAAACCAACCCCAGGGTGAGCCGGGAGCGCAGCGCGCTCCCGTGTCGAACCACGTTATACAGTCAATCAATCGCCATAGACGTTGAAGTTGAAATACCGCTTGGCAATGGCGTCATACTCGCCGGAAGCGCGTACGGCCTTGATCGCGTCATTGAAACGATCCTTCAGCTTGTCGCCCTTACGGATACCAACGCCAACGCCCGTGCCGAAGATGGGATCATTCGGAACGATCAGCTTCACGCCGAGATCCTTGGCGGCTGGGGTCTTCAAGAACTCGTCCGCAACAATCGAATCTTCCAATGCGTAATCGACGCGGCCTGCGACGAGATCGGCATTGTGGTTGTCTGTCGTGTCATAGATCTTGATCGTTGCATCTTTCAGGTAGGTATTGGCGTAGTCGGCGTGAATCGTGGCCGTCTGAACACCGATAATCTTGCCTTTCACATCAGCAGGGTTGGCGATCTTGCCGCCCTTGCCGTCCGGATTGGCAACCGTGGTGATGGCTGGCGCATCCTTCTTGCCGATGATTTCGGCTGGCGTGTTATAATATTTATCCGAGAAGTCGATGACCTTCGAACGGTCTGCGGTGATCGACATCGAGGAGAAGATCGCGTCGATCTTCTTGGCCTTCAGTGCGGGAATGATGCCATCCCAAGCGGTGCTGACGATCTTGCACTCAACTTTCATTTCCTTACAAATAGCGGCAAGAAGATCGATTTCGAAGCCTTCCCACTGGTTCGTCGCATTTTGCGAGCTGAACGGTGGATAGGCCTCCGAGCTGATGCCGATCTTCAGCTTTTCAGCCGCCATCGCGGATGAGGTAGCAACGACCACAGCGGCGACCGCAGCTGTTTTTACAACGAATTTAATCATATGATTTTTCCTATCCCTAACTGTCATCGGTATAAAGGTAACCGACTATCTACCTTGGGCCCAAGACGGAGCCCTCCCGTTCGTCCGGAACAGGCGAGCCGACCGCATTGGCGTCCGAACCACCCGCTTCCATGACAGAACTATTTCAGTAGTTTGACACACGAACAAGCGCTATCTGTATCCCGCATACAGGAGATTGGTCTTATGCTAGGGATCACCGGCGCTTAGCGTTGGAAAGCGATCTTGGGCAAAAGCTCAAAAAGATAGGGAATATCATGCGTTTTGCGGCACGGGTTGAGTATTTGGGTGGTGGTTCGGTAAGGGCGTGGGATATCCACAATGCCGGGAAAGAAGCGCAGGCGCGCGGTGAGGATGTGATCGTTCTCTCCGTCGGCGACCCCGATTTTGCCACCCCTGCCCCCATTATCGACACGGCAATTACAGCCCTTAAGGATGGCGATACCCATTACACAACTGTTGCGGGAAGGCATGAACTTCGTAAAGCGATTGCCGACCATCAGAACCAGCGCACCGGCCAAAAGCTCGATGAAGACAATGTTTTGATTGTCGCGGGGACGCAGAATGGACTCTTTTCCGCCTGCCAATGCCTGTTCGGGCCTGGCGACGAGGTGATTGTTTTAGAGCCTGCTTACCTCACCTATGAAGCAACGGTTGGATCGACCGGCGCAACCTTGGTGCGCGCGCCGGCAACATCGGACGGTCTTTTTAGACCCGATATTGAAGCGTTGGAAAAATGCGTGACACCACGAACGCGCGGAATTTTATTTGCTAATCCATGCAATCCGACCGGCGTTGTCTTTTCGCCGTCTGAGTTGGAGGGCATAGCCGATATTGCACGCCGCCATAATTTATGGGTCGTCAGCGACGAAGTATATGCTGAATTGGTTTTTGACGGGCATTTTGGCAGTACCGCTGCCCTTCCCGGCATGGCCGAGCGAACGGTTACCGTTGCCTCGCTTTCCAAATCCCATGCGATGACGGGTTGGCGGATCGGCTGGATCATTGCGCCTAAAGAACTCATTACGCATGCTGATAATCTGGCCTTGTGTTCGCTCTACGGCATTGCAGGGTTTATTCAGGATGCAGCGCTCACCGCGATCAAGCAGACCGACCAAGTCGCCTTGGAGATGCGCGAAATATACCAGAGGCGGTGTCAGGTTTTGTGTGATCACATCGACCATGCGCCCGGGCTTGTTTGCTTAAGGCCTGCGTCGGGCATGTTTGCGCTTGTGGATGTGCGCGGCACGGGCCTCAGCGCGCATGAATTTGCGTGGGGGCTTTTTAAAGCCGAAGGCGTATCGGTGCTTGATGCATCGGCTTTTGGCCCATCCGCAGAAGGCTATGTGCGTTTGGCGTTCACGGTCGGCGAAGAGCAATTGGCCGAAGCGGGACGACGCATCGTGCGGTATGCTATTTCTCTCACAGGGCAGGCTTAACATGCGGACGCTTGGTGTTTATCTAGCCGAGCTCCTAGAAGCCTACGGCGTTGACACGATCTTCGGTATTCCCGGTGTGCATACGGTTGAATTCTATCGTGGCTTACCTCTGACCAAGATACGGCATGTCACACCGCGTCACGAACAAGGCGCAGGCTTTATGGCGGATGGTTATGCGCGTGTATCGGGCAAGCCCGGCGTGTGTTTGCTGATTACGGGCCCGGGCCTAACCAATGCCGCAACCGCAATGGCGCAAGCCTATGCCGACTCGATTCCGATGCTCGTCATTACAGCCGTTAATGCGGTGGGCCGCATGGGCTCGGGCGAAGGTTGGTTACACGAATTAAAAGACCAGCGGCACTTGTCGCAAGGGCTTACGGCGTTCAGCCATACGGTATTTACCAAAGACGAGCTCGATCAGGCGATTGCGCGTGCTTTTGCGGTGTTTGCCAGCGCGCGCCCACGTCCGGTTCATATTGAAATTCCTACCGATATTATTCGACTGCCTGTCGATATTGAAACGGTTGCCCAGGCGGCCGCTATGCCGATGCGCCCAGCTCCACGAGCGGAGGCGATTGCGGAAGCCGTCGCGATTTTGGAACGTTCTAAACACCCCCTGATCCTGACGGGTGGTGGTGCGATTGATGCCTCTCACCTTCTACCGCAGCTCGCTGAAAAGCTTGATGCGCCTTTGGTGATGACGGTGAATGCGCGTGGCATTTTGCCGACGGATCACCCGCTTGCCGTTCCGTGTAATCCAAGCTTGGCTGCTGTGCGTGATCTGATGCTTAAGGCCGATGCTATTTTGGCCATTGGCACAGAATTCGGCCCGACTGATTATGATTGGTACGAAACAGGCGCGCCGAAATTAACCGCACCCCTCATCCGCATTGATCTCGATCCGGAACAAGCTATGCGCGGTCATCGTGCTTCGTGTGTGATTGTTGCGGACGCTTGCGCCAGTGTGGAGGCTCTTATACGAACGCTTCCAACGGACAAACACAGCGATGGCGCGGCACGGGCAAAAACGACACGTGCGCGCGTGATGCATGAGGATGTAAACAGCGTCTATAAAGCCTCCCTATCCATGCTGGATGAGGCGCGTGCGACGTTGCCCGATGCAATCCTCATTGGCGATTCAGCACAGCCGGTTTATGCAGCATCCGTTGCTTATGCGGCCCCCAGGGTGCGTTCTTTCTTTGCATCGGCCACCGGCTTTGGAACGCTTGGTTATGCGCTTCCGGCAGCCATTGGTGCCCAATTGGGTGCGCCACAACGCCCAATCATCGCGGTAATGGGGGATGGCGGATTGCAATTCACACTAGCGGAAATTGCTTCAGCGGTTGAAGCTGAAACGCCGATCGTGATTCTGGTTTGGAATAATCGTGGCTATGGCGAAATCAAAAGCTTCATGCAGTCGCGCCAGATCGAACCGATTGGGGTTGATATTGGCACGCCCGATTTTATCGCGCTTGCACTGGCGTTTGGCGCGGCAGCGGAAACGCTTCAACGCGCCGATGATTTGCCACGCTTGTTGCTTGAGGCCGTAAAGCGCAAAGGTCCGACTTTGATCGATATTGATGAAGCAATGTATGTGAGCGAGCGGGGATAATTAAACCGTCATTGCGAGCGATAAGCGAAGCAATCCAGCTAACAGAATTTAAAAGAGTGCAATGTTCAATATTGCGTTTTCATCGGCACCATCAACGGGGTTGCTTCGCGTTCGCTCGCAATGACGGAAAAATGCGATTAAGCCGCTCGCCATCTCAGTGACATGCACGACAATCCCGCGTCGACTTTCGCGATCTCGGAAGTAGCCAACGGCACAACCGCGTAACCCGCGTTTTGCAACATCGCGATGGTTTGCGGAAAAGCGCTTCCGACAAAGACTCGATCATTGATGCGAAGCGCATTGGCCGCGCCCTCTTCGCCATCGGGCGTGAAGAGAATTTTCAACCCATCAAACACGCCGCCGGCGGCCAAGCGCTTGGTGGCGAGCACTGTATTTTCATCAAGCAGCGAACAATCGGATTTGAAATGCAACACATTGGCTGGCGTACGCACAATGACCGGATTTTTGCCTAAGGCTTTTAGGCACTCAGTCAAGGCTTCAGCGCCGGTTTCATTGGTGCGATCTGACAGGCCGATCATCACGCGATCTTGAAGCACCAATATATCACCGCCATCGGCAAAACCGGGGCTTGGTAATTCAATCACGCGATCAAAACGATGCTTCAGCGTCGGCGCCATTTCTGCCGCTTCACCGAAACGGCTCGACGCACCCGGACGCATGACAATTGCGCCTTCTGTGAAGACCAGTGCCGGATCTTCAACGAACATAGAATCCGGATAGGCATCAAGCGCCGGAAGCGTTTCGACCGTAACACCGGCTGCCTCAAGCGCCTTCACATAGGCCGAATGTTCGGCAAGCACTTTTGCATAATCGGGGGCGCCGATATCAACAGCCCGCAAGCCATTGACTATCGCGCTGCACGGAATGCGAACGATCGCATGATCAAACGCGTAAACGGGTTTCGTTTGCATCAGCTTGTCAATGCGCCGGGGCCTGGAATGGCGCCGGGAGGGCATTTGCCGAGAATGATCATGCCGAGCACTTCATCCTTCGTGACATCACCCACGCGCGCGGTGCCGACGATGCGGCCATTCTTCATGACGGCGACACGGTCGGCCAAATCAAACACATCGTGAATGTCATGGCTGATCAGGAAAATGCCGATACCCTGCTTTTTGAGTTGCAATGTCAGGTCCGCAACCTGTTGTGTCTCTTGCGGACCAAGTGCTGCGGTAGGCTCGTCCATAATGAGGATATTGGCATTAAAATGAATTGCCCGCGCAATCGCAACCGATTGACGCTGGCCACCCGAGAGCTTTTTAACCGGCTCTTTAAAACGACGGAAATTAGGGTTCAATCGACCCATCACTTCGCGCGCGGCAGCCTCCATAGCGACATCGTCAAGCGTGCCCCATTTGGTTCTGATTTCACGGCCTAAAAAGAGATTGGCTGCGGCGTCCACATTATCGGCCAAAGCGAGCGTTTGATAAATCGTCTCGATGCCATAACGCTTAGCATCGCGCGGATTATCAATCGTCGCCTTTTCGCCATTGATGTAGATCTCGCCATTGTCGCGTTGATAAGCGCCTGAGAGAATCTTGATCAAGGTTGACTTGCCTGCGCCATTGTGGCCGAGCACGGCCACAACTTCACCTTCATACAGCTCGAGCGAAGCACGATCGACTGCTTTGATGCCGCCAAAGGCGATCGAAATATCGCGCATTTCCGCGAGCGGCTTACGGCCATCGCTAAAGGCTGCGATGGTTGGCGAGGAATGAGCGGACATTGGTTTGGTCATAGCTTGGCCCTCTCTCAATTCGACCGACGACGATAGAGCTGATCGAGCCAAACGGCGAAGACCAGCACCGAGCCTACGGCCATGTCTTTAAAAGCCGAGTCGAAATTCAACAACGTCATACCCGATTGTAGCGATTGCATGACAAGAGCGCCAAGGATGGCACCGTAAATCGTACCAACACCACCAGCGAGCGACGTGCCACCGATAACGGTTGCAGCAATAACGTAGAGCTCATCAAATTGGCCCAGCGCATTTGACGCCGCATTCAAGCGGGCCGACGAAATACAAGCCGAGACGGCGGCTAAGATTCCCATGATGCTAAACATCAAGAGGGTG
Organism: uncultured Hyphomicrobiales bacterium; assembly: GCA_903877935.1. Lineage (GTDB taxonomy): Bacteria > Pseudomonadota > Alphaproteobacteria > Rhizobiales > Beijerinckiaceae > CAIUPE01. The sequence continues at coordinate 12,776 of CAIRGA010000025.1, forward strand.
ATCCGCCGTGTATTGATACCCGCCAATTCAGCCGCTTCTGGATTGCCGCCAATGGCGTAGATATAACGACCGAAGCGGGTACGCGTGGCGACGAATGTCATAATGATGCCCGCCGCTGCTGCGATCAACACGGGAATGGCAAATCCGTGAGGAATCATTAAGCCGCCTGCCGGAATTGGGATATTGTTGGCTTCTGCGTAATCATTCGCAAGCTTTGGTGGAAAGTAATAGGAATTCACCAACCAAACCGTGCCGAGCGTTAGCGAGCATCCAACAACGCCGAGGAAGTTTTCAGCCCAAATAGGACGCAAAGGGAAATTGAATTTTTGCCGCGAATGGCGGCCCGAGCGGATGGCAAGGACAATTAAGACGCAGACCACAAGGCCAAGAACCCAACTCGCGGTTGCTCCAATCGAGGCGTAAAATGGACCACCTCCAAGCAATTCAAAGCGTTCATCCATGGGGGCTACGGTTTCGCCACGGATAACGGCCCATGCAGCACCGCGCCAAACGATCAAGCCGCCAAGGGTAACAATGAAGGATGGGATACCGGCATAGGCAATCAAATAGCCGTGGAACGCGCCAAGGACTGCGCCTGCGCCAAGGCCGATTAGGACCGTCAAAATCCAAATCGCGGGATGACCGACGCCTAGCCACGGACCGAGCACGTAGACTTGTGCATATCCCATAATAACGGCGATAACGCCGAGCAGCGAACCGACGCTCAAATCGATATGGCGCATGACGATAATCATCACCATGCCCGTCGTCATGACGGCAATCGACGAGGTCTGGACCAAGAGGATCCAAAGATTACGAGGAGAAAGAAAAATACCGTTTCCGGTGCGCCATATGCCAGCGAGGTGGAACCCGATCCAGATTAAAACGAGCGCGCCAACCATTCCAAGGAGCCGCGTATCAAGCTCGGTTGCTCGCAAAAACCGCTGAAAGGCACTTTCCTGCACCATGGCGGGTTCAGCGCTTTTATCCGTTCCGCTCGCCATCGCCGATTCTCCATTCATTTTTTAAAGCGATTATCTCGATCAAGATGGACCAGATCATATGGTCCAGAAAAAGCCGCGCCGCTCATCAGAGCGGCGCGGATCATTCGTCAAGCACAATCCTGCAAAGCGGTTGTGCAATGGCTCATATTAGCCGCAAACCTTGACCGAACCAGCCTTCACGCCAGCGCAAGCCTTTTCCTTCGAGATGTGACCGGAGTCGATCGCGAGGTTGAGCGAGTCTTTGGTGATGACGGTTGGGGCGAGAAGGATAGCGTTCATTTCAACGCCCTTCTTGCCAAGGTTGAACTTAGCAACGCCTGGGAGCTTGTCGATAGCCGTGCCATCAGCAACCATGTTGGCGAGTTCGCCAGCCTTCTTGCCGAGCTGGGTTGCGTCCTTCCAGACCGAAACCGTCTGCGTGCCGAGAGCTACGCGGTTAATAGCAGCCAAGTCGCCGTCCTGACCGGACACTGCAACCGAACCGTCCATGCCCTGAGCCTTCAGCGCAGCAACCGCACCCGAAGCCATGCCGTCGTTTTCTGAAACGACTGCGTTGACCTTGTTACCGGTCGAGGTCAAGCACTGTTCCATTTCCTTCTGGGCATTGTCTGGCTTCCAGCCATCCGTGAAGGTTTCGCAGACATTCTTGATCTTGCCGGCTTTAATCGAGTCGCCGAGCACTTCCATGATGCCCTTGAAGAGGAAGGTAGCGTTTGGATCGCCCTTGTCGCCCTTGATGAAGGCATAGTTACCTTCAGGCTTTACCTTCTGGACTTCTTTTGCCATCAAACGGCCGACGCCGATATTGTCGAAGGTGATGTAGAGGGCTGATGGATCTTCGAACTGCACGTCATAGGCCATCGTCTTGATGCCTGCGTCCTTAGCAGCCTTGATCGAAGGAAGGATGGCGTCCGAATCGTAAGCAACGATGACGATAACGTCGACCTTCTGCGTGATCAGACCTTCAATGTCCTTGGCTTGCTTTTCAGCTGAACCCTGGGCATCGGTCGAAACATATTTATTGCCGCCGGCCAATACGGCTGCCTTGATTGCGGCTTCGTCGGTCTTCCAGCGTTCTTCCTGGAAGGTCTTCCAAGAAACGGCAATGGTCTTGTCCTTTGCGACGGCTGGCATGGCCATAGCGCCCAAAAGTAGCGCACCGCTCATAGCGGCGAGTGTAGCTTTAAACATCCTTGGAGTTCCCTCTGTAAGGTCGTTTGTTGAAACAACGGATCGTTGATTTCAGATCCGAAGAAACCCATTGCTAAATCTTGGGCTTAAGTCAACATGGCAGCTATGAAAAAAATGCATTGGGGGAAATCTTTATTAATTAATGCCGGATAACAGCATTTTTCGATAAATATTTTTCAAACTTCCTTAATTTTGATGGAAATCAGCTGATTTTAAGAATATTTGACCATTTGTTGCGAGAGATAAGCTAGGCGGCACTTGAAGCAGCCCGCGTTGAAAACCCAGGGAGCGACGCCCAATGTTGACGCTAGGTAGGCCCTCATGGCGGTTACGCTGGTTGGCGAGGGTGATTGCAGCTTTTTTAATCATCGTGCTCTACCCGCTTAATGTTGAGGCAGCCACCCCGACCTCCGAAGAAATTGTCCACAAATGGTACACGCTCAGCCTTGCCTTGATCCGCCACACCCCGACTTATTCACCGCCTGTTGCGAGCCGTGCCCTCGCTTATCTCGGCGTGACCGCCTATGAAGCCGTCGCCAGCGGCTCGCCAAAATTGCAGTCGCTTGCAGGACAACTCCAAGATTTAAAGCCGCTGCCCCAGCGCGAAGCCGGGCGCCTGTATGATGAGGTCATCGTTCTCGACGCCGCGCTGGCGTTCATGATGCATGACCTATTTTCAAATACCGGCCCAAGCGGGCAGCAGGCTATTCGGCATCTTGAGGATGAGCTCAAAAATTCTACCTCGTCGCCTGACGCATCACCGGAAACCGTTGCGCTCAGTGAGGCCTACGGCAAAGCGATTGCCGCCCATCTGGCCGCTTGGTCGCATGAGGATGGCGGAGCGACGGTCGAAAATATGGGGTTCCCTTGGGCCTATGACCTCAAATCAGGTCCAGAACATTGGGTGCCGACCAATCCGCTTTCGCGTCAACAACAGGTTCCTTTGCTCCCGAACTGGGGAAATAATCGCGGGTTTGCGATGCCGGCAGGTGCTTCGTGTGCGTTGCCGCCTCCCTATCCCTATAGCGAAGACCCGGCATCGGCGTTTTATAAAGACGCGCTTGAGACCTTCCAAATTGGCAAGGCGTTAACGCCAGAGCAAAAAGCCATTGCGTTTTTTTGGACCGATGATGCGATGGCATCGCCCACACCGGCGGGACATTGGGTTTCCATTCTCATTCAAATTGCCGAACATGATCATCTGAGCCTCGAAAAACAGGTCGACGCATTGGCGCGCCTAGGCATTGCGATGGCAGATGCTTTTATTGGCTGCTGGCACGAGAAATACCGCTATGATCTGGTGCGCCCGATTACCTATATCCGTCATATCTTCGCGGCAGACTGGTCGCCCTTTTTGCTCACTCCTCCGTTTCCCGAATATCCGAGCGGACACTCAACCCAATCGGGGGCTGCCGCGACCGTGCTTGCCGGTCTTTTTGGTACGCCCTATCCCTTCTCCGACACGACCCGTGAACGCGATGGAGCCGTGCCGCGTAGCTTTAGCGGGTTTATCGAAGCTGCTAAAGAAGCCGGCATTTCCCGCCTTTATGGGGGGATTCATTTTCGCGCAGCCATTGAGCGCGGATTTGAACAAGGCCAATGTATCGGCGCCTATTCACTTGCCCTCAAAACCTGGCGGTAATTTGTGATGTCCGCCCGTTTCATCCCTTGGCTTTTCGGTCTGCTTCTCTCGTCATGGTTAGCGCCCGAGATCGCTTGCGCATCGGATGGACTGATCGTTCCTTTATTCGAGGACGTGACCGCCCAATCGGGCATTGCCAGTATCTACAAAGGCGATTGGCAATATATGGTGGGTGGTGGCACAGCAGCTTTTGATTGCAACGGGGATCAATTCCCTGATGTTGCATTGGCAGGAGGCGAAGGCCCGGCCGCGCTATTTATCAATAAAAGTAAGTTAGGCGGCCCGTTACAGTTTGAGCCTGTCACGAGTGGCATTGAATTGACCGGTGTAACGGGCATCTACCCTATCGATATCGATGGCGATGGGATGACCGACCTCGTACTCCTGCGCGTTGGCGAAGTTGTTTTGATGCGAGGCCTTGGCCAATGCCGGTTTGAACGCGCCAATGAGACCTGGCACTTTAACGGCGATAAGGCCTGGTGGACCTCGTTCTCCGCGACCTGGGAAAAAGGATCAAAATGGCCGACGCTTGCCTTCGGTGCCTACATCAACCCGCAATCGGAAGATAACCCTTGGGGATCGTGTACGGATAACCAATTGTTTCGACCCAATCATGATGGCAATGGGTTCGCCGAACCGATCGCCCTAAAGCCGAGCTATTGTGCGCTCTCCATGCTGTTTACGGATTGGAACCGTTCGGGCACACCATCGCTGCGCGTCTCGAATGATCGCGAATATTATGAAGGCGGACAAGAACAACTCTGGCACGTTGAACCAAGTAAAGCGCCTCGCCTTTATACCGAACCGGAAGGTTGGAAATTTCTCAAAATCTGGGGCATGGGAATTGCGAGTACCGTGTTTCCAAATGAGACGTATCCCTCCTATTTTCTGACGAGCATGTCGGATAATAAATTGCAGATTTTGACCGGTGCACAGCCTGATGCTGGCCCTGCCCCGCTCTATAAAGATTTAGCCTATGACAGGGGGGCGATTGCCTACAGGCCCTATACAGGCGGCGATTTAAAGCCGAGCACTGCCTGGCATGCGCAATTTGAAGACGTCAATAATGACGGATATTTCGATTTATTCGTTGCCAAAGGCAATGTCGATCAAATGCCTGACTTTGCCGCTAAAGATCCAAGCAACCTTATGATGCAACGACCTGATGGCCATTTTGAAGAAGTGGGCGA
>CAIRGA010000026.1 GCA_903877935.1 uncultured Hyphomicrobiales bacterium
GAAAATTTTTTTCGGTATCTACATTATTTTAAACTCTATACTCACAATAATTTTCTATTTATTAAATAGAGTTAAATTTGATTTAAATAATACATCAATAATACTATTTTCTTATAAATTTATAATTTTATATTATGAGTGTTATATGCATGCCCTCTATAAACCGTGTTGAATTACACGCTTTGGGCACTTAACCGCAGGGTGCTTAGGCGGATTGCGACGAAATAAGGCCTTTATCCTCTTGATCCTTCAACCGATCCCCACTACGTCCGACATTCGTTGTACTCTTTGCTAATCAATGCCCTTCCTCGGTTTGAAAGTTTGATGACCTTGCATTCTCCCGCTTCCCGCCGCCGCACTTTTGCAATTATTTCGCATCCTGACGCCGGTAAGACGACTTTGACCGAGAAATTGCTCTTGATGGGTGGCGCTATTCAATTGGCAGGCGAGGTCAAGGCGAAGAAGAGCGGTACCCAGACGCGTTCGGACTGGATGGGCATTGAACGTGAGCGCGGCATTTCGGTTGTCACATCGGTGATGACCTTTGAATATGCCGATTGTGTGTTTAATTTGCTCGACACGCCGGGCCATGAGGACTTCTCTGAGGATACTTACCGGACACTGACGGCCGTTGATTCCGCCGTCATGGTGATTGATGCCGCTAAAGGCATCGAAGCGCGTACCCGCAAGCTTTTCGAAGTGTGCCGGTTGCGCGATATCCCGATTGTCACCTTCATCAACAAAATGGACCGCGAAACGCGCGATCCGTTTGATTTATTGGACGAGATCGAGAAAACGCTCGCTTTAGATACCGCGCCCGTCAATTGGCCGATCGGTCAAGCCAAGAGCTTTGCCGGCACCTATGATTTCAAGCGAAATCGCGTGCGCCGTATTGATACCGATGAAGAGCCGATGACGGTGAATGGTCCCGAGGATTCACGCGTCGAGGCCTTGTTGCCGCAGCACGAATGGCCCGCCTTTCTGGATCAAATCTCGTTAGCAAGGGAAGCCTGCCGTCCCTTTGATTTGGAAGCCTTTCGCGAGGGCCATTTAACGCCCGTCTTTTTCGGCTCCGCGCTGCGTAATTTTGGTGTTCGTGATCTGATCGACGCGATGGCTGAAATCGCCCCGCCGCCGCGCGCGCAAGAGGCCGATACCCGCACCGTGAACGCCGATGAGGCGAAAATGACGGGGTTCGTGTTCAAAATTCAAGCGAATATGGACCCGAACCACCGCGACCGTATCGCCTTTATCCGTGTCTGCTCCGGTAAACTTGAGCGTGGCATGAAGGCGAAGCTGGTGCGTACCGGCAAAGCGCTGCCGATCAACGCGCCGCAATTCTTCTTTGCCCGCAACCGCGCTTTGGCCGAGGAGGCCTATGCGGGCGACGTTGTCGGCATCCCCAATCACGGGACGTTGCGCATCGGCGATACGCTGACTGAGGGCGAGGAATTGGTGTTTCGGGGTGTGCCAAGTTTCGCGCCGGAAATTCTGCGCCGCGTCCGTTTAAAAGACGCGATGAAGGCCAAAAAACTCCGCGAGGCGTTGGAGCAATTGGGCGAGGAGGGCGTCGTTCAGCTCTTTATTCCCGCCGATGGCTCGGGCGCGATTGTCGGCGTCGTCGGCGCGTTGCAGCTTGATGTGCTGCTGGAGCGGTTACAGGCCGAATATGGCGTGACGGTCGAATTTGAACCGTCGCGCTTTACAATATGCCGTTGGATTGCGTCGAAAGACAAAATCGAGCTTCAAAAATTCATCGATTCCCACACTTCCGCCATCGCGCATGATTTGGACGGCGCGCCCGTCTTTCTGGCCCCCTCCGCCTTCACGCTCAATTACGAGCATGAGCGCTGGCCGGCGATTGAAGTCACCGATGTGAAAGATTACCAAGTGCGCGAAACCGCCGCCTAACACAAACGAGAACACAACAAATGTCGCATCCATCAGGGCAGGAACTCAGGATCACCGAAGCCACCCTTCGCAAGGTCGTGAACGACATTTTCCGGTCGGCAGGATCTAACGACCGGGAATGCAATCTGGTCGCCGACCACCTGGTCGAAGCCAATCTAAAGGGCCATGACTCGCATGGCGTAGGCATGATACCGGCCTATATCGAATCGCTCAAAGCCAATGAATTAACGCTCAACCATGCGCCGCGCGTGATCAATGATACGGGCGGGGCGCTTGTTCTTGATGGCGGCCTTGGTCTTGGCCAATCGATTGCCTTTGATGCGATGGCAATGGGGATTGAGCGCGTAAAGAAGTCAGGTTCGGCGATTATTGCCCTCAATAACAGCCATCACATCGGCCGAATTGGCCATTGGGCCGAGCAATGCGCGCGGGAAGGCCTCGTTTCGATCCATTTTGTGAATGTGATTTCCAATCCGGTTGTTGCGCCCTTTGGCGGAAAAGTGCCCAAACTTGTCACCAATCCGATCGCTATCGGTATTCCCCGGCGGGATAACGAGCCGGTTATTGTCGATTTTGCCACCAGCAAATTGGCCCATGGCAAAATCCGCGTCGCTTATAACAAAGGCGTCAAGGTGCCCGATGGCACCCTCATCGACGCTGATGGCAAGCCCACCAATGATCCCGCGGTGATGTTTGAGGAACCGACGGGTGCGATTCTGCCCTTTGGCGAGCACAAAGGATGGACCTTGGCCTTTGCCTGCGAGGCGCTCGCGGGCGCTTTGACGGGTGGTCAAGCGATGAAAGGTCCAGTCACGCAAAAGGCCATTATCAACAATATGCTCTCGATTATCGTCTCGCCGGAGGCGCTGGGCACGCAAGCTACTTATCTTGCAGAGCTTGAAAGCTTTGTTCACTGGGCCCAATTACCAAGTGAAGGTCAGTCCCCGACGGTGCTTTTGCCGGGTGATCCTGAGCGGGCAACAAAGGCGGAGCGGTTACAACATGGCATTCCCGTTGATCGCAATACTTGGCTTCAAATTGTTGCTGCGGGAACGTCGGTCGGTGTTTCTGAAGCAGAACTCCACGCCTATGCCGGGTGATGGCTTGCTTCCTGGCATGTGACAGGCCATAGAACACGCAGATTTTTGTCGCGAATGGGCGGGATCAGGATCTTAGAAGGAACGCATGACGGGTTCGACTGATCAACCAATGTCCGCGCCTGAAAAGCCCAAGCCGGAACATAAACTTACCCGTTGGCTCGGTCCGATGTTGAGCATCGCACTGATCGTGGGGTCGTTTTTTGTTCTAAGGGCCGAGCTTGTCGACGTCAGTCTGGCTGATATTCAACAGGGCATTCATCGGGCGAGCAGCGGGCAATTGATGTTTGCCATTGGCTTCACCGTGCTCAGTTACATCTTTTTGGCGGGCTACGATGCGCTAGCCATGCGCCAGCTTGGCCTAAAAATCCGGCTAGCGACCGTCGTTTTCGCGTCGTTTACGAGCTATGCGATCTCTTTCACGCTTGGCTTCCCGCTTTTAACGGCCGGAACGGTCCGCTACCGCATTTATTCCGCAAGCGGCGTGTCCTCGTCAAAAGTGATGAGCCTCACCTTGATTGCCGGCATGACCTTTATTTTAGGCATGGCGGTCGTCGTTGGTATCGGCTTGATGTGGCAAGCGGAAGCAATTTCCATGATCAACCAAGCCACGGCCCATATTAATCAACTGGCGGGCATGGCCGTTCTTTCGGCGATTTTGGTCTATCTCGTCTGGGCGGCAGCCAAACGCAGGCATGTTCGCATCAAGCATTTCCTGATCGAGTTGCCGACCCTTGGCGTGTCGATCGGACAATTGGCATTGGGTGCTGCTGATGTCTGCGCCGCCTCAGCCGTCCTGTATGTCTTATTGCCCGAAGGGCACGGCATCGCCTTTGAGACCTTTGCCGCCGTTTATGCCTTCGGCTGCATTTTGGGTGTCATCAGCAATGTTCCGGGCGGCATCGGCGTTCTTGAAAGCACCATTCTCGGGGCGTTCTCATCCGTTGCGAAGCCCGACTTGATCGGCGCGCTGCTCTTGTTTCGCCTTTGCTATTATCTCGGCCCGTTTATTTTAGCGATCAGCAGCCTTGGCATCTATGAAATTGTCATGCGACTGTCACGCATCCGTGAGCGAATCGTCGAAGGCCATCGTGGCGATTGATTCCAGTTTCGGATGAGAGGGTGACAAGGACGTGGATGGCCTCCAATCTGCACTATTGCCAGAAGTACTCGATGCGTTGTCAGATCCCGTCATCATGGTGGACGGGCGCAAAGTTGTAACGTTTGCCAATTCTGCCTCGTTAACGGCTTGGCCCGCTCTCACGCGTGGCACGCCTTTATCCTTTACATTGCGTGCACCCGATTTAATTGAAGCCATTGATGATGTTTTAGCCGCTAAAGTGGCCGCGTCACGTGGAACGATGACGGAAAGATTGCCCGTCGAGCGACTTTTCGAGTTTCAAGCTGTTGGCCTTACCGCCTCCGCCAATGCCAGCCCGCGCACCGCTCCCGCTGCCGTCCTTGTGTTTCGCGATTTAACGGAAGCGCGCCGGCTGGAATCCATGCGGGTCGATTTCGTTGCCAATGCAAGCCATGAATTGCGAACGCCGCTCGCATCGCTTCTGGGGTTCATCGAAACCTTGCAAGGCCCGGCGCGAAATGATCCCCATGCCCAAAGCCGGTTTTTAGACATTATGCGCGAACAGGGCCGCCGTATGGCCCGTTTGATTGATGATCTATTGTCGCTTTCGCGGGTGGAGATGAGCGAACACCGCCGCCCGGTCGATAAAGTCGATTTTGGTGTTTTAATCCGGCAAGTGGTCGACACGCTCAGGCCTGTGGCCGAGGAACGGCGGGTCGCGTTTCACATCACCATTCCTGATCTGCCGGTCGATGTGAACGGCGATCACGATGAATTAATGCGCGTTGTTGAAAATTTGGTCGAGAACGGCATTAAATATGGCCAATCCGGACAAAAAGTGGATGTTGAACTCACTCTTCACGAGCCAAATTCCGACCATCCCTGCGAATGTCATTTTCGGGTGCGCGATTACGGGCCAGGCATCCCATCCGAACATTTGCCACGCTTGACCGAGCGGTTTTACCGCGTCGACGCGTCTGCAAGCCGTGAAACCGGCGGAACAGGCCTCGGCTTGGCAATCGTCAAGCATATCGTCAATCGTCACCGTGGGCGCTTGATCATTGAAAGCGAGCTCGGTTCAGGTTCGACCTTCCATGTCTATTTGCCCTTGCACGGGATAAAATAGCGCCCTTTCGTCGAATTCATCGGGCCGTCTTGGAATTGTCACAAAGCTGTCATGCAGAGGCGCTACGGGCTAGTCAACGTGGTACGTGACCGCGTGAGACCGATGTCGCGATCATTGAAAATGACGCGAGCGGTAGTACACAAAAGGAGATAGTCCCGTGAAATTTTCAACCCTGATTGCCGCCGGCTTTGCCTTGGCAGCCTCTGTATCTGTAGCGTTCGCCGAAGACATTTCAGGTGCGGGTGCAACGTTTCCATATCCAATCTATTCGAAGTGGGCTGATGCCTATAAGAAGGTTTCGGGTGTAGGCCTTAACTATCAGTCGATCGGCTCCGGCGCCGGCCGCAAGCAAATTCAAGCCAAGACCGTAACCTTCGGCGCGACCGATATTCCGCAGAAGGAAGAATACCTCAACACGAACGGCTTCGTTCAGTTCCCAATGGTTATGGGTGGCATTGTTGCTATCGTAAACCTTGAAGGCGTTGCTGGTGGCGATCTCGTTCTCGATGGCGACACCCTTGCTAACATCTATCTCGGTAAGGTTAAGACCTGGGATGACGCTGCAATCTCGAAGCTCAACCCAAAGACAAAGCTTCCTTCCTTGCCAATCATCGTGATCCGCCGTTCAGACGGTTCGGGCACGACGTTCAACTTCACCACCTACCTCTCGACGGTTAGCGCAGACTTCAAGAAGAGCGTGGGCGCTGGTGAAGCCGTTGAGTGGCCAGTCGGCATCGGCGCAGCAGGCAATGCTGGCGTTGCTGCAAACGTCATGCAGACCAAGGGTTCGATCGGTTATGTCGAATACGCCTATGCAACGCAGAACAACCTCGCTTGGACCGACATGGTCAATTCGGCTGGCAAGCGCGTGAAGCCAGCTCTAGCTTCGTTCAAGGCAGCGGCTGCGAAGGGTGACTGGGCTAACGCGAAGAATTTCTACCTCATTCTCGCCAATTCGCCTGGTGAAGCTTCATGGCCAATGATGGCTACGACCTTCATCCTGATGTACGCTCAGCCTTCTGATGCGGCGGCTTCGAATGCAGCGCTCAAATATTTCGATTGGGCCTATTCGAACGGTGGCAAGATGGCCGAAGACCTCGACTATGTTCCAATGCCTGACTCAGTCGTTGCCCAGGTCCGTTCGGCCTGGAAGGGAATCGCTAAGTAAGTCTTGAACGGCTAAACATTCTTGGAGCGGCGGTTGTCGCCGCTCCATTCTACCTCTCGACGGAGAATCGACGTGACGACCATATCGCAAACCTCTAAAGATCTGGATATGGAGATGTCGTCTGATCGGGCTCGAGTGCTCAAAAGCCTCGCCTTTAGCGATCAACTCTTTTCATTCGCGACGCGCGCGGCAGCCTATGCTGTTCTGCTCCTTCTCGCAGGCATTATCCTTTCTTTGATTGCTGGTGCTTGGCCAGCCATGAAAGCCTTTGGCTTCGAATTTCTTGTCACCCGCCGTTGGGCGCCACAGCTTGAGCCGATGCCCGTTTTGGGCGCGCTCGCTCCGATTTATGGAACGCTTGTTTCCTCGTTCATAGCCATGTTGATCGCCGTTCCGTTCGGCTTGGGCATTGCCATCTTTTTGACCGAACTCTGCCCTCATTCCATTCGCCGTCCGATCCGCCTCGCGATCGAACTTCTCGCCGGTATCCCTTCGATTATTTATGGCATGTGGGGCTTCTTCGTATTGGGTCCGTTCTTGGCGACCTATGTCGAGCCCGGCATCGTTTGGGCGTGTGCCGATATCCCGGTGCTCAATAGTATTTTCAGTGGCGAAATGGTTTCCAACCTCAGCCTGTTTAATGCTTCGCTGATTCTCGCCATCATGATCTTGCCCTTTATCACAGCCATTGCCGTCGACGTGTTTTCAACCGTTCCTCCTGTCTTGAAAGAGGCGGCTTACGGCGTGGGTTGCACGACATGGGAAGTGGTCAACAATGTCGTATTGCCCTTCACGCGCGTCGGTGTTGTGGGTGGCGTGATGTTGGCGCTAGGTCGCGCTTTGGGTGAAACCATGGCGGTGACCTTTATCATCGGGAATAGCTTTAAAATATCGGGCTCAATCTTCGCACCTGGAACAACCATTTCAGCAGCGATCGCCAGCGAGTTTGCCGAAAGCGAAGGGCTTCACCAATCGGCCCTTATTCTGCTCGGCCTCTTATTGTTTGTTTTGACATTCATCGTCCTTGCGTCAGCGCGTTTCATGTTGATGCGCCTTGAAAAGCGTGCGGGAGCGTAAGATCATGGCAAGCTATTCAGCACGCCGTCGCAACAGCAGCATCGTTATGGGGCTCTGCCTTGCCGCAACGGGCATCGGGATTGCCTGGCTATTCTTGATTTTATTTTCACTCCTTGTGAACGGTATTCCTGGTCTGACCTTTGCCGTCTTTACCGAGATGACACCTCCACCGGGCGAGCATGGCGGCGGTTTGCTGAACGCGATCTTTGGTAGCGTGTTGATGACAGTTATCGGCGTTGGCATTGGTGCGCCTATTGGCATTTTGGCAGGAACCTATTTGGCGGAATATGGCCGCCATTCGAAGATCACGCCCGTTATTCGCTTTATCAATGATATTCTTCTCAGTGCGCCCTCGATCATCATCGGCCTATTCGTCTATGGTGCTGTCGTTGTGCCGATGCGAAGCTTCTCGGCGGTTGCCGGATCGATTGCCTTGGCCGTCATTGTTATCCCGGTTGTCGTGCGGACGACGGAAGACATGCTCTTGCTCGTGCCCAATACATTGCGGGAAGCCGCATCGGCGTTGGGTTTGCCACGGTCCTTCGTTATTCGTCGTGTTGCCTATCGCGCCGCACGGGCGGGCCTCATCACGGGTGTATTGCTTGCGGTAGCGCGTGTGGGTGGTGAGACGGCACCCCTTCTCTTCACCGTGCTTTCGAACCAGTTCTGGAGCGTTAACCTCGTTAAGCCGATGGCTAACCTGCCTGTAACGATCAATAATTTCATCAATAACCCAGATGCCAATTGGAAGCAGTTGGCGTGGACGGGGGCATTGCTGATCACAGTCGCCGTTTTGAGCCTTAATATTACGGCACGTTTCTTCGGAGCATCGAAAGATGGCCGGTAATTTCAACAACTTTGGCGATAAGAGCTTGTTTCATCATGCATGAAAAAATTTCGGTCAAAAATTTAAAGTTCTTTTACGGTGCCAATTTGGCTCTTAAGGGAATTAACATTCCGCTCTATGCCAATAAGGTTACGGCCTTTATCGGGCCTTCGGGCTGCGGAAAATCAACACTGCTGCGCGTGCTTAACCGCATGTATGATCTCTACCCAGGTCAGCATGCTGAGGGCGAAGTCAGCTTCGATGGACGCAATATTCTCAATCCGGGCGAAGATTTGAATTTGCTTCGCGCCCGCATCGGTATGGTGTTTCAAAAGCCAACGCCGTTTCCAATGACAATTTACGACAATATCGCTTTCGGACTAAAGCTCTATGAAAATCTTTCAAAATCAGAGCTTGATGGCCGTGTCGAGGACTCGTTAAAGCGCGCCGCACTTTGGACGGAAGTCAAAGACAAGCTTGGCGCCAGTGGGCTAAGCCTGTCGGGCGGACAACAGCAACGTTTGTGCATTGCGCGCACGGTTGCGATCAAACCAGAAGTCATTTTGTTTGATGAGCCATGCTCGGCGCTTGATCCGATTTCGACAGCCAAGATTGAAGAATTGATCGACGAGTTGAAGACGGAATATACGATTGCGATTGTGACCCATAATATGCAGCAAGCTGCCCGTGTGTCGGAATATACCGCCTTCATGTATCTCGGTGAATTGGTGGAGTTTGACGAGACGTCAAAAATCTTCACGTCGCCGACTGATCCACGTACCCAAGATTATATTACTGGCCGGTTCGGCTGATCGTTAAAGCCTCCGGAGGGGAGATATCGTTATGACTGACCATACCGTACGCGCTTATGACGACGAGCTCATGGAAATTGGCCGTAAGATCACGGAAATGGGCGGTATCGCTGAGACGATGTTGGCGAATGCCATTCAATCGCTTGTGAAGGGCGATACAGAGCTTGCTCAACGCGTCATTGCCACCGACCCGAAGCTGGATTTGCTCGAGCGCGAGATTGAAGAAAAGGCGATTTTGACGATCGCCCGTCGTCAACCGATGGCCATTGATTTGCGTGCCCTTGTCTCGGCCATTCGCATTGCAAGCGACATTGAGCGCATTGGTGATTTAGCGAAAAATGTTGGCAAGCGCGTTGTAGCGATCGATGGCCAATTTGCGCCGCAAAAAATTGTCGGCGGCGTCATTCACATCAGCGATTTGGCGCTTGATCGGTTACATCGGGTTCTTGATGCCTATGCGCATCGTGATGTTGAGGCCGCGATGGCGGTTTGGAACCAGGACGAAGAAATCGATCAATTGTATAATTCGCTCTTCCGTGAATTGCTCACTTATATGATGGAAGATCCGCGGAATATCGGCTTCTGCGCCCATTTGCTGTTTTCTGCGAAAAATATCGAGCGCATTGGCGATCACGCCACCAATATTGCCGAGACGATCAAATATCTCGTGACCGGCGAGACCGTGGCTACGGATCGTCCGCGCGCGTCCGATGGATATGAACCGTTACAAACGCCGTAAGTTTGGAACGGAAGAACAAGAGTAAGCTGTTATGTCCGTAAAACCACGAGTCCTGATTGTCGAAGATGAAGAGCCTTTAACGCTGCTTCTGCGCTACAATCTCGAAGCCGAGGGATACGCCGTCGATAGCGCTGCGCGCGGGGACGATGCCGAAATCATGCTGCGTGAGCAGGTTCCGGATCTCGTCATCCTCGATTGGATGTTACCTGGCCTGTCCGGCATCGAATTATGCCGCCGGCTAAGGCTTCGTCCTGAGACGCAGGGACTGCCGGTGATCTTATTGACGGCGCGCGGCGAAGAAAGCGAGCGCGTTCGTGGATTGGCGACGGGCGCGGATGATTATGTCGTCAAGCCGTTTTCGGTTCCAGAATTGCTCGCCCGTGTCAGAGCGTTATTACGCCGCGCGTCGCCCAATCGGCTCGCCACTTCGCTTGAGCTTGGAGATTTACTTTTGGATCGCGGCAGTCACCGGGTTCGGCGCGGTAATCGCGAGCTGCACCTTGGCCCTACCGAGTTCAAGCTTCTTGAGTTCTTGATGGAGCGCCCCGGCCGCGTCTTCACCCGTGGACAGCTGCTCGACAGCGTGTGGGGCATGGACGCGGAAATCGATGAGCGGACGGTTGACGTCCATGTCGGACGGTTACGCAAAGCCGTTAACAAGCCACGCGAACGCGATCCGATCCGGACCGTGCGCGGTGCAGGTTATTCGTTTGACGAGAATTTCTCCCGACGCGCCTAATCAAGTCCTTCAATGAAAAAAAAGCCGCGGGATACGCGCCGTTTTTTAAATCCCTAAAACTGGCACGCGGTTTTTAATCCCGCGGCTTTGCGCGCCGCCGATCATTGGAGGGCTGATACGCAATCCGGGAGTGGAAGGCGCAATAAGGCGTTCCAACGGGCGAATTGCCACCGCAGAAACGGAAATCCGTCGATGCAGGATCACCAAACGGCCAGCGGCACGTCGTTTCCCGAAGTTCCATAATCGTGATCCGTTCCGACATCGGAACAACAACTTCCTCAAATGGCTGCACATCATAATCAATGACCGGCGACAGCATCGTTGCCGCAGAGGCCGCGAGCGCTAAATTGCCGCGAACACCACCACCGCCGCCACCACCCGCACTTGCGGATGAGTAGGAACCCGTCGTCGAGGAGCGACCCGAGGTATGGGTCAAAGGATGGCTCGGCGCACGTGTCACCTTCCGTGGACGCGAAGACGGTGCCGAAGGCGTCTTGGCACGGCCGGACAGTCCCAAGCGGTGAACCTTACCGATCACCGCATTACGCGTAATGCCGTGATTAAGCTCTGCTGCGATTTGACTCGCGCTAAGCCCTTGATTCCAGAGCTTCCGCAACAACTCAACCCGTTCATCGGTCCAGGACATTCGTTACCTCATTAACCCCACGCAACGCCAAAACAGATCGGCGCACTATCGTCTCTGACATCCCAACATCGCCGAAACGATGGACAATGATCGGGGGGACCATCACCAGATGTCGTGTTTAACGTGAGGACAACCTACAATATGCCGAGACTCTGCTGCAAGCATTGCGGAGTCGATCACGTGGTTTTCCCCAGCGATGAGTAGTGGATATCTTCGTGTCGTTTAGATGGCGATCCTTGCGCAACCCGAATTCAATTTGACGGGGCGCAAGAGATTGACAGGAAATTAAGGCATTCTATGATAGAAAGATGCAATGAGCCGTCCCCCGAGGACGGCCATTTTTGTTTTTATACCCGCTTTTCGAAGGAGACAGAGCAATGGTCGACACAAGTTCCGCCGCGCATCCCTCATCGGCGCTTTTGCCGGTATTCGCGCGAATGGACCTTGCGTTTGAGCGAGGCGAGGGCGCTTGGCTGATTTCGACCACAGGCGAGCGCTATCTCGATTTCGGCTCGGGCATCGCGGTTAATGCCGTTGGCCACGCTCACCCGCATCTCGTGGCGGCGCTTCAAGCGCAATCCGAGAAACTTTGGCACACGTCTAATCTCTATCAGATCCCCGATGGCGAGCGGCTCGCCCGTCGGCTGGTTGAGAACACCTTCGCCGACACGGTCTTCTTCACGAATTCCGGCGCCGAGGCGCTTGAATGCGCGATCAAGATGGCGCGTAAATACCACGCCGCCTCCGGTCACCCGGAGCGCTATCGAACGATTACTTTTGAAGGCGCGTTCCATGGCCGGACGCTTGCGACACTCGCCGCTGGCGGTCAGCAAAAATATCTCGACGGTTTCGGCCCGAAGGTCGAAGGCTTTGATCAAGTGGCCTTCGCCGATCACGATGCCATTGAGAAAGCGATCACGCCGGAGACGGCAGCGATTTTGATCGAGCCCATCCAAGGCGAAGGTGGCGTCCGCGTCGTTCCAACCCAATGCCTGCGCGGCTTACGCGAGCTGTGCGACCGTCATGGCCTTTTGTTGATCTTTGATGAAGTGCAATGTGGCGTGGGCCGCTCGGGCAAATTCTTTGCGTATGAAAGGTCCGGCATCGTGCCCGATATTTTGGCGTCGGCCAAGGGCATTGGTGGCGGCTTTCCGATGGGCGCATGCCTTGCCACGTTTGAAGCCGCAAAGGGCATGACAGCAGGCGCCCATGGTTCAACCTTTGGCGGCAATCCGCTCGCAATGGCGGTTGGCAACGCGGTGCTCGATGTTGTGCTTGCGCCGGGCTTTCTGGAGCATGTCGAAAAAATTGCGCTTCTCTTCAAGCAACGCCTTGCCGAATTAAAAGATCGGCATCCGCGCATCATTGCGGAAGTGAGAGGCGAAGGCTTGCTTGTCGGTCTTAAAATGGCCGTTCCCAACACGGAAATGACAAAAGCCTTGGTGAATGAGCATATGCTGGCGGTTGGCGCGGGCGACAATGTCGTGCGCCTTCTCCCTCCGCTCATCATTGATGAAACCATCGTAGCCGATGCCATCGCGCGGATTGATCGCGCCTGTTCGCATATTGAGGCGGATATGGGCCTTAACCAAAAGAAGGCGGTAGGCGCATGAGCTCCCCCCATCATTTTCTCGATCTCACCGATTTTTCGCCCGATCAATTGCGTTCCATCTTGAACGGCGCGACCACGTTGAAGGCCACGCGCCAAGCCAGCCGTATGGCAGGAAAGCGCAATGAGAGCCGCCCGCTGGATGGCAAAGTCTTGGCAATGATCTTTGATAAGCCATCAACCCGTACGCGCGTTTCATTCGATGTCGGAATGCGGGAATTGGGCGGTGAAACGCTCATGCTGACAGGCGCAGAAATGCAGCTCGGCCGGGGTGAGACCATTGCCGATACGGCGCGCGTTTTATCGCGCTTTGTTGATGCGATCATGATCCGGACGCTTGATCATCGTAACGTCATCGAGCTTGCCGAAAATGCGAGTGTCCCGGTTATCAACGGCCTGACCAAGAACTCGCATCCCTGCCAAGTGATGGCGGATGTGATGACCTATGAAGAACATAACGGTCCTATTCAGGGACGCAGCGTGGCTTGGCTTGGCGACTCGAACAATGTCTTGACCTCGTGGGTACACGCGGCCGCGCGGTTCGACTTCCAGCTTAAGATTGCCTCGCCGGAAGAATTGTCCCCTACCGCTGAATTGATCGCGTGGGCGCGCAATGAAGGCGCGCGCGTCACCGTTACCCGTAGTCCACAAGATGCAACCGAAGGTGCCGACTGTGTCGTTACCGATTGCTGGGTCTCGATGGGCGATGAGGATGCTGGCCGCAGGCATAATTTATTACTGCCCTATCAGGTCAATGCGAAACTCATGAAGCTTGCTTCTCCGAAAGCCGTGTTCATGCATTGCCTTCCGGCGCATCGTGGTGAGGAAGTCACCGATGAGGTGATGGATGGCCCGCAATCGGTTGTGTTTGACGAGGCAGAAAATCGCCTCCACGCGCAAAAGGGCATCTTGGCCTGGTGCCTCGGCGCGCTTCCCGCATCATGACGGATTTTTTGGATCTAGCCCCCGATGATCAGGTGCTGCCCTTCACGGTTGAGGCCTTAGATATTCGTGGTCGCGCGGTTCGTCTTGGTCCCATGATGGATGAAATCCTGCGCCGTCATGCCTATCCCGATCTCGTTTCAGACGTGCTTGGGCAAGCGACGACGCTTGCTGTCTTGCTCGGTTCAGCGCTCAAGTTTGAAGGCCGTTTTCAAATTCAAACGCGTACGGATGGACCGGTTGATTTGTTGGTTGTCGATTATGAAGCCCCTGACCGCGTGCGGGGCTATGCCCGCTTTGATGCAACGCGCCTTCGCGATGATATGTCCGCAGCCGACGTATTAGGCCGTGGGCAATTGGGCTTAACGATCGACCAAGGCAATGACATGTCGCGCTACCAAGGCATTGTTGCGCTTGAAGGTCAGGGCTTAGAGGAAGCCGCCCAACAATATTTCCGCCAATCGGAACAAATTCCAACCCGCGTCAGATTAGCCGTTGGCCAGGTCATGCAAGCCGATGGCGCTGGCAATCTCGTACCAAAATGGCGCGCCGGTGGCCTGATCACGCAATTCATGCCGACCTCACCGGAACGCCAGCGCATGATGGATTTGCATCCTGGTGATGCGCCAGAAGGGGCGTCGATTTTTGAATCACAAGAGGATGACGCTTGGACGGAAGCGCGCGTATTGGTTGAAACCGTTGAGGATCATGAACTCATTGATCCGACTTTGCCAAGCGAAGCGTTGCTCTATCGGCTTTTTCATGAGAGCGGCGTCATCGTGTTTGATGCCGAGCCCGTAACCGCACAATGCCGCTGTTCCCGCGAGCGCATTTTGACCATGATCAAAAGCTTTCCGCCAAATGAGCGTCAGGCAATGGTTGCCGATGACGGTATGATCGGCGTGACATGCGAATTCTGCTCGACGCGCTATGAAGTAACGCCGGATGAGGCTGAGGGTTAGAGAATATAAAAACCTCATCGTGAGCCGCCGCGCCAGCGGCGAGTCGAACCACGGCGCTTTATTCTGCACAATATCCTTCGACAATCATCGCTAAAGCGATGCTGCTCAGGATGAGGTAACGTTATAAAATCGGAATTACCGCTTTGCGCATGCATTGGCTGCTTCATTCTAAACCAATCTTACAGCAGCACACTAACGAACATGCAATTCTTGCTTTTGAGAGTACTCCCAACTATAACGCCTCCGTAACAATCGGAGCAGAAATGAGCGTATCCCTTCGCCCCTCAGAAGCCTTGGCGCTTTGGCATGACGTGACCCTCGATCTCGTGCGGGACGGCGAGCATGATTTTTCCTCGAGGCAAATTACCATTCTGCTCACGATTTATCTGGAACAACCTCCTCATACGGTTAGAGGCTTGGCCGCGAAATTGAAGGTAACAAAACCGGTAATCACGCGTGCTCTTGATACGATGGGCGCTTTAGACCTTGTGACGCGTCGCCGTGATGAAACGGATCTGCGCAATGTTATCATCCAACGCACCGTAAAAGGTGCCTTATTTGTTGAGCGAATTGGCGACATCATTGTTGCTCGCGCGAAGGACCTGCCACGATGAGCACATACGATAAACGGCTGACGCCCGCTCGCCCTGATTTTGCGGCCGAATATTTGCGCGGCATCGTCGATGCGCCCCGTTATGTCGAAGGCGAAGAGCGAATTGTCTTTGACGGTTCAGCCGATCTGCGCCGTGCGCCTGTTCCCGATGCGCCACTCGACACAGAGGCGCTGCATGGCGAAATTTTTACCGTCTATGATCAAGACGAAGAAGGCTGGAGCTGGGGCCAATTAAAGCGCGATGGCTATGTGGGCTTTATGCCCTCAAAAGCGTTGACCGCCGACATTGCCGCACCCACCCATCGGGTTAACGTATTGCGTAGTTTTCTCTTTGGTGGGCCCAGCATTAAATTGCCGCCTATGGCAACGCTTTCAATGGGCAGCCGTCTCACGATCATTGGTACAAAGGATCAATTCGCAATAACGCATCGTGGACATTATGGGATTGCGGATCATCTGCAGCCGATCGAAATCCATGCGAATGATTTTGTTGCCATTGCCGAAAAATTTATTGGCATTCCCTATTTTTGGGGCGGCAAAACAAGCCTAGGGCTCGATTGTTCCGGCCTCGTGCAAGTCTCGTTGGATGCGGCAGGAATTGAAGCACCACGCGATACCGACATGCAGGAAAAATCGGTTGGTACCTTGTTGCCAATCGATACGGAATTAAAGCGCGGCGATCTGATCTTCTGGAAAGGCCATGTCGGCATCATGCGCGATGCTCGCGAGCTTTTGCATGCCAGCGGCCATCAAATGCTGGTCGTTAGTGAGCCTTTAGCCGAAGCCGCTCAACGCATTGAGGCGAAGGGTGCCGGGCCGATTACGTCGATAAGGCGCATCCATTTATCATAGAGCGATAAACAGCGTTTCTAAATCCTCCCTCATGGTGAGCCGCGATGCAACGCATCGCGTGTCGAACCACGTCGGCCATCCTTCGACTCACGCCGCGAGGCGGCGTGGCTCAGGATGAGGGAAAATAAACGGGCTATGAAGTAATTTCTGCTCAATACCCTCTCGTGCGGCTAACCGTATTCAACAACGCTTCGCCCTTTTCAAAACGACGAATTTGCGCAGCAATAGCGCGTGCCACGGCCAGCGGATCTGACACCGAGGCGTTGTGTGGCGTCATCGTCACGCGGGGATGTGTCCATAAAGGCGACGCTTCCGGTAAAGGCTCGGTTTGGAAGACATCAAGCACCGCTTCATGCAGGGTGCCGTCGGTGAGGCATTCTAGAATATCGGTCTCGACGTGAAGGTTTCCCCGTCCGGCATTGATCAGCGATGGAGCAGGCACGCGCCCATCGCGCGCCAATCCTTTTAAGAGCGGGCGATTGACGATGCCTCGCGTTGCATCGGTGAGCGGCAGCAACACAACGAGAATATCGGTGCGCGCGAGAAAGGCCGGTAAGGCATCATCGCCCGCAAAGCATTGAATACCGTCAATTGATTTTGCAGATCGGCTCCAGCCTGCAACATCAAATCCGATATGCTTTAATTTTTGCGCCGCATCGGAGCCAAGCACGCCCAAACCCATAACACCGACGCGGACTTCGGCGGCGGCCGGCTGCCAATCATCATCGATCCATTGCAGATGCTTTTGTTGCTCGCGATAACGCCGCGTTTGCCGCAGGATGGAGAGTGCATGCAGCACCACATATTCACTCATGCGATTGGTAAGATCCGGATCAACAACGCGCGCGACGGGCACGTCCGGCAGCGCCGTATCACGGAAGAGATGATCAACGCCTGCACCCATTGAGAAGACGGCTTTTAAATTCGGATAATGCGCAAGCGATCCGGCCGGATGATACCACGTCATCGCAAATTCGATCGAAGCAGGCTCATAGCTATCGCCGAGTTTCACGGTTGGACGATCCGGCAAAAGTGCTGTGAATTCTTTGACCCATGGATTCGGATCACCTGAGCCCAAAGCGATAAGAAGCGTCATGGATTAAATTCCCTTACCTTGAAAGCGATCATGAATAAGTGGACGAATTAAAGGCGCACCATCACCGAGCGAATAGGCTTGGCGGATAAGGACAGCTGCGGCTTCGGCATCTGATGCGTTACGTGCATGCACGAAGCCTAACGGCGTATCGTTCGAAACCGACGCACCAACCGCTAAAAGTTTCGTAAAGCCAACACCGTGATCAATGCCATCTTCAGCGCGTGTGCGACCACCACCAAGGGCAACAACGCCGAGCCCAATCTCGCGTGTTGCAATGGCATGAACCACACCTTCGCGATTGGCTAAAATGGGGAGGATAGTGTTGGCTTTTGGCAGATGTTTTTCGGCGTTTTCCATCAAGTCCGAAGGACCGCCCAGAGCCGTTACCATACGTTGAAAATGATCAGCCGCCGCACCAGATGAAATCGCCTGTTCAAGCTTTGCAAAACCTTCTTCAAGTGTCGCGACAAGGCCGCCGATCAAAAGCATATCGGCACCCAGTGCGAGCACAACCTGATGCAATCGCGGGTCGCGATGCGCGCCTGTTAGATACTCGATCGCGTTCATTACTTCGACCGCATTTCCAGCAGCCGAGGCAAGCGGTTCATCCATATCGGTAATCAGAGCCGTCGTCGGCAGACCTGCGCCGGTTGCGACATCGGCGAGACTTTTTGCAAGCTCGCGCGAGCCTTCGAGCGTCGGCATAAAGGCGCCGCTCCCCGTCTTCACATCCATTACCAGCCCTTGCAGTCCTGCCGCCAGTTTCTTCGACAGGATCGAGGCTGTGATGAGCGGAATGGACTCGACCGTCGCCGTCACATCGCGGATCGAATAGAGCTTCTTGTCCGCAGGCGCGAGGTCCGATGTTTGGCCGATAATGGCCGCGCCCGCCTCCCTTACAACCTTGCGGAAGAGCGCAATGTCGGGTTGCGAAATATAACCCGGAATCGAGTCGAGCTTGTCGAGCGTGCCGCCGGTATGGCCTAAACCGCGGCCTGAAATCATCGGTACGTATCCGCCGCACGCCGCAACCGCAGGTGCCAGCATCAAGCTGACATTATCGCCGATTCCACCTGTTGAATGTTTATCTAAAACGGGTCCGGGACTATCTGACCAGTCCAGTTGACTACCTGAAAGCATCATATATCTGGTTAAAAAAACGCGCTCCGGCATGGTCATTCCGCGGAAAAACACCGCCATCGCAAAAGCGGCCGCCTGCGCATCCGTCACCTGTCCATTGGTCAATCCGGCAATAACATCGCCTATTTCCAGGGCGCTCAGCTCGGCCCCATCCCGTTTTTTGCGGATAATTTCTTGCGGAAGCATTTTTATTCTCCGGAATCATCGTCAATTCCCCTGGCTCATGCGCCAATCGTAGTCGGCGTTAAGAGGCGAGCAATTCGCGCATAATGCGCGAGGTTATTGAATGGCTAAAACCCTTACGGGAGAGCAAGC
>CAIRGA010000027.1 GCA_903877935.1 uncultured Hyphomicrobiales bacterium
GGCGTCGAAATCGGGATTATCGTATAGCGTAACACGCGATTTATTATTGATCTTACGAATTATTAAAGACGTGAAATGCGGGCGTCGGTTGGAGTTAACGATGAACCGACCTAAAAAATTTAGCCGCGATCGCGCCACTTGGTCGGCCTATCTCCTCCTCACCTTTCTAACGCTTCAAGTCAGCCTCATCGGTCCGATCATGCCGTTCTTACGGTCCGAAATGGGGCTCACTTATGCGGAGGGCGCGCTCCATACAAGCGCTTTTGCGCTCGGCATGATGATGGCCGGTTTTCTATGCGGTCCGCTCGAACGGCGCGTTGGACGCAAATCCGCTATGGCCATCGGCGCACTCGGTTTAGCCATCGGCTTTACGATGATCACAATGGCACCAACACCCGTATTGTCGATTATCGGCGCAGGTCTTATGGGCCTCATCGGATCAATGGTCGTCGTCTTTGTGCCATTGGTTTTAATGAGCGTTCATGGCCCACAAACCGATCAAGCAATCTCTGAATCAAATTTCATGAGCTATATCGGTGCATTGCTTGCACCTATCGCCGTTTGGTTTTTTGCTGGCGTCATTAGCTGGAAAGCTGTTGGCGTTATTAGCTGGGCTATCGCCCTAGCGTCGATCTTCGCTTTAAGAAAATCATATCTTCCACCCGACAGCCACCCTTCGTCAAAAGCCGCGTCGCCATTAGGGCGCTCATATTGGGCATATTGGACGCTTCTCGGGCTTTCTGTTGGGGTTGAATTTTGCTTCAGCGTTTGGGGGGCAAGCTTTCTCGAAAAAATAAGTGGATTAACGCGCGATAACGCCATTATCGGCTCAACCCTGTTCGCGTTCGGCGTCTTGTGCAGCCGTCTAGCCGGAATCTTTATCGTTCAACGCATAGGACCATGGCGTTTAGCTTTTGTGTCGCTCTTGATTGCAATGGTCGGATTTTTTGTGTTCTGGCTATCGTCAACTGCGTCATTTGTCTTGATCGGATTAGCCATATCCGGGCTTGGCGTCGCCAATCTCTTTGCAACAACCCTCACATTAGCCCTCGCTGCCGAGCCAAATAATTCAGCGAAAGCCGCGGCACGTACGCCGATTACAACAGGCCTTGCCATTATCCTTACACCCTTGGTGTTAGGCGCGCTCGCCGATCATGTCGGCCTCTTTGCGGGCTATGCGATCGTCCCTTTTCTAATCCTCTTGGGTATGGCCGCCCTCATACTCGGTCGCCATTATCGCACATCACCACAATAACGGGGCACAAGCCGGGACATAACAATATCGCTACCCCGTATCGTTCGAGTAAAATATTTCAAATAGGCTGCCCCGTTTAGCGGGCCAGATAAAAACGTCTTGGATATTGAAATTCAGTGATTAAACAATCGACGCACGATTGAGAACGGGTGTGCTGCCAGCAAGCTTTGGGGCGCATGCTTTAATGCCGGCTGAGTTCGCGCTAATTTTGCTCGATCAATGATTTAACAAAGCCATCCAATTCGGCCTTTGTTGTACAGGCTGTCTTTTCATCATAGGCCACACCATAGGTGCAATTCAGTGGCGGCTCTTTTGGTTTTGCACCCATCCGTTTCGTCACTTCCAGATAGGCTGCGTAAATGCGATTTTCAAAAGCATCGACGAGATAAAAGGTGCTCATCAGCTCGCCTGGCTTTATGATTTTAAAATTCAATTTGAAAAAACATTGGTTCGATTTTTCGCGATAGATCGGCTTGAACTGAACATCGCGAACTTCGCCACCCTCTTGGCTCCAGATCAACTTTTCTTCCGTCAGATGATTTTCAAGCGATTGCTTTGAGGCCTCAAGACAGGCGGGATTTTTCTCGGTGCTCGTTGCATTGGCACTATGCGAGGCCACAATCAACGATGCAGCAACAATACCCATAATTTTCGATCGCATGACCCAATATCCCAAAGCCTACTGCAGCATTAAGCGAACACACACCGGCAGAATCGGCACTGTATTGCGCCCATCAATACCGATCATGACGAATATGTGTCAAAAGGATTATGAAGACCGGCACGCTTAAGCGGTTGTTTTGATGGTGGGCGCTGAAGGGCTCGAACCTTCGACCCGCTGATTAAGAGTCAGCTGCTCTACCAACTGAGCTAAGCGCCCATCAAAACAAAGGCGGGGCCATGCCCCGCGTGGGTTGTGATTAGCAAAGCCACGCGTCGGTTGCAAGAGCCATCATGGCAAAATGCATGCAAGATGACAAAATTATAAACACGATAATCGTACAACACCCGGCGAGATGATCGCTGATTGGCCAAAACATCAAAGGAAGGGCATAAGCCTGCAAAACAGAGGCTAGGCTTTTGCCATGCTCATGATCTTCAACCCACCATCAGCGTTTGCGGATTTACGCCCTTCTGACGCTTCACCATCAATTTGTTGAGCGCCGCAAGATAAGCACGCGTTGATGCCACAAGCGTGTCGGGGTCGGCAGCCTTAGCCGTTACCGATCGACCATTTTCACCAAGACGGACAGAAACTTCAGCCTGCGCATCCGTACCTTCCGTCACTGCATGAACCTGATAAAGCTCAAGTTGAGCTTCATTCGGTACCAAGGCCTTAATCGCATTAAAGCATGCATCCACCGGCCCATTGCCCGATGCTTGAATGGTCTTGTGGGTACCCTCAACATCCAAGGTGAGCGTCGCCAATTGCGGGCCTTGCGTACCGCAAATCACGGTGAGCGATTCAACCTTGATCCGGTCTTGGCCAGAGCCCACTTCATCGCCGACCAAAGCCTCGATATCCTCGTCATAGACATGTTTCTTACGGTCGGCCAAATCCTTCATGCGATTAAACGCTTCCTCAAACGCATTCTCGCCCAATTCATAGCCCAACTCGCGCAGCTTATCGCGGAACGCCGCACGGCCCGAATGTTTACCCATCACCAAAGACGTCTTCGAAACACCAACGGAAGCCGGCGTCATAATCTCGTAGGTTTGCTGGTTTTTCAGCATCCCGTCTTGGTGAATACCGCTTTCATGCGCAAACGCATTCCGGCCGACAATCGCCTTGTTATATTGCACGGGGAACGACGTCACCGCCGCCACCAATTTGGACGCACGTGTGAGCATCGTCGATTCAATGCCCGTCGCATAAGGCAATTTATCGCCGCGCGTTTTGATCGCCATCACAACTTCTTCCAAAGCCGCATTGCCCGCGCGTTCGCCAAGCCCGTTGATCGTGCATTCAATTTGACGCGCACCGCCTTCTAATGCGGCAAGTGAATTAGCTGCAGCCAGTCCCAGATCATCATGACAATGCGCCGAGAAAATCGCTTTGTCTGAATTTGCCACCCGCTCGCGCACTTGGCGGAACATATCGCGATATTCATCCGGCGTGGCATAGCCAACCGTATCCGGCAGATTGATCGTCGTGGCTCCTGCATTGATGGCTGCATTCACACACCGGCAGAGATATTCAATCGGCGTGCGCGTTGCGTCCATCGCCGACCATTCGATATCGTCCACTAAATTACGCGCGCGCGTCACCGTCGCCGTGATGATATCGAGCACTTCCGCCTCAGACTTCTTCATCTGAAATTCGAGATGGATAGGCGACGTCGACACAAAAGTGTGAATACGCGGCTTCTGGGCGAATTTCACCGCCTCGCCTGCCCGATCAATATCGGCATTGATGGCACGGGCAAGGCCTGCAACCGTGGCCCGCTTGATCCGCTTGGCAATCTCGCTGACCGCCTCGAAATCCCCGTTGGAGGCAATCGGGAAACCCGCTTCGATAATATCGACACCCATCGCATCCAAGAGATCGGCCACTTCGAGCTTTTCTTCTAACGTCATCGAAGCGCCGGGCGATTGCTCGCCATCACGCAAGGTGGTGTCAAAAATAATAACGCGGTCTTTATCGGTTGCTGCTGACATTGGCTTGGTCCTTCTTGTCTCATGAAAGCCCGGAACGCGCCCTAAGGGGTCACACGGGCCGTTTGGTGCGGCGCGATCTTGATGTCATCCCCTGAGCGCCCAGGCTTTTGCCCGGTCGGCCCTCAGGGGCGTCTAAGAAGGAGGAGAGCAGCAAGCGGACGCGGCAAAGCCTGGCTCAATGCGAGAGCCAAGGTCAATACGGCTAAAAAGGTCGCTGATGCGGCCACGGCGTCCTGTCCTTTTCATCCCATTCCCGTGACCAGTGGACCACAAGAAGGGTTAAGATGGCGTAAGCCTACAGGAAAAAGACCGCCTTATGCAAGACCCGTCTTTTCGGCCTGCACAATGTCGGCTAGCCGTACTTTGTAACAGGCACGATCAGGCAAATTGCGCTTGAAATTGAAGCCTTGAAGGCGCATTTTAGTATCCGTGCAGTTTTGCGTACACGACCCCTCATCGGAAAGACGCCATGACCGCCCTGACCTTCGATACGCTTAAATTTGCCCAAACGCTGCGCGATAAGGCGAAGTTTACCCAAGAACAGTCCGAGGGTCTTGCCACCGCAATTGCCGATGCGACGTCGGATCAATTGTCTACCAAGGTCGATATCCGGGAATTACGCAGTGAATTGAAACAAGATATGCGCGAAATGGAGCTGCGTCTCGAAACGAAAATTGAGACGATACGCTCCGATGTATTGAAATGGATTGTTGGTTCGGTGGGCTTTCAAACGCTGCTTATTTTAGGGGCGGTGATCACGCTTGCTCGTTTAACGGGCCACACTTAACGGGCCATCAGACCCGCAACCTTCCTTCACTGATGATCACGGCCGAGCCACCGATACGCGCCGCCTGTAGCTCCCCGTCGGCTAAATCAACGTCCAATGTAATCTGCGACGGTCTACCCATCGCATAGCCTTGCTCGATGATGATGCGATGCGTGCCATGCGAAAATGCTTCGAAATCAACAAACGCACGGACAAAGGCCGCCACCGCGCTGCCCGTCGCCGGATCTTCACCAATGCCTAAATGCGGCGCGAACATGCGGGCGTGAAACTGATGCCCCGCCTCGACGGTCTCACGCGTATAGACAAACACATTCGGACGGCCTGCCGCGTTAAACGTTTCCGACCAATTCGTGGCTTGAACGGACGCGCGCGTAACCGCATCTTTTGACCTCAAGGGGATGAGGTTAAACCCAACACCCGCTGAGGCAATCATCGGCTGGTGGCGATCAAACCCAATCTCGTCTACCGAAATGCCAAGTGCTTCGGCGATCATCGGCAAAGGTGCTGTATCAGCAATGCGCTCCGGCAAACGCGGCAGAGTAAACACCGCCTCGCCCTTATCGTCATTTATACGGGTCGCCGTACACGGAACGAGACCAACTTTCTCTTCTAACCCGAACGAAGCAGAGGCTTGATGGTCCAACAAGGCGAGGAGCACCGCCGTCCCGACGGTTGGATGCCCCGCAAAAGGTAGTTCGCTCGCTGGCGTAAAAATCCGCAATGCCGCTCGGTTCGCAGGATCCTTTGGCGGAAAAACGAACACCGTTTCAAAAAGATTAAACTCACCCGCAATCGCCTGCATCGCATGATCGCTTAGACCATCGCTATCGAGCACGACCGCAAGCGGATTACCTGCAAGCGCGGTCTGGGTGAAGACATCAAGCGCGTAAAAACGACGGCTCATCAGAGTGGCTCCGGTGACAAGAGAAGGGGTGGCTGAACAAGCGCGTTTTGAGCAGCAATCAACGCCAATTCACCGCCTCCTTTGTCAAACGTCGCTTCCAAAATGGCATGAACCGATGACGCGGCTAACGCCAATGCATTTGGAACCGAGCGCTCTTTGAGATAATGCGCCAAGAATAACGCAGCCGTTAAATCACCCGCACCGTTGGGCGAAAAGCCAAGCCGCGGAGAGCGGATACGCCAAAGGCTCTTTCCGTCGGACGCAATCATATCGACAGCATCCCTTGGCGTTTCATCGATGACGGCTGAGGTCAGCAAAATCACCCGCGGACCTTTTGCATGCAAGGCGCGCAAAGCGCTTTTCGTATCATCAAGCGTCGAACAGGTCCGCCCCGTTAGCGCCTCAAGCTCGAATAAATTAGGCGTGACAATATCGGCCTGCGGCACCACCTGATCGCGCATGAAATCAGGCATTTCAGGGCGCACGAAAAACCCTTTGCCGACATCGCCCAACACCGGATCACACGCATAAAGCGCATGCGGATTAGCGGCCTTCACGCGGGCCACCGCATCCACAATCGCCTCGCCAATCGCGGATGATCCCATATAGCCCGAGAGCACCGCCTCGCACGTTGCGAAATCCTCACGTGCCGCAATGCCCTCGATCACCTCGCGAATATGGGAGGCTTCAAATATCTGCCCCTTCGGCGGCCCATACCCCGTATGCGCCGCAAATTGCACCGTATGAACGGCCCACACTTCATGCCCCAGACGTTGCAACGGAAATACCGCTGCATCATTACCAACATGGCCGTAAGCGACATGGGATTGGATGGAGAGAATGGGCATGAAATAGGCTTAAAAGGAGAGGATAAGCATTGCAAGCCGGTATGCTTAACGAGGCGCCTCTAAAGCACAAAGACCATTTCCTAAGTACATCCAATTTATAAAAGCTAGACGTTATTCTAGGTTTTAGACAACCGATGGAGAGTACTTCATGGCTAAATTCAAGATTCCAACTGAAAGGGAATTTGAAACCATTTCCCGGCAAACGGCCAAGCGCATGAAGCACCAACTCCTGGCCGTCACCGCCCGCTATGATCGGCGCAGCAAGCATGTACGGCCACCGCAGAAGACTTGCGCAAGATCGAGATCGAAGGCGGCGGCTATGGGCTTCATATCCCAAGTCTTGATGCGGACATCTCCATTCCAAGCCTGTTAGCCGATCACCTCGGCTCATCACTGATGAAACGCGCCATTTCGCGCGCGACAGCATCCAAAGCCAATGGCCGTCTCGGTGGCAGGCCAAAAAAGCCGCTAGCGGCATAATGCAGCTTAATAAAAAATCCCGCCGAAGCGGGATTTTTCAACCTCAAAAAGCCTAAGCGCAAGCGATCAATTCTTCGCCTTGTCGACGAGCTTGTTCTTCGCAATCCATGGCATCATGGCGCGGAGCTTGCCGCCCACTTCTTCGATCTGGTGCGCGTTGTGGCGGGCGCGTACGGCCTTGAACGAGGTCTGGTTGACCTTGTTTTCGAGCATCCAGTCGCGCGTGAATTTGCCCGTCTGGATATCGTCCAAAACGCGCTTCATCTCGGCCTTTGTTTCCGACGTGATGATGCGCGGGCCGGTGACATATTCGCCATATTCCGCCGTGTTTGAGATCGAGTAATTCATGTTGGCAATGCCGCCTTCATAAATCAGGTCGACGATCAGCTTCACTTCGTGCAAGCACTCGAAATAGGCCATTTCAGGCGCGTAGCCTGCTTCAACGAGCGTCTCAAAACCAGCGCGGATCAGTTCAACCAAACCACCGCAAAGCACAACCTGCTCACCGAACAAATCGGTTTCGCATTCTTCCTTGAACGTCGTCTCGATGATGCCAGCACGGCCACCGCCATTGGCGGAAGCGTAGGACAGACCAAGATCATGGGCATTGCCTGTGGCATCCTGATGGATGGCGATCAAGGTCGGCACGCCGCCGCCCTTCTGGTATTCGGAACGCACCGTGTGGCCAGGGCCTTTTGGGGCGACCATCAACACGTCGAGATCCTTGCGGGGCTCGATCAGATTGAAGTGGACGTTGAGGCCGTGCGCGAACAGAAGGGCTGCGCCCTGCTTCATATTGGCCTGCAGCTCGTCGCGATAAATATCGGCCTGCAATTCATCGGGCGTCAGCATCATAACGACGTCAGCCCATTTGGCAGCCTCAACCACGGTCATGACTTTCAGGCCTTCGCCCTCGGCCTTCTTGGCGGTTGGCGAGCCGGCGCGCAGCGCAACCGCAATGTTCTTGCAGCCTGAGTCACGCAAATTCAGCGCATGGGCATGGCCCTGGGAGCCGTAGCCGACAATGGCGACGTTCTTGCCCTTGATGAGATTAATGTCGGCATCACGATCATAATAGACACGCATATCGGAGAAGCTCCCTTTGGGGTGGTTTATAGCAGTCAGAATGTGCGCTTAAGGGCGCAAAGCGAAATGGTCAAGCTGGCTCTCAGTTCTATCTGGTGTGCGAACCATGTTCACGTCAAAATAAACGGCAAGGTAGAAGCCAATAAAAGCAAGGCCATTACGATGTTAAAGGCACGCAAGCGGGCAGGAACGGCCAAAAACTGCCGCAATGCAACGCCAAAGCCTGCCCAAACACTGACACAGGGCAAATTGATAACGCCAAAAACCGCCGCAACCAGCAAAACGCTCAGATAATAATTTTGTGCCGACGAATAAAGCGCCGTAGCCGTCAATGCCATCACCCACGCCTTCGGGTTAACCCATTGAAACAGGCAGGCCGAGATAAAACTCATGGGTTGGGCCCCCGATTTGCCTGTGCCAAGCGAACCGCTGGAACCGAGTTTCCAAGCGAGCCAAACGGTGTAAGCCAATGCGACATAACGCAGGACCGTCATGACACCCGGCACAATTTCGAGCACTGCCCCCAAGCCAAAGCCGATAATGGCAACCATCGCGGTAAAGCCAATGGCTATGCCAAACATGTGCGGAATGGTGCGGCGGATGCCAAAATTGACGCCAGATGCCAAAAGCATGAGATTATTTGGCCCCGGCGTCACAGATGACACAACGGAGTAAAGGCCAAGAGCGAGAAAGCTTTCAAAGGTCATCGGGTACTACCTTAAAAATTCCCAACAAGAGGCCAAGTACATCCCGTACGGCCTGCATATCGGATTCCGGAACGCGAGCAATAAAATCAAATATTCGCAAATTGTGGCCGATGACGCGAATTTGATCGGTTAAAATCACGCCCGTAATCGGTAATCCCACCGATAATTTAATGTCCGTTTCCCACCCCCTTGCCCGGGATGATACCGGACAGATGATCACCCGCTTGGATCGGGAATTATAAAAGTTCTCGGAAACGATCAATACCGGACGGCGGCCGCCCTGCTCTGTCCCTCTAAACCCGTCGAGATCGGCCCAATGAAGGTCACCACTTTCAAGAGGCACGCTTTTTACCCGCAAGATCTATGGGCGTCATTACCCGACGAGAATAATCATCATCAATTAGTTCTGAACCTCGATCTGGGCCCCAAACGATCGATTCCGACTGACCGGCTGGGCCGCATTCATCCATACTCCTGATAAGCCGTTCAAGCGTCATACGTTTCGAATTGGTCACCGGAGAAATACGAATTTCTCTATCACCAACGTTCAGCTCAGCTTCTGCCCCCGGAACCAGCCGCATTTCCTCCATCACCGCCTTCGGCAGGCGTATCGCGGCGCTATTACCCCATTTGGCGATTTTGACGCGCATGATGTTGGCCTTTCCCGCTTCCCTTCAATGTATCTACAATGTAGATCATTCAA
>CAIRGA010000028.1 GCA_903877935.1 uncultured Hyphomicrobiales bacterium
CGTCAGTTGAATTTTGCCAATGTCTTGTGGGGTTGCTTGAGCAGGAATTTGGGCTTGCACCAAGCCTGACGCGCTGATGGATACGCTCGTCGCATTGTTCGGCACCGTTATACCGGGATCAAGCACGAAGCCCTGGCTCGTTACCAATTGGCCTTGCGCGTCGGTGGTAAAGGAGCCGTCCCGCGTATAGCCGATCGTGCCATCGGGACGCTGGATGCGAAAGAAGCCTTCGCCACGAATGGCGACATCCATATTACGGTCGGTGGCCGTAATGGAGCCTTGCGACATTGCGCGCGAGGTTGAAACGAGTTTAACGCCAGAGCCGATTTCAATACCTGCGGGGAGCAGATTGCCGGCGTCCGATGTGCTTGATCCCGAACGCTTGAGGGTCTCATAGAGGAGATCCTGAAACAAAGGGCGTTGCAGCTTGTAGCCTGTGGTGCGAACGTTAGCGACGTTGTTGGAGATCAACTCGACGTTTTTCTCCATGGCGGCCATACCAGAGGCTGCGGTGTATAGAGCGAGCATTGTTATTCTCCTTAAGCTGGGACAGTCGCAAGGCGCTCAAGCGCACCTTTTTGGGTATCGTCTAACCGCTGCATTGACGTTGCCAACGCTGAGTAAGCGCGTGTCACTTCAATCAAACGGCTCATGGCCAAGACGGGTTGTACATTGGATTTTTCAATGGAGCCGACACTGACGAGAGGGGTCTTTGATGCGGGCAGTTGCGATTTGGCGCTATAAAGATTGCTACCCTCGTTCACCAATTGAGTAGGGTCGGTGACGTCGACGATCTTAAGCTTACCAATCGGACCGCTGTGATTACCGACGGTGCCATCGGATGTAATTTCTAGGGGGCCATCGGCCGGATCGGCAATAATGGCGCCGCCTGCGCCTAGAACGACATGTCCGTCGCTGGTAACTATCTCACCTTTCGCATTGGTGGCGAGCGAACCATTTCTCGTATAGCGCTCGCCCGCTGCCGTTTTGACGGCGAGAAGCGCGGGTCCGCGTAACGCAATATCGGTGGCATTGCCTGTATGCTCGATGGGACCATCGGTGAAGTCGAGCGTAGCACCGCGATCAATGACGAATGATATTGAACGGGCAGCTCCTTTGAATGAATCCGACTTTGCATTGGGTTGCAAAAATTCACTAAATTGCATGCCCCGCGATTTAAAGCCGGTTGTTCCGGCATTGGCTATATTATTCGCCAAAACATCCAATTGCCGTTGAAGGGTTTGAAGCCTCGAATGGGCAACGAGTTGTGCATTATCCATGTTATTCTCCCAAAACAAACGCTTAGCTGAGCTCCCCAGCCGCCAAGCCTTCCGCAGAGGAATATGCAGTGGTCATGCCAATCTGATAAAAGAATAAAATTTAATCTATTCAATGTGTTAGATTGTTACTGTTGAAAATTATAGAACGCCTTGCTGCGTTTATTCCCCATAAAACGGCAGTTTTTTCCTGGTCTGAATAGCAGTTTAAGAATTCATTAACTTTAAAAAGCCAAGCATTAACTGCAAACTCGAATCAAGCGCGCGTGATCTTTCTTTAGGGAAACTGGATAAATGGCCGAAGAAGAAAAAAGTGCGGCGGCCGAAGGCGGCGGGAAACCGAAAAGCAAAATGCTGATCGTGATTATCGCTGCCATTGTTCTGATTGGTGGGGGCGTAGGCGGCTATATTTTTCTGCTTGGCCCTAAAAAGGATAAAGCAGAACACGCCGAGGTCGAGAAGAAAGTAACGGCCTTTTTGGATATTAAGGACATGATGATTGGCATGAGCCCCGATACGGCGCAGCCGACGATTGGTGGCGCGCACATGATGAAGCTCCATGTCGCGCTCGAAATCGCGGATGCCAAGGAGTTGCCGGCGGTTCAATCGTTGCAGCCGCGCATCGAAGATATCTTTCAAGTTTATTTACGTGAAATGCGGCCGGTTGATTTGCAAGGGTCAGCGGCCATTCTTCGGCTGAAGGAAGAATTACTGCATCGGGTGAATTTGGCGGTTCAACCTAAAAAAGTTGAAGCGGTTCTCATTAAGGAATTGCTGATCCAATGACCAATATCGACAATCCTCAAGAGGTTTCATCTGAGCAGAGCGATCCTTGGGCTGTGATGCTTAATGCGATCGACGAGCCGCGCTCGGCAGGAACGCACAATGCGATTTTAGGGGATGAAGAAATCGATCGCCTAATGGGGCTTTCATCGCTTCATCAAGACGGATCAGGCAAGGCAGCGATTGTTGACGCTGCGACCATTGCCATTGGCTTGTCGCCGTCCATGCGGCAAATTGCGGATGCTTTTGTCGATGGGCTCGGTCGCTCTATGCGACAAGGCGTAACCGGCCTCATTGATATTAGCCTGTTGGATTTGTCGCTTATTAGACTTTCGAACGGAATGGGCCAATTGCCCTTGCCTTCTTTAATCGCGACGATGTCGTCGCGAATGTTAGGGGGAGGCGGTCTCGTTATTGCGGATCAAGCCCTTGCAGCAGCGTTTTTTGACCTCATGCTTGGTGGCAGCGAGGTTCATACGATCCCCAATCGATCGTTGCGCCCCTATTCATCGCTTGAGCTAAAACTTTTTAAAAGATTGGCTGATTTTGCTGCGCGTGGATTTCAAGAAGCCGTTAGTGAAATGATGAAGGCGGATTTTTCGATCGATAAAATCGAAACCAATCCGTATCTGATTTCACTGGGGAAAACGAGTGAGAGTGCGGTTCAATTGCGGGTTCAGATCTTGTTTGGTCGCCGCGGCGGAACGATTAGCCTCTTATTGCCGCTAACTATGTTCGGCGCTTATGAAACGCTCATAAGAGCGGATGAAATCGAGCGCAAAGAAGGCGCCGAAACGGGTTGGCGTCAGCACCTTGTTCAGGCGGCAGCGACCTCTTCGGTCGGCGTGGAGGCGGTTCTCGCCGATATCAAATTGCCGCTACGGACCGTACTTAATTTCAAAATTGGGCAAACCATTCCGCTCGCTCTTCATCCGCAGTCGCCGATTTGGTTGAAATGCGGTGATCGCCGACTGGCACAAGGCTTAATGGGACGCTCTCAGGGACAGATTGCCTTACGCATGGTTGGAACATTGACGTCAAAATAAGACAAGAGGTTACTATGACATTTTCATCTGCATTGACTATTTTGACGGATAGTTTGATTGCGCTGACCCTTATCTACTGCATTGTCTTGGAGCGTCGCATCCGAGCCTTTCGTAAGCAGGAGCAAACCTTTCGATCATTGATCAGTGACGTGTCTGAATCGACCCGATTGGCGCAAGGTGCAGTCTCCACGCTACGGCACTTAATGGATGAGTTTTCGAAATCCAATGTGACGTCTCACAGACCGATATTGACCAATAAAATAAGCCACGATGTTCGAATTGAGCGGGAAGAGTTAACCCGCCGATCGGGCGGAAGTGAAAATACACTTGCGAATTTAGCGGCACGCGTTGCCGCGCTGCGGAAAAATTAGGACTTTGTCATGTCGAATGCCGGTACGCGCCTTCTTAACCTGACAGCATTCGGCTTGCTCGGACTGCTTGCGCTCGATGCTACTGAGTGGGGACATGTCTTGAATCTATCTGTTCAAGGTATCGGCTCTGCAGCAGCGTCAGACGAATTGGCAAATGGTATTGCGCGTTCGATCAGCTCCTATCGTAGCAAGCCAGCCACTAGCCTTGATATCGTGACGGGTGCTGCTGACGCTCCAGCACCAGCCGAGGCCCCTGCAAACAAAAAGAGCGACGACAAAGCGGGCGGCGAGGCAAAGCCGAGTTCGACAGCGAAGGCTGATGGTGAGGCTCAACCTAAGCTGCCCGAAATCGACTCCGCGGATAAGCTCCTGCTGGAGCGGTTGGCCGCGCGGCGGCTTGAATTGGATAAACGCGATAAGGATTTGGTTGAGCGCGAGGCCTTACTGGCGGCGGCAGAAAAGCAGATTGAAGGTCGAATGGCCGAATTAAAGGCATTAGACGAGACGATTAAAACCGATATGGCGCGCAAAGATGCCGATGTTGCGACGTTAAAGCCGATCATCATCATGTATGAGGCGATGAAACCGAAAGATGCTGCGCGCATATTTGAAAAATTGGATCTAAAATCTGTACTTCCCATTGCCGGGGGCATGAATCCGAAGAAGTTTTCTGAAATTCTGGCTCAATTGGATCCAGTGATTGCAGGAAAGCTAACCGTTGGTCTTTCTGCCTTAACGAACGCACAATCGTTGGTTCAAAATGATAAAATGGAATTACCGGAATTAGCCGACGCGCCATTGCCTAAAACACGCTAGCTATTCGTTAATAAATACTTGTCATATTCCGTTGCGGAAGCTACCGACGCGCGGCGTGAGAATGTTAAAAATTGATCTACTTTGTAAGGGGTTTATGAGTGGCAGTCGCTTTGTTGCGATCGTCGCGTGGGTGATCATTGCTGCTTTTACATCGGTTGTTTATTTTACAAGTAACGCGTTCGCTTCGTCGATCCATGCCAGCGAAATGCCAGGCTTTGGGCGCATTGTTTTCTC
>CAIRGA010000029.1 GCA_903877935.1 uncultured Hyphomicrobiales bacterium
CCAGAAGGACTTCCGCCGTCACTGTCTGATCCTTAACCTTGGCCAAACTCAGAATGTGATCGACGACCTTTTCTTCAAAGATGGGCGCCCGAATTTCGGCAATCGCCTGTTGATTCTGGCGGTAGAAATCCCAAACCATCTTCTCTTGACCCGGGAATTGACGCGCGCGCTCCATAACACCTTGCGAAATTTCTTCGTCCGAGACCTGAACCTTGGCGGTTTCGCCAATCTCGGCCAAAACAAGGCCTAAACGAACGCGGCGCTTAGCAATGGTGAGGTATTCTTCGCGGGCTGCCTCTTCTGTCGTATCCTCGTCAGCAAACGTCTTACCCGCCTGCTGCAAGTCACCCATGACCTGGCCCCAGATCCCGTTGAATTCCTGTTCGACGAGTGCTGGTGGCAATTCGAAATCATACTGACCGTCAAGAACATCGAGCAGTTCACGCTTGGTCTTCCGACGGGCCGCTGCCTCATATTCGCGCGAAATATTCGAACGAAGGGCGTCTTTTAGCTTATCCAAGCTCTCCATACCGAAGCCCTTGGCGAACTCATCGTCGATTTTTGCCTCGCCTGGCGCTTCAACACCCTTGATGATGGTATTGAAAGTAGCTGCTTTTCCCGCGAGATGGGCCGCTGAATATTCCGCAGGGAACGTCGCCTGAACAATAACCGTATCGCCCGAGACAACACCGATAAGCTGTTCTTCAAAGCCAGGAATAAACTGCCCTGTGCCGATCTCAACCGGCACGTCGGTTCCCGTACCGCCTTCAAACGGCACGCCATCGATCATGCCGACAAAGTCAACAAGAACGCGATCACCCATTTGCGATTTCTGCCCTTCTTTCCGGGGCGAAAACGGACGCGATTGTTCGGCCATACGGTTCAAAGCTTCCGTGACCGAATCTTCATCAACGCTTGCAACCTGACGGGTCACCGAAACGCCTGAGAAGTCTTTTATCTCGATTTTTGGCAGAATTTCCATCTGAATGGTGAATTCCAAGCCACCCTTGCCGGTAATGGCGGCTTCGATAACCGCTTCATCTTCCGGAAACACGATTTTAGGCTCAAGCGCGAGCTTAATGCCGTTTTCGTCAATAATTTTACGATGGGTCTCGTTGACGACGTTCTGAACGACATCGCCCATGACTTGGCGGCCATACACGCGGCGCAAATGCTCCAACGGCACTTTACCAGGGCGGAAACCGTTGATCCGGACCTTGTCCTTCATTTCAACGAGCTGGGCGGTCAGACGCTCGGCCAGATCTTGCGCGGCAAGTACCACGTTAAACTCGCGCTTCAAGCCTTCCGAGAGCGTATTTGTAACCTGCATGATCTTCAAAGCCTTCGTTCATAAGCCGCGACACGCGCGGAAATACATAAATGGTGCGGGCGGAGGGACTCGAACCCCCACAACTTGCGTCACTGGAACCTAAACCCAGCGCGTCTACCAATTCCGCCACGCCCGCAATCCCAAAGAGGTCAATTCACCCCAC
Organism: uncultured Hyphomicrobiales bacterium; assembly: GCA_903877935.1. GTDB lineage: Bacteria > Pseudomonadota > Alphaproteobacteria > Rhizobiales > Beijerinckiaceae > CAIUPE01. Next base: position 1,494 of record CAIRGA010000029.1, read on the forward strand.
GATAAGTCACACGACCAAGCAACGCCTGATCCGTATAGACCCGTCGGGACGCGGCTCTATAACACGGTCGAAGAAAGACGCTAGTAAAAAAGCAGACCCCTTTCGGTTCTACCAGCTTATTTCTGCCGGGCATGTTCAGAAATCAATCGGGACACCACGTCCCTTAGCGCCAATGGTAGATCATGGGCCAACAATCCCGGCCCGATTGAACGTCCCGCATCGGCATGAAGCCAAACAGCGGCTGTTGCAGCCTCATACGCCTCCGCGCCTTGCGCTAATAACCCACCAATAATGCCCGCCAAAACATCACCTGATCCGGCTGTCGCCAACCAAGGCGTACCATTTTGATTGATGGTCGCACGACCATCCGGCGCCGCGATGACACAGTCAGGTCCCTTCAGAATAACGACAATCCCGAGAAACTTGGCCGCAGCCTGAGCGCGTCCCAACCGATCTTTTTGAATTAATATCTCGGCCTCGTGTTTGAAGAGACGCGAAAACTCACCATCATGTGGCGTGGCGACCACCTTTTTAGCATGAGCCGGCAAAACCAACGATTGAAGCCCCTTGGCATCGCCCTCGAAGCTGGTCAGCGCGTCAGCGTCCAAAACCAAAGAGCGATCCGAGGCCAACGCCAATCCTACGCAATCGCGCAACGCGTCACCGACACCGTTACCTGGACCTAGAACGACGGCATTTCGACGCCTATCGTCGAGTAGGCGTCTCAGACCTTCTACCCCGTCGGAGCTTTTAACCATGATATCGGACAGCGCCACGGCATTGACCAAAAGCGCCTCGCTAGGCGACGCAACCGTTACCAAACCTGCCCCGATCCGAGCTGCGGCATGTGCGGCCAACCGTGCAGCACCTGTGCTTTCCGGCCCGCCCGAGAGGACAATTAAATGGCCGCGATTGAACTTATGCCCTTCCTCATCGGGCACATCAATTAAACCACTCCACATATCAGGCGAATTTAACCGCAACTTTGGCTGAATCTCGTCAAGAACACCCGCTGATATACCGATATCCGCCAAAATGACGTTTCCGCACTTCTTACGCCCCGGATAAAGAATATGCGCCGGCTTTAACCGGAAAAAAGTGACCGTCGTGTGGGCTTGAACCGCAACACCACAGATTTGGCCGGTGTTTCCATCAATGCCAGAGGGCAGATCAACCGCCAAAATCGGTTTCTCGGAACGGTTCATTGCATTGAGGACTGCCGCCGCATCACCAACAATAGGACGGGTCAAACCCGCACCGAAAACCGCGTCGATGATCAAATCCCCTTCGGCAGGGTCAAACTCTTCTGCCGAGCCGATAGGACCGTCCCACATATCGGCCATTGCACGGGCATCGCCGCGAAGTAGCCCACGATCACCCAGTAAAATGAGCGAGATCCGATATCCCCTGCCTTTAAGCAACCGTGCAGCGACAAAGCCATCCCCACCATTATTACCGGGCCCGCAGACAATCAGCATCTTGCCGCAGAATGGAACAAGCTTGGCCGCTGCCTCCGCGACGGCGCGACCCGCGCGCTCCATCAAGACAAGGCTCGGCGTTCCCGCACGCACCGAAAGGGAATCGGCTTGGGCCATCTCGTTCGTTGTGAGCAGTTCGTGTGCCATCATGGTTCCAGCTCATTCTATGTCGAGGAACCAGTTTATGTTGGGTTAGCAGAGAATGTCGAATTCAACCGGATCCCCATTTTAGGTTGGGAGTATTTTTTATGCGTTTGCCTAAATTTTCAGCAATAAATGCAAAAGTGGACGTCAATAAGCCTTAAAACACCGTGGCGCAAAATTAAGCATAGTGCTAAATCCGCTTCGTCTCCGGACGAAATTATACCGCCGGGTAGACAAGCGGAAGCTAGGAACTCGAGATGAAAAAAATCGAGGCGATCATCAAGCCTTTTAAGCTCGACGACGTGAAGGAAGCCCTTCAAGATGTCGGCTTACAAGGTATAACTGTAACCGAAGCCAAGGGTTTCGGGCGGCAAAAGGGCCATACGGAGCTGTATCGCGGCGCCGAATATGTGGTCGACTTTTTGCCTAAGGTGAAGATCGAGATCGTGTTGCCCGACGAGCTCGTCGAGCAGGCGGTGAATGCTATTCGCAACGCGGCTCAGACGGGGCGCATTGGCGATGGCAAGATTTTTGTATCAACGGTTGAAGAGGCTATTCGCATCCGTACCGGCGAAACCGGATTGGATGCGATCTAACCTGTAAACCAGGCGACCACCACTTTTTCCACGAACGTAAGTTCACTTTTCGAAGAGGATGATACCCATGAAGACCGCCAAGGACGTCCTGAAGGCGATTAAGGACAATGACGTCAAGTATGTCGACTTCCGTTTTACCGACCCGCGCGGCAAGTGGCAGCACGTTACGTTCGACGTAACGATGATCGACGAAGAAATTTTTGCTGAAGGCACCATGTTCGACGGCTCATCGATTGCTGGCTGGAAGGCCATCAATGAATCCGACATGACCTTGATGCCTGATCCATCAACGGCACAGATGGACCCATTCTTCGCGGCCTCCACCATGTCGATCGTTTGCGATATTCTTGAGCCATCGACCGGCCAGCCTTACAACCGCGATCCACGCGGTATGGCCAAGAAGGCAGAAGCCTATCTGAAGTCGACCGGCATCGGCGACACCATTTTCGTGGGCCCAGAAGCCGAATTCTTCATCTTCGACGACGTGAAGTTCATGTCGGACCCGTACAACACTGGCTTCAAGCTCGATTCGTCCGAATTGCCGATCAATGGCGACACGGACTATGAAGGCGGCAATCTCGGTCACCGCATCCAGACCAAGGGCGGCTATTTCCCCGTTCCTCCGCAGGATTCGGCACAAGACATGCGCGGCGAAATGCTGGCAGCCATGGCGTCCATGGGCGTCAAGGTTGAAAAGCATCACCACGAAGTCGCCTCCGCCCAGCACGAACTCGGTATGAAGTTCGACACGCTGACGCATATGGCCGACCAGATGCAGATCTACAAATACGCCATCCACAACGTGGCGCAGAGCTATGGCAAGACGGCGACCTTCATGCCAAAGCCAATCTTCGGCGATAACGGCTCGGGCATGCACGTCCACCAGTCGATCTGGAAGAACGGCAAGCCGATCATGGCTGGCAACAAATACGCTGACCTCAGCCAGGAATGCTTGTGGTACATTGGCGGCATCATCAAGCACGCCAAGGCCTTGAACGCGTTCACCAATCCATCGACGAACTCGTATAAGCGTCTGGTTCCCGGCTATGAAGCGCCTGTGTTGCTCGCCTATTCGGCCCGTAACCGTTCGGCTTCTTGCCGTATTCCGTACACGACCAACCCGAAGGCCAAGCGCGTTGAAGTGCGCTTCCCTGATCCGATGGCGAACCCTTACCTCGCCTTCGCAGCCATGCTCATGGCCGGTCTCGACGGAATTACCAACAAGATCGATCCGGGTGCCGCGATGGACAAGGATCTCTACGATCTGCCACCACGCGAGCTCAAAAAGATCCCAACAGTCTGCGGCTCACTTCGTGAAGCTCTCCAAAACCTCGACAAGGACCGCGCGTTCTTGAAGGCCGGCGGCGTGTTCAACGACGACTTCATCGACAGCTTCATCGAATTGAAGATGCACGACGTCATGAAATTCGAAATGACCCCGCATCCGGTAGAATTTACGATGTATTATTCGTATTGAGGAAGGCGGGGCGGAGTGATCCGCCCTCCTTTATTGGTTTTAAGCGAAATTGAGCAGGGCTCCGGTGACGGGGCCCTGTTTTTTCAAACCTCATCAAATAATGGCGCTAACATCCATTCTTTGATGCAAAATGCGGATAATTATTACCGTTTCTTGGCTTAATTGATAAAATAAGAGGTGTGAGCCAACGACCACGCTGCGATATCCGTGGCGAACATCTTCCCGAGAGCGACCTAGGTGTGGATTTTCCTTTATTCGCTCGGCAGCCTCAAAAATCGAGCGAAGATAGGTCTCAGCTCTCAGCTCGCCCCAATTATCAGCTGTATATCGCCAAATCGTATCAAGATCGACATTAGCCTTGGGCGAAAAGAGCAGATTGGCCATTACCGAATGACCTCTGAAACCACTCCATTGCGATGAGACGAAATGAACTCCTCGGCATCAACAGCCATCAGCTCGCCGCTTTCCTCACCTTCAATCAAAGCCGCCCGCAAAGCCTCGAGTTTGACTTCATGATCTTCCAGCAAACGCAGACCCGCACGAATGACGTCGCTCGCCGAGCCATAGCGGCCCGAATGAATTTGCTTGTCGACAAAATCTGAAAAATGGTCACCAAGGCTGAAGGACGTGTTTTTGGACATGACAAACTAAACCTCGTTTTCGACGAATTTTGTTAGGTTATACCAGTTTTTGGTATTTTTGAATATGCGTTAATTATCCACTTTGCAGCATTCACCTCTCTTATGTTGCTAACTTCTCGCCCCCTACGCGACACTCAAAACCTCGGCCACCTCCTCCGGCTTAGCCTCAATCACCCGCAAATAAGACTGCACTGCGGGTGGCGGCATAGTGCGCCCGATCTCATATTGCCGGATATTGGCTAGAGGAATACCAAAGCGCGTCGCAAATTCTGACTGGCTTAAACCAAGCCGATGACGCAGTTGCCTAATGCTCCGCCCCATTAAAGCGCGCTTTAAATCTGCCGAACTAACCGCACGATCTTCCCCGTCATCCGGGTCAGCCGGAATCACTATCAAAGGCTCTTTGCTCATTTAACTTGCTCCTTCGGACCGAGAGAAACCGCACAACATCACCCCGATAGATATGAATCGCCGTCCAAAGCCGCCCGTCAACGATGCCTAAAGCCTTATACCGATCCTCACCATCCACATGCCGTATCGTCGGAATAATCAGCACATCGGGGTCATCGAAAATGACAAGTTCAAACGCTGATGACACGCCATGTTTGACCTCGTTGGTCCTATCTTTTTCAGGATTAAATTCGATCTCCAAGCTTATTAGGGTATATGTAAATTACACATAGACATCAACCTAGATATATGCCGAGCCCGCCCATTGGTTCTCATGTTGTGAACATTCCAACCTAAATTACACTCCCCCGTGGACATTGCGGCTCACCCGTTTCCTTTCCGTTCCCCTCACCCGTCGAACCATGCGATAAGACCGCAACCCGAATCAACAAGGCTTTGACGAATAGGATGGCGATGTCCGACGATCTCTTTGGTGGCAATGCAGCGCGTAAACCCTCTGAAGCGGGGGCAACACCACGCGCGGGCGCCAGTAGCAAAGCTGCGCAAGCCAAGGCGGCAGCGGTAAGCCAAGGCTCGCTGGGGACGCCGGGCGAGAGCGGATATACCGCGCAATCGATTGAAGTTTTGGAGGGGCTCGAGCCCGTTCGACGCCGCCCCGGCATGTATATTGGCGGCACCGACGAGAAAGCACTGCATCATCTGTTCGCCGAAGTGATCGACAACTCGATGGACGAGGCGGTTGCGGGCCACGCATCCGTCATCACCGTTGAATTAGACACAGACGGCTTTCTGACCGTTGGTGATAATGGCCGCGGCATCCCCGTCGAGCCGCATCCTAAATTCCCTGATAAATCCGCGCTTGAAGTGATTATGACCGTGCTGCATGCCGGCGGTAAATTCGATTCGAAGGTCTATGAAACCTCCGGCGGCTTGCATGGCGTTGGCGTTTCCGTGGTCAATGCGCTTTCCGATAAGATCGAGGTCGAAGTCGCGCGTGGCCAGCAACTCTATCGGCAGGAATTTTCGCGCGGTATTCCGCTGGGACCCGTGGCATTGGTCGGAAAAGTCCAAAACCGACGCGGCACCAAAGTTCGCTTTCATCCGGATCCGCAAATTTTCGGTGCAAGTGCCAAATTCTCGCCCGCTCGCCTGTTCCGCATGGCGCGCTCGAAGGCCTATCTGTTCGGCGGCGTCGAAATTCGCTGGTCCTGCACGCCTTCGCTTGTCGAGGGCACGGATATTCCACCGGAGGCTATTTTCCGCTTTCCTTCGGGCCTAAAGGACTATCTCGCCACCGATATCGAGGGGCGCCCGCTTGTCACGGATCAAATCTTCTCTGGAAAAATTGAAAAGCAAGGCGGTCATGGCTCGCTCGAATGGGCTATTTCATGGCTCGGCGGCGTTGACGATGGCTTCGTCCACTCCTATTGCAACACAATCCCGACGGCTGAAGGCGGCACACATGAACAAGGCCTTCGTATCGCCCTGCTTCGCGGCTTAAAAGACCACGCCGAGCGCATCGGACAATCGAAACGCGCTGCCAATATTACAACCGATGACGTGATGGTCACCTGCGCGGCGATGCTCTCGGTATTTATTCGTGAGCCGGAGTTCCAAGGCCAAACCAAAGACAAGCTCGCCACGACAGAGGCGTCCCGTATCGTTGAAACGGCCATCCGCGATGCTTTCGACCACTGGCTTGCCGCTTCCCCGAGCCAAGCGCTCAAATTGCTCGATTGGGTGGTTGACCGTGCGGATGAGCGGTTACGCCGTCGTGCGGATAAAGAAATTGCCCGCAAGACGGCCGTTCGTAAATTGCGCCTGCCCGGCAAACTGGCGGATTGCTCGAATTCCGGCGCTGCGGGCTCTGAGCTCTTCATCGTCGAAGGCGATTCCGCTGGCGGCTCGGCCAAACAAGCGCGCAACCGAACCAATCAAGCGATTTTACCGCTGCGTGGCAAAATCTTAAATGTCGCCAACGCAACGCGCGATAAGCTGGCCGCCAACCAGCAATTGCAGGATTTGTTGCAGGCTTTGGGTTGCGGAACCGGCAATAATTACCGTGACGATGATTTGCGCTATGAAAAAATCATCATCATGACGGACGCCGACGTCGACGGTGCCCATATAGCGTCGCTGCTGATCACCTATTTCTATCGGCAAATGCCCAAGCTTATTGATAATGGCCATCTCTATCTGGCCGTTCCTCCGCTTTACCGCCTAACCCACGGCGGAAAGACCGTATACGGCCGCGATGACGCCCATAAGGACGAGCTCTTAAAAACGGTTTTCAAAGGCAAGAGCAATGTCGAGATCGGCCGCTTTAAAGGCTTGGGCGAAATGATGCCGGCGCAGCTCAAAGAGACGACCATGGATCCCAAGCGTCGCATGTTGTTGAAGGTCGCGGTGCCACAAGATGGTCGCGTGGCTGCCGACGATTCGGTTGAGCAGCTGATGGGCAACAAACCCGAAGCTCGTTTTGCCTTTATCCAAGAGCGCGCCGCGTTTGCAACCGAACTTGTGGATTTATAATAGTTTATCGGATTTTTTTAATTCAAAACACGAAGCAAGTTCAGGCCACTTAAACCCTATCCTCCGCCAAGACTTTCATTGCGACTGTGAAGCCGCTATGGAAGAGAGGAAGCGATAAACGATATCGTCTGTTTCGTCGGGAGAACCGTGGTTTCACCATGAAAGCCATACACGTCCTCAATGGCCCTAATTTGAACCTGCTCGGTACGCGGGAACCTGCCACTTATGGCACGGTGACCTTAGCGGAAATCGAAGCGGGATTGCAGGCCAAAGCGAAGGCTGCAGGTATTGCTTTGACCTTCCGCCAATCGAACCATGAGGGCGACCTCGTCGATTGGGTCCAAGAAGCAGGCAAAGCGGGCGCAGGCGTCTTGCTCAATGCCGGCGCGTTTACCCATACCTCAATTGCGCTGCATGATGCGATCAAAGGATCAGGCGCTATTGTTGTTGAACTTCATCTTTCAAATGTGTTCGCCCGCGAACCGTTTCGCCATCACTCAACCCTTTCGGCGGTTGCCAAAGGGGTCATCTGCGGATTTGGTGCGGCGAGCTATACGCTTGCCTTTGACGCCATTCTGCCCCATCTGCCCTAACTACGCCGACGATACGGAGATATAAATGCCTGCCAATGATCGGAAACCAAGCGCGAAGGCTGCCCCAGCTTCGGATGCCATCGATACCGGACTGATTGCCGACCTCGCTAAGCTTTTGAATAAATCCGATCTGAGCGAGATCGAGGTTCAGAAGGGTGATTTGCGGATTAAATTGGCCCGCACCTTAATGGCAGCCCCGGTTGCCCATGCCATGCATATGGCAGCCCCCGCCGTCACAGCAAATGCTGCACCATCGGCCGCGCCATCCGCCCCATTGCCAGGCCCCGGCACGGGTAAAATTGACGCGTCGCATCCCGGTGCCGTCGCCTCGCCAATGGTTGGCACCGCCTATCGTCGTCCGTCACCGGATGCAAAGGCGTTTGTTGACGTCGGCTCAACGGTAAAGGCGGGCGAAAAAATCCTCCTGATCGAAGCGATGAAAACGTTTAACGAGATCGTCGCACCTCGTGCCGGAACGGTCACCGCCGTCCTTGTCGAGGACGGACAACCAGTCGAATTTGGCGAAGCTTTGATCGTCATCGAATAATAGGCGGAACGCTACCGATGTTTGACAAGGTCCTCATCGCCAACCGTGGCGAGATCGCATTGCGGGTGCTTCGTGCCTGCAAAGAATTAGGTATAGCGACCGTTGCGGTTCATTCGACCGCTGACGCCAACGCCATGCATGTTCGTTTGGCCGATGAAAGCGTTTGCATCGGGCCGCCTGCATCGCGTGATAGCTATCTGAATATTCCGGCCCTCCTTGCGGCTTGCGAGATCACCGGCGCAGATGCGATTCATCCCGGCTACGGGTTTTTGTCAGAGAATGCACGCTTTGCGGAAATCCTTGAAAGCCACGGCATTACCTTTATTGGCCCTAAATCCGAGCATATCCGGATCATGGGGGACAAGATTGAGGCGAAACGCACGGCGCGGAAGCTCGGCATTCCTTGCGTTCCGGGATCTGATGGCGGTGTGACGGAAGACGATGAAGCGCTTCGTATCGCTCAAGAAATTGGCTATCCCGTTATCGTGAAGGCAGCAGCCGGCGGCGGTGGTCGGGGCATGAAAGTCGCTCGTACGAAGGATGATTTGATCGACGCACTGCAAACAGCGCGTACCGAAGCCAAAGCCGCCTTTGGCGATGACGCCGTCTATATCGAAAAATTCCTCGAAAAACCGCGCCATATTGAAATTCAAGTGTTGGGCGATGGCAAAGGCAACGCCATCCATTTGGGTGAACGCGATTGCTCCTTGCAACGCCGCCACCAAAAAGTCTGGGAAGAAGGTCCCTCGCCCGCGCTTAATCAAGAAATGCGCGCTAAAATCGGCGAGACCTGCGCCAAAGCCATGCGGGATTTGTGTTATCTCGGTGTCGGCACCATTGAGTTCCTCTACGAAGACGGCGAGTTCTATTTCATCGAGATGAACACTCGTATTCAGGTCGAGCATCCAGTCACCGAAATGATCACCGGCATCGATCTCGTCAACGAGCAAATCCGAATTGCAGCGGGGGCAACACTTGGTATTTCACAAGACGACGTGAAACTCTCGGGCCACGCCATTGAATGCCGGGTAAATGCCGAAAACCCCGCAACCTTCCGCCCATCTCCCGGTAAAATTGCCTATTTCCACCCGCCGGGCGGCCTTGGCGTTCGCGTCGACTCGGCTGTCTATCAAGGCTACACGATCCCGCCTTATTATGACTCGCTTGTCGGCAAACTCATCGTCCATGGCCGCACGCGAAATGAGTGCTTGATGCGCCTGCGGCGCGCGCTGGATGAGTTCGTTGTCGACGGGATTGAAACCACTTTGCCATTGTTTCGCACCCTCGTGCGGAATGCCGATATGCAAAACGGCCAATACGACATTCATTGGCTCGAGCATTTCTTGGCGGATGGCGGGATGGACGGAGCCGCGGGTACCTGACACAATGGCCGCATGACCCGTCATGACGCCAACAGGGATTCGATTACGCCAGAGGTGCTTTTACGTGCCTATGCCATCGGTATATTTCCGATGGCTGAAAATGCCGATGATCCCTCTATCCATTGGGTTGAGCCACGCATACGCGGCATCATCCCCTTGGACGCCGTCCATATTTCAAAAAGCCTTGCTAAAACACTTCGCTCCGACCGTTTCGACATCCGTGTCGATCATGATTTCAACGCCGTAATTGAGGGCTGTGCGAAGCGCCCCGGCGATACCTGGATCAATAATCGCATTAAGTCGCTTTATGGTCAGCTTTTTGAACGTGGCTTTGTCCACACAATCGAAGTCTATCAAGACAATCAACTCGTCGGCGGCCTCTATGGCGTGAGTATTGGCGCTGCCTTCTTCGGCGAAAGCATGTTTCATCATGTGACAGACGCCTCGAAAGTGGCGCTCGTGCATTTAGCTGCGCGTCTCATTCACGGACAGTATGAATTGCTCGACACGCAATTTTTAACGCCGCATTTGGCAACCCTTGGTGGGATCGAGATCCCGCGCGACGATTATCAAACACGTCTCGTGAATGCCGTCTTGGGACGGGGAGATTTTATGGCTCTCGATCCTCAAGACCACGCCAATGGCGCTGCCATCGTAGGCCTAGTCACAAATCAGAAATAGCTAAGCGTTTAAGGCTTCTTCTTTCCTGGAGCAGGCGTTGGCGCGGCTGGCTTTTGCAGAGGAACCGGTGCCTGCGGCGGTTGCGACGCATCATTCAATTCGGGGATGACCACCGTCCCCCCTTTGCACCCAATAAGCCACACATCATAGATCGGGTGCTCGACACCATGGAGCCCGGGGCTGGAGGCAAAAATCCATCCGCCGAAAAGTGTCTTTGTACTGCCGGAAACCGTGATTTCATCGACCTCAACAAAGGCCGAGCTATTCTGCGGTTCTGTGATCGGACGCGTGTAACAGACGCGCGGCGTCACCAAAAAAGCGCCGAATTCGACGGTCTCATCAATAGCGGCTTCAAATGAAATAATGCGACCGGTAATCTTGTCGAGACCAGAGAAAATCGCGATCGGATTTTTAATCTTGTCAGCCAGGGCTGTGCCCGGCAGAGCCGCAAGGAAGGCCGCTGCCACCAAACCCAAAATCCAACGAGCCATTCTCAATGCGCCTCAAATCAATGATTACACCTTGTCGTCCAACGACACTCAGGTCTTATCATGCAGATCATGGCGGATGAAAGGCTCAAGCCTTCTTTTTATTGCCACCGCGTGTTTGCTTGCTCGGTTCTGAATGGTGCTCCGAAGATTGCAACTCCGTTTCTGCAAGCGCATCAATACGGCGGCCCCGATCCTCCCGCTTTTGCTTTAACGAGCTCATCTCACGAACCAATCCGAGCAGAGCCCGATCCACATTGCCAGCTTCCTCGTGGGCACGAAGCTTTCGCTCTGCCTCCGCAATTTGATGGGCGATTTGCTCAATTTCAACTTGAAGGGACGACAATAACTTATTGTCTTTAATAAGATTATCCCATTCATTCTTGAGGTATTTCCGGCGCAAGTCAGCATCCTTATTGGACCCGTCACCAAATTTCGTTCTAACCGACCAATCCGCAATTTGTCCGGCCAATTCACCATAGGATATCGGAACCTTGGGCAAATGATCGAGCGTTGGCGCGTTGCCCTTTTGGGAAGTACGAGCTATAATGTCCGCCGCAATAAGCGCCATGGGTTCTGACCAATCCCCCGCAACGCGTTGACGGAAGAGGCGTGCACTTGGATACCAAACCGTGTCCGTTTCACGTGCCAACCAGCGCCAATCCGGTTCAACGCGCAACAAGAGATGAACCGGACGGCCTAGAGCACCGGCGACATGGGCGACCGACGTGTCTACCGTGACAACGAGATCAAGCGACATCATGACGGCCGCCGTATCCAGAAACGCTTGTCCGTCTGCATCGAAGCTATCGCCAAAATCATAAAGCTCGCGCCGGAAGGAAGCCGTTTTAATTTCCTCTGCTGGTTGCCCCTTTTGCAAGCTAAAGAGCCGAACACCGGGAATGGCGGCCAAGGGGGCGAAGGCTTCAAGGGGCGCTGACCGCCCCTTCTCCGCTGGCGATTCACGGTTTCCGCCCCAACAGATCCCAACTTTGAAATCTTTCGAGACCATTTTCCGCGCCCACGCTTTGACGCGAACAGGATCAGCAGAAATATAGGGTACATGATCGCCATAGGTCTTCGGATCGATACCCAGCGCCCGCGGAATATGGAGTAGAGGCGTCCACCCGGTCGCACCATTGACGGTTCCAGGCTTATTGCTCGGTAAAAGATTAATCGGCAGATCCATCGTGCGGATTAAATCGAATAATATTTCATGGGTAACGAAATTGATCTCGACGCCCTGCTCCACCAAAGGTCGCAAATAGCGCATAAAATGGATCGTATCGCCCAATCCCTGCTCATCCATGACGAGAAGGCTTTTGGGTGGTTCGCCGCCCCGCCAGCGGGGCAATTCTCGGCTCCCACCATCCGCGGTTCTAATTTTTACAGCCGGTTGAGCAGACATAAGCTTGAAGCGAATATCAAACGCATCCCAAGCCTCGTTCCATTGCTCGCGCCTGAACAGGGTAAGCGCAAGGCGCGCGGCAGCGTCCGTGTGGTCCGGATCAATCGATCGGATGAACCGAAGCAAGATCAACGCTTCAGTGAAGCGCCCTTTGACAATCTCATGTTCAGCCAAGGCAAAGAGATGAGAAACTTCAGTCGCGTTCGGTGCGCGGATCATATCAGTACCAGCGTGGGATGTTTCGACGAGACGCATGTACAAAAGACCTCCAATTCTAGAAGGCCTTTACACTTACTCGGGAACTCTCTCGATATACTGAACTCGACGCACTTAAATTGAAGTAATTTCGTAATTACTTCACAACCAACATCGCCGTTACTTTGGCGCCCAAGGTGTGTAGTCGCCTGTCACCGTCGGACGACGGCCACCTTTAATAATCGACCCTTGGGGACGCCAAGCATCGACTGTACCCGTGGCATTAGCCTTGTGCGGCAGCTCCCACTCATAGGCCGTATAATCTTCATTCGATGGAGGAACATCGAGCTTATGATGCATCCAGCCATACCAACCGGGAGGAATGCGTGACGCCTCGGCGTCTCCCTTATAAATCAGCCAACGGCGGACAATACCAAGCGCGGGATCGATAATGCCGCCCTTGGTCTGATAGTAACGATTACCTGCTTCGTCTTGGCCAACAAAATCACCCTTACGCCAAGTATGGAACAGCGTGCCAACGGTCGCTCCGTGCCACCAAGTAAAAATGGTCAAGAGAATCTGTTTCATGATCGAAAAAGTCCAAACGTCAGGTGCAAAATTCGGCCGGACTATGGCGACAGATGGTGGATTTGTCCAGTCGGGGAAGCCTTCCCTCATCCCTGCCATTCGATATTGCCCAAAGGAGTAGCTTTGCCGCTGGCACGAGCAATGGTAAGAAGCCTCGATTCAAAGAGACAGCGGCCAGCACCGACCCCTATCGGGCGGCCCGATAGCATTTAAAGGATGGGACAATGGCGAAGATTAAGGTCGCAAATCCAGTAGTCGAGCTTGATGGCGACGAGATGACCCGGATCATCTGGCATTATATCCGCGACAAGCTCATCCATCCCTATCTCGATATCAACCTCGATTATTACGACCTCTCGGTCGAGCATCGTGACGCGACGAATGACCAAGTCACCATCGATTCGGCGAATGCAATCAAGAAACATGGCGTCGGCGTTAAATGCGCGACCATCACACCCGATGAAGCCCGTGTGAAGGAATTTAACCTCAAGGAAATGTGGAAGTCGCCAAACGGCACCATCCGCAATATTTTGGGTGGCGTTATTTTTCGTGAACCCATCATTTGCAAAAACGTGCCGCGCCTAGTGCCGCATTGGACGCAACCGATCGTTGTCGGCCGTCATGCCTTCGGCGATCAGTACCGTGCCACCGATTTCAAAGTACCCGGCAAGGGCCGCTTAACGATGAAGTTCGAGGGTGAGGACGGCACCGTCATAGAAAAGGAAGTTTTCAAATTCCCTGACGCCGGCGTTGCCATGGCGATGTACAACCTCGACGATTCGATCCGCGATTTCGCCCGCGCTTCTCTCAATTACGGCCTCCAGCGTAAATATCCGGTCTATCTTTCGACCAAGAATACGATTTTGAAGGCCTATGATGGCCGGTTCAAAGATATCTTCCAGGAAATTTTTGAGGCCGAATTCAAGAGCAAGTTTGCCACCCTTGGCATCACTTACGAGCATCGCTTGATCGACGACATGGTCGCATCAGCGATTAAATGGTCGGGCGGCTATGTATGGGCCTGCAAAAATTATGATGGGGACGTGCAGTCCGATATCGTCGCGCAGGGCTTTGGCTCACTGGGCCTTATGACATCGGTTCTTATGACCCCGGATGGTCAGACCGTTGAGGCTGAAGCCGCCCACGGTACCGTTACGCGCCATTACCGCGAACATCAGAAGGGCAAGGAAACATCGACAAATTCGATCGCGTCGATCTTCGCCTGGACGCAAGGCCTCGCCCACCGCGCCAAGCTCGACGACAATAGCGAGCTTGCACGCTTTGCAACCACGCTTGAACGGATATGCGTCGAAACCGTTGAATCCGGCTTCATGACGAAGGATTTGGCCCTTTTGGTCGGCGCTGATCAAAAATGGCTATCCACAACAGGCTTCCTCGACAAAATTGATGAGAACCTGAAAAAAGCGATGGCGTAATCGATTAGTCATCAAGATCAATAGAGCTCGGCAGAAATGCCGAGCTCCTTTTATTGACATACGACCTGGGGTCAGGACCTATCCGTAATTTCTTGTTCGCTAGCGGAATCATCGGCCAGTGATCCGGCGCCAAGGCGCGAGGCCTCATCGACGCGCCGTCCCAATTCAGGCCGCTCAGCCATTAAAATCCTTAGATCGGCTGCGTCCAACATCAGCAAATCCGTTCGAACCAAAGCACGAGCCGTTGTTGTCCGCCGCGTGGGTTTAATAACCGCCAATTCTCCAAAAAAATCGCCCTCGCCGATCACAATGGGAGAATGTTTTGGCCGATCCAGCTCAATCTGGCCCGAGGCGATAAAATACATCGAGTGACCCAACTCGCCCCGTCGAACAACGATCTCACCAGGCACAGCCGTATGCGACCTTAAAAAGCGCATCACTTGGGCGACATCATCGGCATCCAGATCCCTAAACAAGGGAACGCGCGAAACAATGCCCCACGTCACCACAAAATCACGCCGATGGATTACCTCGGCAAATGAGGTAGCGATAATGCCGACCGGCAAAGCCAGCATTCCGAGACCTAAGATTGAAATCAGACCAGCAACCATTTTGCCAAGCGGAGTGATCGGCACCACATCCCCATAGCCTACCGTCGTTAACGTCACGACGGCCCACCACATCGCATCCGGAATCGTTCCGAACTTGTTCGGTTGCGCATCATGCTCGATCAGATGCATCAACGACGCCGAGACGAGAATAAGGGCTGCCAAAATAACGATACACGCCATAAGCGCCCGCCGTTCATTAACAATCGCCTCATAGAGCGAGCGAATGCCGGGGGAATATCGCGCTAATTTTAAAAAGCGAAAAATACGAAACACAATCAGAGCCCGCAAATCCGCAGGCGTCACAAGAGCGAGATAAAATGGCAGGATCGTAAGCAGGTCGATCAGGGCGGGAAGGCTAAAGAGATGCCGAACCATTACCCGCACAAGCGGTAAACGCCGATAAGGGGGATGGATAGGCGCGATCCAAAGTCGCAATGCATATTCAAGCGAAAAGGCCGCTACGGTAACACGTTCGATTGTTAAAAAAATGCCACCATAATTTTGTGCGTAATCGGGCACGGATTCAAAAACGACCGAGCCGACACTGCTAACCGTCAACGCGACCAAAGCGGCGTGGATATATTTCGACGCCCGATCGTCGGGCATCGCTTGTTCAAGTATTTCGTAAATACGTCTACGAACGCGCGCGATGCGTTGAAACAGCATCGCCTGCGCTCGACCGATCACCCGGCGCTCCGCAATACTGAAGCAATCGCCTCAATCGCATCGGCTGCCTTTGTTCCATCCGGTCCGCCAGCCTGCGCCATATCAGGACGACCGCCCCCGCCTTTGCCACCCAAAGCCTCAGCGCCAACGCGAACGAGATCTACAGCATTAAACCGACCCGTTAAATCGGCGGTTACAGCGACAACCAGTCCGGCCTTGCCATCCTCCGCTAAATTAAGGAGCGCAACAACGCCTGATCCAAGCTGGATCTTTGCCTCATCGGCCAAGCCCTTAAGGTCCTTCATCTCAACGCCTTCGACGGAACGACCCATAAATTTAATGCCGTTTATATCACTGACATCCGATGCTGCACCTGATCCACCGCCACCCATTGCAAGTTTCTTACGGGCATCGGCAAGCTCACGTTCAAATTTACGGCGCTCTTCGATCAAGCTCGACAAACGATCTGCCGCATCTTGCGGCGTTGCTTTAAGAAGCCCCGCCAACTCTCTCAATTTTTTCGATTCAGCCGCCAGATAACGCCGAGCTGTATCGCCCGTCATGGCCTCGAGCCGCCGCGTGCCGGCGGCAACGCCCGATTCAGATATAATCGTGATCAGGCCAATATCACCTGTGCGCGACACATGCGTTCCGCCACACAACTCGACGGAATATGCCTTGTTGGAACCGAACTCCGCACCCATGGAGACCACGCGGACCTCGTCACCATATTTCTCGCCAAAGAGCGCCCGGGCGCCGCTTTCAATGGCTTCTTCGACACCCATCAAACGGGTAACAACGGGATCATTTTGAAGCACGACGCGGTTGGCAATCGCTTCGATCCGTTCCAATTCGTCATCCGCAATCGGTTTGGTGTGCGAAAAGTCAAACCGTAGCCGCTCGGAAGAAACCATCGACCCTTTTTGCGCGACATGATCACCCAAAACCTGACGAAGTGCTTCGTGCAGAAGATGGGTAGCGGAATGGTTCGATCGGATCGAACGACGACGGCTATGATCGACCATCAGTTCAAGCGCCGCGCCGACGCTCACTTCACCCTCATCAACGGTCACGACATGCGCAAATAAATCACCCAGCTTCTTTTGAGTATCCGTCACGCGTAGCTTGATACCAGCGCCAATCATCACACCCGTATCACCGACCTGGCCGCCGCTTTCGCCATAGAACGGCGTTTGGTTCAGGACCACAAAGCCCGTTTTTCCGGCAGCAATTTTATCGACAATTTTGCCGTCAGAAACGAGCGCTCGAACAACCCCTTCAGCCAGCTCGGTATCGTAACCCAAGAACTCTGTCGCGCCGACCTTTTCCTTAACGCCAAACCAAACCGTATCGGTTGCCGCTTCACCCGAACCCGACCAAGCCGCACGCGCCATTTCACGTTGCCGCTCCATAGCGGCGTTAAACGCATCCGTATCAACGGTAATGCCACGCGGGCGTAACGCATCTTGCGTCAAATCGAGCGGGAAGCCATAGGTGTCATATAGGGTGAAAGCGACGTCGCCCGAAAGGCTCGCACCTGTCGAAAAGGACTTCGTCTCCTCATCCAACATCGTAAGGCCACGCTCAAGCGTTTTACGGAAACGGGTTTCTTCCAGCCGAAGTGTTTCTTCGATCAGCGGCTCGGCTCGTCCGAGTTCCGGATAGGCTTGTCCCATTTCGCGAATAAGCGAGGGCACAAGACGGAACATGGACGGTTCACGCGCGCCCAGCAATTGCAGATGCCGCATCGCGCGGCGCATAATCCGGCGCAGCACATAGCCGCGCCCTTCGTTGGACGGCAAAACGCCATCAGCAATCAGGAACGAAACAGCGCGCAAATGATCGGCAATCACGCGATGGCTGGCCTGCCCGATCGGGTCAACACCCGTTACTTCCGCAACCGCCTTAATCAAAGCGCGCATCGTATCGGTTTGATAATTGTCGTGTGTGCCTTGCAACAAAGCCGAAATACGCTCGAGCCCCATGCCGGTGTCGATTGATGGCTTCGGTAAAGCGATCCGCTCTGAAGGCGAAACCTGCTCAAACTGCATGAACACCAAGTTCCAAATCTCAATAAACCGATCACCATCCTGATCGGCGGAACCGGGAGGTCCTCCCGGAATCTTGTCGCCATGGTCGAAGAAGATTTCAGAGCACGGACCACAAGGGCCGGTGTCACCCATGGCCCAGAAATTGTCGGAGGTTGGAATACGGATGATTCTCGAATCAGGGAGACCGGCAATCTTCTTCCAAAGACCGTGAGCCTCGTCATCCTCATGGTAAACCGTCACCATTAAGCGGGATTTGTCGATCGCGTAGTCCTTGGTGATCAAATTCCAAGCCAATTCGATCGCCCGCTCCTTAAAATAATCACCAAAGGAGAAATTACCCAGCATCTCGAAGAATGTGTGGTGGCGCGCGGTGTAACCCACATTGTCCAAATCATTGTGCTTGCCGCCAGCACGAACGCATTTTTGCGAAGTCGCGGCGCGCGAATAGGGTCGCTTTTCAACGCCCGTGAACACGTTTTTAAACTGCACCATCCCGGCATTGGTGAACATCAAAGTCGGGTCATTGCGCGGCACAAGCGGGCTAGAGGCTACAATTTCATGCCCATTTCTCGCGAAATAATCGAGAAAGGTCGACCGGATTTCATTCACGCCGCTCATGGTTACCACTTCCAATCCATCAGGAACCGCACCGGGAAAGGCTCCCGATACACATAAAGGTATGGCGTTTTAGAATTGAAAAGGCGCGCTGTCGAGCCAAACGGTAAAAAATTCCCAAAATGAAAAAGGGCACGTGGTTAACCACGTGCCCCTCAAATTCCAATCTTCGAAAAGGGGAACGATTATTCCTCACCCTCATCCAATTCGTCTGCCGTTGGCGTAACAGCGTCCAAAATACGGTCCGCCAATACGCCCGAATTCTGCCTAATCTGGGATTCGATCTTGGCGGCCAACTCAGGATTGCCTTTGAGGAACGTCTTGGCATTCTCGCGGCCCTGTCCAAGGCGTTGACTGTCATACGAGAACCACGCACCCGACTTTTCAACAATGCCGGCCTTGACGCCCAAATCGACCAATTCGCCCATCTTAGAGACGCCCTCGCCGTACATAATGTCGAATTCAACCTGCTTGAACGGAGGTGCAACCTTGTTTTTGACGACTTTCACGCGGGTCGTGTTGCCAACAACTTCTTCCTTTTCCTTGATCGAACCAATGCGGCGAATATCAAGGCGGACAGACGCATAAAACTTCAGCGCATTACCGCCCGTTGTTGTTTCTGGCGAACCATACATGACGCCAATCTTCATACGGATCTGATTGATGAAGATCACCATGCAATTCGAACGAGAGATCGAAGCGGTGAGCTTGCGCAAGGCTTGGCTCATCAAACGTGCCTGAAGACCCGGCTGAACATCGCCCATTTCGCCTTCAATTTCAGCGCGCGGCACGAGGGCAGCAACCGAATCGATTACGAGAACGTCAATTGCACCCGACCGAACGAGCGTATCGCAGATTTCTAGGGCCTGCTCTCCGGTATCCGGCTGAGAAATCAAAAGATCCTCAAGATTGACACCCAATTTCTTAGCATAAATCGGATCCAGCGCATGCTCAGCATCGATAAAGGCACAAACGCCGCCCTTTTTCTGGGCTTCAGCAACGGTGTGAAGCGCAAGCGTCGTCTTACCCGATGATTCAGGACCGTAAATCTCAATCACCCGGCCCCGTGGCAAGCCACCCACGCCTAACGCTATATCAAGCCCCAATGAACCGGTCGAAACCGTCTCAATCTCGACTGACTTTTCATTCTTACCAAGCCGCATGATCGAGCCCTTACCAAAGGCCCTTTCAATCTGTGAGAGAGCGGCATCGAGTGCTTTAGACTTATCCATGGATTGACCTTCAACGAGACGGAGGGAGGGTTGCGACATAATGTGTGTCCTTATGACAGAGCCAAATATGAGTCTCAAAGCAGAAGCTTGAAAAATTATTGATCACGATTTGTTCTCATATGCAAGTTCTTTTTTTGTTCTCATTTTGGCAAGGCGAATGAAGGTCAATCATTCATTCGCCATTCAAAGCGGATTTGACCGTCTCGATAAGCTGTTTGAGCGAGAACGGCTTAGGCAAAAAGCCAAATTCTTCGCCTTCCGGTAGATTTTTACTAAAGGCCTCCTCGGCATAACCCGACACAAAAATGATTTTTGCCGTGACACCCCTCAGCCGGGCTTCCCGCAAGAAGGTGGGGCCGTCCATTTCGGGCATGACCACATCGGAAACGATAAGATCGACCTGCCGATCATTTTCCTCAAGGACCTCAAGCGCCTCGATACCGGACGCGGCCTCTAAGACCTTATATCCCCGCTGCGTTAGGGCCCTCGCCCCAAAGGCTCTCACGGCATCTTCGTCTTCGACAAGCAGGACAGTGCCTTGCCCCGAAAGGTCGATAATGGCAGCCTTTTGAGTAACGACCTCTTCAGGCTGCGGCAAGGCGGGCTCAGTCGCAATATACCGCGGCAGAAGAATTCGGAACCGCGTCCCCTGCCCCACTTTACTATCGCATAAAATATAACCGCCTGATTGTTTAACGAAACCATAGACCATCGATAGTCCGAGGCCCGTGCCTTTACCCACTTCCTTGGTCGTGAAGAAGGGTTCAAATATTTTATCTAAAATATCCGGATCAATTCCTTCACCCGTATCACTAATTTCAACCATGACGTAATCGGCCGGCGGGATGGTCGAGTCGCCTAGAGCACGACTGGCCGATGCCGTCACATTAGAGGTTCTTATATTTAAGGTGCCATCATTCGGCGTAGCGTCCCGTGCATTAACGGCCAGATTGACAATCACTTGCTCGAATTGGGTAGGATCCGCTTTGACGGGCCATAAATCCCGTTCATGCCGAACCTCAAGCTCGATCCGTTGACCAAGCAGGCGCTTCAATAATGTAGAAAGATCGGACAAGACATCGGTAAATTGAACGACGACCGGCCGAAGGGTTTGACGGCGGGAGAACGCCAAGAGATGACGGACCAAACCCGCCGCGCGGTTGGCGTTTTGCTTAATTTGCATAATGTCTTGAAAAGACGGATCCGTCGGACGGTGATTGGCCAACAACAAATCCGCGTACCCTAATATCCCTTGCAAGACATTGTTAAAATCATGTGCAACGCCGCCTGCCAATTCGCCTACGGCCTGCATCTTTTGTGCTTGCGCAAATTGCGCCTCTAAAACGCGCTGGTCGGTCGTATCCAGCACGTAGACAATGGCCTCCTCGGGGCCCTGCCCGGTGCCATTAAAATTGACGACATAGATACGTGCCGAACGATTATGAAGCGCCAGCTGAAGATCTAAAGGGGGCAAATCACCCTTACCTTCAATCGCCAATTGAAATCTTGATTTGATGGCGTGATGTTCACTTTCTGGAACGATCGACCAAAGCGAATGAGGTGTCATGCCCGCTTCGACACCATCACTTTTCGGCAATAGGCGCGTGAACGACGGATTCATCCGCAAAATCTTGCCATCGGCATTGACCGTTGCAATTCCAAAAGGGGAGTTATTGAAAAATCGTGCAAATCGGAGCTCTGCGATCCGCTGCCCATCATCCACCGAAGTTCCCGACGAACGGTCAAGCACCAAGGTACGGCTTGCGCCAGGATTGCCAGCAGAATCAAAAGCAACCTGATGGATAAGCCGGACAGGAATTAACCGTTCAGAAACGGTACGAAAATCAAGATCGATAATCTCCGTTTCTGCGTCGCCTGGCCGGCCGCGTTTTGACGTCAGCAGGCTTTGAACATTGGCCGCAACGAGATCCGACCATTTAAGGTTAGCCGTCGCAAAATCAGCTAAATCATGTCCGAGCCACTGCGCTAATGTGGCATTCAGATAGACAACATCCCCCTCTGGACTAAGCGACAAAAAGCCCGCCGGAGCGTGATCAAGATAATCAATAGCATATTGTAATTCTTGAAAGACGTTTTCTTGTCTTTCGCGCTCTCGCGTAATGTCGGTGATGCTCCACAAAATTAGCTTTCGTCGAGACGAGGAAGGCATGGGTGCCGTTCGAACGCGATACCACGTAGGCCCCGCCGATATCAGGCCATTCATCAATCGAACATCTTCTTGTCCTTCCTGTCCCGCATGGGCCAATTTGGACAATCGGTAAATCGGTTGCGCCGCCTCGGTAGCCGAAGAAAACACCTGATCAAGGCTAGGCGCCGTCCGTATGCTGTCATAACCGATAAGCTTTAAATAGGCCCGATTGGCATATAAAACCCGACCGCGATCTTGTTCGACGACCAAAAATCCTTCACTGGCCGTCTCCGAAATTCGAGCCGTAATAACATGAGCCGCTTCATCCGCGCGGCGGCCAATCATCCAAAAGAGAAAGCCTACGACCAATACAAGAAGGAACGAAACCGAGCCTAACATC
>CAIRGA010000030.1 GCA_903877935.1 uncultured Hyphomicrobiales bacterium
CGCGTTGATGATGTGGCAGCGTTTTTTATGGCGGCGTCCAAATCGGTATTATCGTATAGCGTAACACGCGATTTATTATTGATCTTACTAATTATTAAAGACCTAGATTCACACACGAAGTGCAACTTCCATTAACTTGTTGAGGTGGCTGAGATAGCGTTAAGCTGTTGGTTCCCTTGACCTGGCAGTCGAAGACGCACCATGACCTATCACCATCTCAGCCGAGAAGAACGATACCAGATTTTCGCATTGTTAAAAGAGGGGCTTACGCACTCTCAGATCGCTGGCAATCTTGGGCGACATAAAGCGACGATCAGCCGGGAGATTGCCCGCAATTCGGGTTTGCGGGGCTACCGGCCCCGGCAAGCCAGTCTTTTGGCAGAAGAACGATCCACCAATAGCCGCAACGCCCGTCGCATTGAACCATCGGATTGGCTGTCCGCGGAGGCCTATTTGAAGAGCCAATGGAGTCCGGAACAGATAGCCGCCGAAGTGCCGATGAGCCACGAGACGATCTACCGTCATATTTATGCCGATAAGGCGCAAGGAGGTGATCTTTACAAGCATCTGCGCTGTCAAAAGAAGCGCCGTAAACGATATGCCGGTGGCAGAGACCGAAGGGGGCAAATCATGGGTCGCAGGCCTATTTCTGAACGCCCAAGCCATATCGAGAAGCGTCGCCAGATTGGACATTGGGAAGGCGATACGGTGATCGGTAAGCGTCACAAGCAAGCCATCGTCTCTTTGGTTGAACGTAAAAGCGGATATGCTGTGCTTGCGAAGGTGACAAATAAAACCGCCAGCTTGGTGTCCAATGCCATTATTGATCGTCTCAAGCCGATAAAAATGAACGTCAAAACCCTGACCTATGACAATGGAAAAGAGTTTGCCGATCATGCCATAATCGATCAAGCGCTTGGATCGATAGCCTACTTTGCCGATCCGTATTCAAGCTGGCAGCGTGGATCAAATGAAAATCTCAATGGTTTGATCCGTCAATACATCCCAAAATCTCGTCCACTTGAAACCGTTACCCATACAGAACTTGCCAAAATCGAAAGCCTTCTTAATAATCGACCTCGAAAGCGACTGGGATACAAAACGCCTCAAGACGTCTTTACCAAGTCGCTCAAATCCGTTGCACTTCGAATGTGAATCCAAGATATTATAGCGTTAGCTATGCAGTATCTTATAGGCCGCATTTAAAGGTGGGCGGTCGGAGTATTTGTTCGCTTAAGGAGAGATTTTAGCCATGACCATCGTTCCTATCATTCTCTGTGGTGGCTCCGGCACTCGGTTATGGCCTGTATCTCGCGATAGCTTTCCGAAGCAGTTCGTCCCTTTGCTAGGAGAACTATCGACGTTTCAGGCGACATTAAAGCGGGTGGCGGATGCGACGCTTTTTGGCAAGCCCGTCGTCGTAACAAATGAGAAGTTTCGCTTTTTAGCTGAAGAACAGGCGGCTTCAGTGGGCGTCGCCGTTGATATTGTGATGGAGCCAATGCCACGGGATTCGGCAGCCGCAATAGCCGCTTCCGCGCATTATCTGCACCGCTACAGGGCAGGTACGATCGGATTGGTGTTGGCCGCTGATCACGTGGTCGCTGATTTAGCGGGCTTTGCGGCAAGCGTTCGGGCAGCAATTCCCGCAGCCGAAGCCGGACGGATTGTCACCTTTGGCATTGTCCCAACAAATGCGTCAACCGCCTATGGTTATATTAGACCTGGTGATGCGGTCGAGGGTGACGCCAAAGCTGTCGCTATGTTCTTGGAAAAGCCCGATGCGGTTAAAGCTAGTCAATTAATCGCCGAAGGATGCCTTTGGAACTCTGGCAATTTCATGTTCCAACCCGAGGCGATGCTGGCCGAAATTGAGGCCTTTGCGCCGGATATTGCGGCCATTGCGGGCGAAGCCTTGGCCAACCACACGTTGGATTTGGGTGCGCTTCGTCTAGGGGAAGCCGAATTTGCCAAGGCTCCAAAAATCTCGATCGACTACGCTGTGATGCAGAAAACCAAGCTTGCTGCGGTTGTTAAAGCCTCTTTCGATTGGTCCGATATTGGGACGTGGGGCGCACTATGGGAGGCGTCTGATCGGGACGACAAGGGCAATCGGGTAAGTGGCAATGTAACGCTTCTTGGAACTTCCGGCAGCCTTGTCCATTCTGACGACGTCTTAACAACGGTTGCAGGACTTGATGATGTTGTGGTCGTCACGACCAGAGACGCCGTGTTCGTGGCGAGCCGCGACGCTTCGGGCGACGTCAAAACGCTCGTTGAAGAAATGAAGGCCAAAGGGGTCCGTGAGGCGAGCGAGCATCTTAAAATGTATCGCCCTTGGGGCGCTTATCAGCGGATCGATATTGGTAGCCGGTTCCAAGTCAAGCGGATCACAGTCAAGCCAGGTGGTCGCCTTTCCCTCCAAAAGCACCACCACCGTTCTGAACATTGGGTTGTTGTTTCCGGTACGGCCGAAGTCACCGTCGGCGATAAGGTGATGGAGCTCCATGAGAATGAGAGCACCTATATTCCAATTGGCGAAATCCACCGTTTGGCCAATCCCGGTAAAGTGCCACTCGAGATTATCGAGGTACAAGTCGGAAGCTACACCGGCGAAGATGATATTGTGCGGATCGAGGATGTTTATGGGCGCGGGTAAGCATCTGCTCCGTAAAAAGGCTCGACGAACGGGCTCGCTCGTGACAACATTCTATGGAATTCTTTAATCAGCCGCTGCGTGTTTTGTGAAAAAGCCGATCCTTATTGTCTTGCACCAGGAGCAGTCCTCACCCGGGCGGGTGGGGTTCGAGCTTCGTCAACGCGGCTATGCGCTCGATATTCGCCGACCGCCGCTTGGTGACACGCTTCCGGACACTCCGGCTCATCATTCGGGCATGGTTGTTTTTGGCGGGCCGATGAGTGCCAATGATCCTGACGCCTGGATTACCCACGAATTGAGATGCATTGAGCGTTTCAATCAAGCGGAAATTCCTTATCTTGGCCTTTGCTTAGGGGCACAAATGCTCTGCCGTGTTGTCGGCGCGCGCGTCTATCAGCATCCAGATGAAGAGACGGAGATAGGGTATTATGGCCTTTCTCCGACGGATGCAGGATTAGCTTTATCGCACAAATGCGGTGCGGATTGGCCTTCCCAAGTCTATCACTGGCATCGGGAAGGTTTTGACCTCCCAAAAGGTGCCGAGCTTTTGGCGCAGGGAAGCTCTTTCCCGAACCAGGCCTTTCGTTTGGGGCCGCATGGATATGGATTACAATTTCACCCCGAAGTTACCTATGCGATGATCTGCCGTTGGACGACCCGTGCGTTTGAGCGGATGAACCACAAAGGCGCACAGGCTCCAGACGAGCATCGATCGGGCTGGTTCCAGTATGATCACGCCGTTAAAGTATGGCTGGATCGTTTTTTAGACCATTGGTTACCAGCACATTAGCGGGTTACTCACCTGGCTCGGTCTCGACCACGCCAATATAGGGCAGTTGTCGATAAGAATGGGCGACATCCATACCGTAACCAACGACAAAAAGATCGGGACAAGAAAATCCAACAAAGTCCGCTTCAATTGAAACAGCGCGTTTGCCGGGCTTTTCCAGCAGACAGCAGGTCAAAACCCGCGCGCCGCGAGCCGCCAAAAGGTCTTTCGCAAAAGCAATCGTACGCCCCGATTCAAGAATATCGTCGATCAGTATGACATCTCGGTCGCGAACATCGCTTTCGACATCTTTCAGAATAACCACTTGTCCTGATGAAACCGTGGCATCGCGATAGCTCGACAGATGCATAAACTCGACCTGCGGCATAAGACCTTCATGGTGCAGGGCGCGCATAAGATCAGCCGCAAACATGAAGCTGCCTTTTAAAATCGCGACGATAAGCAGGTCCTTTGGATTGCGCTTCGCGATGTCCGCAGCAATTTCTTGGTTACGGCGGGCGATCTTGTTCTCATCGATCAGAACGCGAACTCGTCTTTCCTGTACCATCGTCAATTCCGTTCTGAACAAGGGCTTTTCCGCCCCCACTCATGAGGCGCCGGAAAATTTGATGTTAATGTTCTTAGCGTCCCTTGGCGGCGAGGCAAGCCT
This sequence comes from uncultured Hyphomicrobiales bacterium, assembly GCA_903877935.1. GTDB lineage: Bacteria > Pseudomonadota > Alphaproteobacteria > Rhizobiales > Beijerinckiaceae > CAIUPE01. The sequence goes on from CAIRGA010000030.1 coordinate 4,099, forward strand.
TGCTTTGAAGCTAACGGCTTCCCCCTTTGTAATTGTTGGGGCTGGAGCCGGGATCATCCACTGAAAAATAGTATTTTCGGCTTCGTCCCGCATGGTGAACTGAATTTCAGGTAATTTCTTCAAAATTTCCGAATCAGACCTAATTTCGCCTTCAACGAGGAGCGAGGTCTCTCCTCGTTCGGCATCCAACGAAGTTTTGACATTGGCGAACGAAATTCCTTGTAAACCATTGCCGGGGATTGCGGCGTCGATCCAGCCAATGGCCCGAGTAACAATTAATTCCGCCCGATCATTGAGCGCGATGATGGCTAGGCCCGTCATCGCCGCAGCCGTTGCGCCTAAGGTAACGAGTTTCAAAAAGGGTGGCTTTTTAACGCCACTTTGGTTTGAATTTTGCGCTAGAGCCTCGAAACCGTCCGTCTTTAAGTGTATTTCTGCGTTGCCCGACGTTTGGTCTTGGGCCTCTTCTGGCCGCCACGACGTTTGGCAACCTCCGCACCGCACCAATCTTTGGTTTTGACCGAGATCGGCAGCGCGAACGAGATAGGACCGGGAGCAATTTGGACAGACGATCAACATGACGAATCAGCTATGATGTTTCTGTGGGACGAAATTTGGCTTCGGTCCGCATCATGCGCTCACGACCTTAAAGAAGATTGAAAGTTCTTTGCAGGCTTTTCCTCATCGCTCCGTCGGGGAGCTTGTCCGTTTTGAAAATGTTGGTTTGCGTTACGGCGTGGCAGCGGAGACGCTGACGGATGTCAGCTTTTCAATCGAGCCTCAGTCGTTTCAGTTTTTAACGGGCGCTTCGGGCACTGGAAAAACCACCTTATTGCGTTTGATCATGCAGGCGTTGAAGCCAACGCGCGGCACCGTTGTCTTGTTTGGGCAGGATACGAGTCTTCTCGAAAAAGATGGATTAACGGCGCTTCGCCGCCGTATGGGCATTGTTTTTCAGGATTTCCGCCTACTCGACCACCTAACAACCTATGAGAATGTAGCCCTTCCCTTAAAAGTGCAGGGGCGTGAAGAAGTCACCTACCGCGCGGAGGTAACCGAATTGTTGAGTTGGGTAGGGTTAGGCGATCTCATTCATGCTAAGCCGCCCGTCCTTTCGGGCGGCGAAAAGCAGCGCGCGTCAATCGCTCGCGCCCTCGTCGCACAACCCGAATTATTGCTTGCTGACGAGCCGACCGGAAATGTTGATCCCTCCTTAGCGCGCCGCCTCCTAAGGTTATTTGTTGAGATGAACCGTTCTGGGACCGCGATCCTAATCGCCACTCACGATCTTGGGCTGATGGACCAGATCGACGGTGCCCGTCGGCTCGTTTTAGCGGAACGCCGGCTTTATGTTGAGGCTAGCGATGTCTGAAAATCGCCCATTGAAACATGGTTTTTTCGGAAAATTGAGGCGTCTACTGCCTCTTTTTGGACGGGATCCGTTGGTTGCGGCCGATCAAGTGACAGATCGAGCACTGGTTGCCGTTGTCGCAATCTTGACATTTTTAGCAGCGCTCACATCTGGCTCTGCACAATTTGCCGCCGGAACGGCAATGCGTTGGCAGGTCATGATGGCGTCCGAGGTGACCGTTCAGCTTAAACCCCAGGGCGCGCGATCTATTGATACGGATATTGTTCGGGTAAGCGATATATTGCGTGGGACTGCCGGTATCAGCTCCGTAAAAGCCCTCTCCCGTGACGAATCCGCCAAGCTATTGGAGCCATGGCTTGGCCCGGCATCGTCGATTGAAAATCTGCCTATTCCGCGTTTGATCGCGGTGCGAATTAATACGGATCAGCCTCCTGATCTCGTAGCCCTTGGAAAATCAATATCGGAAGTGGTGCCGGGTGCCAGCCTCGATGACCATCGAACCTGGACCAAAAGATTGGGTCGATTGTCGGATGGGTTTTTGACGGTTTCATTTGGCGCGCTCGTTCTCGTCATTTTAGCAACCGGTTTAACCATCGTCTTTGCGACCCGAGGCGCGATGGCGGGAAATCGCGAAATCATCGAGGTCTTGCATTTCATAGGGGCGGATGACCGATATATTGCCGCCCAGTTTCAGAGCCATTTTGCCGTTTTGGGTGTTCGGGGCGGACTGCTAGGCGGAGGCGCCGCCATTTTGTTGTTGGTAGCACTCAAAATTGGTGCAGCCGCTTCGCTTATCGGTGATTTTTCTGGAACTCCCAGTACGATTTTTCTCGATTGGGGGATAATTCTTGTTACGTTTGGTGTGATTATTTTGGTCGGCCTTATCGCAGGCGCTGCGTCCCGCATGACGGTTTATCGCACAATCGGGCGTCTTTCCTGAGTGTATGACAGGTGAATTAGCCGCAAAACGATGAAAACGGGCTCGCGCATTTTGGCCGTTTGGTTTACGGATCAGCGCCAAACATTACAAAAGAGTTGTAAGAATGGCTTTTTATTGCTCCGGTTGACGTAAAGCAGAAGGTTCTCAATGCCAATAAGGGCGTTTTTCTTTATGACAGCAGTCTATTTAAGTCTGATCGTCTTTATGCTGGTCGGACTTATCGTGCTTATTCTTCCTCGCCGAGCCGTTACACTCTTGGCGCGGAGTTGGGGGCGTTATTTTCTTTGGCTCTGCCGCATCGCTGGTGGCATAAACGTCGAATTTCGCGGTCTCGAAAACATACCAAAAGGCCCTTTGCTCGTCGCCGTAAAACATCAATCAATCTGGGAGACCTTTATGCTCCTCGGATTGTTTGACGATCCTTGTTTTATTCTCAAACGTGAGCTGACCTTTATTCCGTTTTTCGGATGGTTCATTTATAAAATGCGCAACGTGCCTATTAACCGGAAAGACGGTTCGAGGGCGTTGATAAAATTAACGCGAGCTGCGGATCGCGAAATCCATGCCGATCGTGGCCGTCAAATTCTTGTTTTTCCGGAAGGAACGAGGCGTCCGCCGGGAGCACCTCCGGTTTATCGATTTGGTGTCGCTAAGCTCTATGAGGGGCTTCATGTTTCCTGTCTTCCGATTGGCTTAAATTCCGGCGTTTATTGGCCCCGGCGATCCATGAAATTAAAGCGTGGTAAAATCATCGTCGATATTTTGCCCCCTATTCAGCCCGGTCTCGATCGCAACGCTTTTTTCAATTTAATCCAAGATCAAATTGAACGCAGTTCCAATCAATTGATGGCTGAGGCTTCTCAGTGAATTGGATTTTTGTCTCAAGGTGGGAGCGGCGTCAGCAGCCCCTATGGTGTTTGTATTCAATTGGATTGAGACATGTCTGAAAAGCCAAGTTTAAAAACGCTTGTTAGCGATTTTGGAGTCCTTCAACGGCTGGTTTCAGAAAATCTCCGTGTTTTTCTCCCACGCTATGCCGTCGCTATTTTTTGTATGGCGTTGGTTGCCGGCGCTACAGGCTTCAGTGCGTGGATCATGCGCGATCTGATCAATAAGGTTTTCATTGATCGGGATGCCAGTGTGATGATCCTTATTTGTGGAAGCGTCGCCCTTATTTATATCATTAAGGGATTTGCTTCTTATGGACAGGAAGTCATTCTGGCACGCATTGGTAATGCGATTGTAGCCTCTACTCAGCGTAAAATTTTCAATGCTATTCTTGCACAAGATGTGCCCTTCTTTCAGAACAGCCCGTCGTCAGATCTGGTGACGCGGATCACCTATAATGCTCAGGCTGCAAGTTCCGCACTTAATCTTATCGCAACATCATTGGGTCGTGATCTGTTAACCGTGGCGGGCCTCTTGTTCGTTATGATGTCACAAGACATCGTTTTGACGGGTATTGCCTTAATTGGCTTGCCAATTTTATTTGCCGTTATCACTCAACTTTTACGCCGTGTAAGAGTCTTGTTTGGCAGTGAAGTGCGCTCTGTTGCCGCGACAGTGGCAACCATTCAAGAGGCGATCCACGGCATACGGGTCATTAAAGCATTTCGTCTCGAAGATGCGATGCGTAAACGTATGGCAGCATCCGTCGGATCGGTTGAGCGTTTATCCAATCGCATGGTCGGCGTGCAAGCGGTTACCGTTCCACTCATTGACACATTGGGCGGTATCGCTGTTTCAAGCGTCATCTTTTACGGCGGTTGGCGCGTGATCAATGAAGGCGCCACACCGGGTGAATTTTTTTCCTTTATCACGGCGCTTTTGATGATGACTGAACCGGCACGCCGACTTGCCCGGTTACACTTATCGCTTGCCGCGTCTGCCGTTGGCGTTCGTATGCTATACGAGCTGGTAGATTTACCTCCGTCCACACTTGACCGGATTGATGCGCTATCGCTAAGCGTCACAAAGGGTGATGTCAGCTTAAATTCTGTATCGTTCGGCTATGATCCTCAATCGCCGATTTTACATGACGTTAATGTGCAAGCCAAAGGCGGCGAGATAACGGCGCTCGTTGGTCTGTCGGGAAGTGGCAAATCAAGCATTTTCAATTTGATCATGCGATTTTGGTCGCCCCAGGCGGGTCGCATTATGATTGATGGCCAGTCCTTATCCGATATATCGGCCGCTTCTCTTTATGACCATGTTTCCCTTGTTGGTCAGGATGTCTTTTTGTTCGAGGGAACCATAGCGGAAAACATCATGCGCGGTCGTCCTGCGGCCAGCGAACAAGAGATGATGGAAGCTGCACGAAAAGCAGCTGCGCATGATTTTATTACGTCGCTTCCAGAAGGGTATGCAACGATTGTTGGTGAGTTTGGGGGTAAATTGTCCGGCGGGCAAAGGCAGAGAATTGCCATTGCACGGGCGTTTCTGAAGGACGCTCCGATATTGCTGTTAGATGAGCCTACCTCTGCTCTGGATGCCGAGTCGGATGCCGCCATTCAAGAAGCCTTGTCCCGCCTGATGCATGGACGCACAACGCTCATCATCGCGCACAGGCTTGCAACAGTTGCCAACGCAAATTGCATCTATGTCCTCGATCATGGGCATATAGTTGAAAAAGGTTCTCATAAAGAGCTACTTGCCAATGGTGGGGTCTATTCACGCCTTTACGAATTACAATTTGCAGGCAACGATTGAATAGCGATCGAAATTCGGCAAAGATCGCCCGATGAAACGGACCAAGAACCCGCACCCTGCGCCGCCTTTACCGTCACATGCGCCCGGCATGCGAATTGGTATATTGGGGGGGTCGTTTAATCCGCCCCATGCCGCGCATCGAATGATAAGCTTGATCGCTTTGAAGCGACTAGGGCTCGATCAGGTCTGGTGGCTTGTTACACCGGGCAACCCACTCAAAGACAATTCCGCCTTACCAGATCCACTGGCGCGTCGGGCGCAAGCCGTCGAAATGGCCAATCATCCGCGAATCAAAGTCAGCCTAATCGAGGATGCGATCGGCACACGGTACACCTATGATACGCTGGCTTGGCTAAAAGCGCGTCACCCAACCGTCCATTTTGTTTGGTTGATGGGTGCGGATAATTTGGTAGGTTTTCACCGATGGTTCCGTTGGAACGATATTATCAGCATCATGCCGATGGCTGTTTTTGATCGCCCGGGCTCAACCCTATCGGCCGCACGCGCCCATGCTGCTTTGGCTTTTGGTCAATTTCGTAACAAGGAATCGTCTGCAAAAAACCTTGTACTAAGCAAGAAGCCGGCGTGGATTTTTTTTCATGGCCGTCGTTCGGGTTTGTCGTCAACTGAATTACGGGATCGTCGGAAAAACACCGATAATAAGGATTAGGTTGAAAATCAGAGCCGAATAAGGCATGATCATTTTGTCCTAATGATGGGACGAAACATCGAAGGTGATGACACTGACACAACAGATTTCGCGTGCCGCGACAACAACGTCCCGGCCCTCCGCCCTCGCCGCCAAGCCGGTTGAACGGAGCGACATGCTGTCAAGCATTCTTGAAACGCTTGAGGATGCAAAGGCCGAGCAAACGGTTGTCATTGATCTGGCAGGTAAGACGACACTCGCAGACGCCATGGTAATCACCACGGGTCGCGTTAATCGTCATGTCAGCGCAATTGCGGATCAGATTGTTGAAATGCTCAAGCAGCAGGGCCACACGGGCATTCGCGTTGAGGGACAGCCCCATTGTGACTGGGTCCTTATCGATGCCGGCGACGTGATCCTGCACGTTTTCCGTCCTGAGGTCCGCAGTTTCTATAATCTTGAAAAGATGTGGGGCTCAGATCGCCCGGCCGAACGCGGCGTTTCTTGATCACAGTACGGTGAAGATTACCCTCCTCGCCGTGGGACGATTAAAGGAAGGGCCAGAGCGCGCTCTGGTGACCCGGTATCTGGAACGTTCGCGAGATCTTGGAAAGGCGCTTGGCTTTACAGGATTTGACGTCGTTGAGCTGGCCGAAAGTCGTGCCACGCGGGCGGTTGATCGGAAGATCGAAGAAGGCCGTTCGATTTTGACACGTCTTGAGGGCGTGCCTCATATTGCTCTAGACGAGACCGGACAATCTCCGACAAGTGAAGAATTTTCGCGTTGGAATGAAAATTTGCGGGACGGTGGAGCACGAAACCTTGCTTTTATTATTGGTGGAGCTGATGGACTTGACCCGACAGTGGTTAAGGCCGCGCAACACAAATTGGCATTCGGTGCCATGACTTTGCCGCACCAACTTGCTCGAATCGTGCTGTCCGAACAATTGTATCGCGCAATGACGCTATTGGCTGGCCATCCTTATCATCGCGCTTGAGGGGAACGAACGCAGGCATGATCTCTTCTCGAACCATGCTTATCTTCGGGTCAGTCTTGTTATCTGCGCTTTTCTCAAGGGATGGCTTTGCGCAGACGCAAACGCCCAGTGTCGCACCGTCGTCGATGATTTCGGGAGCTGATACGGCTTCGCGCAAGCTCGAACTAGACGAGACGGAGCGCCTGCTCGCGACTGGCGCTGAAGACCGCGCCAAGCTTGCTGCGGAAATTGAAACCTTGCGTTCTGATCGAACGCGCCTCAGCCAGCGCATGATCGAAACCGCCGATCGTATAAAAGCAACCGAACTACGAATTGCTGCGGTCGAGGAGCGGCTTGGAACACTTAAGGGGTCGGAAGCTAAGGCGCGGGCGTCGCTCGAAAGCAGGAGGGCGGTTGTTATTGATGTGTTGGCGGCCCTGCAGCGGGTCGGTGCAACACCACCGCCATTGCTATTGGCCGATCCCGAATCTGCTCTCGATACCGTTAGAAGTAGCATCCTACTTGGTTCCGTTGTTCCGGAACTAAAAGGCGAAACGGACGCTTTGCTGGCTGACCTTTCAGCCATTGAACGGATCAAGCAGACGGCCGCAGCCGAACGCGATGCGTTGGCTAAAGACGTAGCGAGCCTTGTTCGTGATCGCCAAGATATAGAGCTCCTTGTTTCAGCACGGCAAAAGGACATTGCGGGCGCGGAGAGTAAAGCCAATGAACAGGCGGCCCAAGTGGCTTCCCTGGCGGCCAAGAGCCAGACATTAAAGGACTTGCTTGGACGGGTTGAGGGTGAAGTCGATAGCGTTTCGAAGGCAACGCGCGACGCCAATTCTGCGTCGGCAAAGAATGAGGAAGATGCAAAATCGGCCAATGATCCAGCGGCTAAAGATGCCCGTAATCGGTTTGCCGCTTTGGCCTTTCATGATCCTTCCCGGCTCGCTCCAAAGGTTTCGTTTGGTGAATTAAAGGGGCTTTTACCGCAACCGGTGAATGGTAGCCTCCTCACTGGCTATAATAAGCGTGACCCGGTCGGCGGCGTCACCAAAGGAATTTCGTTTGCGACCCGTCCGAATGCGATCGTCTCCGCTCCCTCGGATGGTTGGGTTTCCTATGCCGGACCGTTTCGGACCTATGGTCAACTCTTGATCCTAAATGTTGGCGGAGGGTATTATATCTTGCTTGCAGGTATGGACCGGATCAGCGTAAGTCTCGGTCAGTTCGTACTCGCCGGCGAGCCGGTAGCGACAATGGGTGATCCTCAAAAAGATACTTCTGGTCAACCATCTTCTGATAAGAGAGTACCGACCCTATATATAGAGTTCCGAAAAGACGGAACACCAATAGATCCGACGCCCTGGTGGGCTTCGGGCTCGAATGAGAAAGTTCGTGGATGATGCGTAAGCTGACCTATCTTCTGACCGGCGCCGTGTTTGGCGGAGGCCTCGTTGCATTTGCCTTTCAAGGACTGCCTCTCGGTTCCGTGAGTGCGGTGGCCGCGGGATCAGAAACCTACCGTCAGCTTAATCTTTTCGGTGACGTATTTGAAAAAATTCGGACCGATTATGTCGAAAAGCCTGACGATTCCAAATTAGTCGAATCGGCCATTAGCGGCATGTTGGCAGGGCTTGACCCGCATTCGAGCTATATGGATCCGAAGAGCTTTAAGGATATGCAAGTCCAGACCAAAGGCGAATTTGGTGGGCTCGGCATCGAAGTTACCCAAGAAGACGGATACGTAAAGGTTGTCACGCCGATCGACGATACGCCGGCGTCCCGCGCAGGCCTGTTAGCCGGCGACTTGATTGTGGCCATTGATGGCGACGCCGTACAAGGTCTAACCCTTAATCAAGCCGTCGATAAGATGCGCGGTCCGGTGAAGAGCCCTGTTGTTTTGAAAATTAGCCGAAAGGGCAAAGCTGATTCCTTCGATGTGACCTTGGTTCGCGAGGTGATTAAGATTTCATCCGTAAAACCACGCAATGAAGGTGACGTCGGCTACATCCGGATCACGCAATTCACCGAGAAAACCTTCGACGGCCTCAAAGCGGCCCTTGATCAGTTCGGACGTGATATTCCGGCCGATAAGTTAAAAGGCTATATTGTTGACCTTCGCAACGATCCCGGCGGTTTACTGGATCAAGCGATTGCCGTGTCCGATGCATTCCTTGAGCGCGGCGAAATTGTATCCACCCGTGGCCGTAACGCCGATGACGCTCAACGTTACATGGCGCGTTCCGGCGATCTGACGAATGGCAAACCATTGGTCGTGCTGATCAATGGCGGCTCTGCTTCCGCATCTGAAATTGTCGCGGGCGCCTTGCAAGACCATAAGCGCGCAACGATCATCGGAACGCGTTCCTTCGGTAAGGGCTCGGTTCAAACGATTATTCCTTTAGGCGCGAACGGTGCTTTACGCCTTACAACCGCGCGCTATTACACCCCATCGGGGCGATCCATCCAAGCTAAGGGAATTGATCCAGACATCCAAGTTCTACCGGATGTTCCGGATGAATTTAAGGGCAAGGATGAAACCAAAGGCGAGGCGGCGCTTAAGGGCCATTTGAAAAATGGCGACAATGAGCAGGGCGGCTCGTCGGCCTATGTCCCGCTTGATCCAAAGCAAGACAAGCAATTGAATTATGCGCTTGATTTGTTGCGTGGCCTAAAAAATGCTGACGCTGTCGTCAAAGGTAATTCGGGTTCAACGGCCAATTAATTGCCGATTGGCTTGAATCTGATCGCCAAACAGCGCCTTTAGTGGCGCTGTTTTAACCATAAATTCGCAGTTTTTGCTTAGCCTCAGCATCCGATAGGGATGTTGAGGTTTTTTCTATGACAGTCATTGCTGCCCAAGACGCACCGTCGCCTGATGTCGCACGCGGTGCTTTTAACTCCCTCACCCTTATAGCGATTTTAGGTGGCGCTTTGATCGCGATTCTCGTCAGTGGCGTCTATTTATGGCGATGGCAATTGGCTCCGCCAGAAGCTGTGGTGACGATTCCCTGGCCGACACCATCCCCATCGCCGGCAGCCGAAGGAAAGCCTTCGTTCCAACCAAAAAATGGACGAAGTTTGCAACCCGCCCCTGATCCACGGGTTATCGAGCCTCATTCATCAGGACTGCTGCCAAAGATAGCAGAGGACGGAACTCGGCCATTCGACCTTTATGCGAGGCCGATGGCGCCCGTAGCAGGTGTATTAGCGGATGCTCCCCGTATTGCGATCTTATTGACCGGAGCTGGTATCGGGCAACTGACAACTGTTGAAGCCATGGTCAAATTGCCAACCAACGTTTCCTTTGCACTATCGCCCTATAGTTCCGATCTCGTGCGTCAAGCGGCCGATATCCGAAATGAGGGGCACGAGGTTATGCTGGATCTTCCCATTCGTGATCCTGATGGTCCGCCGGGAAGTGCCGGACCAAGTGCCCTTTCCGACAGCGTCGATGTCGACGAAAACCATCAGCAGCTATTTTGGGCTATGGCTCGATTTCAAGGATATTTTGGCGTTTCAGGCCAATTCAAGGGCCGACTATCCGACAATGGCTCAGTTCGCGCCGTTCTTTCAGAGGTTCAAAATCGTGGCCTTGGCGTCATTGATTATGCCGCGGATGATTTAACACTTCTGTTGGATCAGGATTTTCAGCCCCAGGCTATCGATGAAGCGCTGCAGTACCTAGAACAAAAGGCCAATAAGCGAGGAATGGCCATTGGGGTTGCGGCAACAACACCTCTCGCGATAGACCGTCTAAGGAATTGGAGCGCGGGGCTTGCTTCACGGGGCTATCGATTGGTGCCGGTGAGTGCGCTACTGCATGGAGATGGATAATCGAAATGCGTCATGAGGATCTGCCCTATCGCCGGAATGTTGGCATTATGCTGCTGAACAGTCGCAACGAGGTTTTTGTCGGTCGTCGCCGCGCAGAGGCTGGACCCGAGCATGTCGATGCATCTCATGCCTGGCAAATGCCACAAGGCGGGATTGATCCCGGTGAAGATCCCTATCCCGCAGCCTTACGGGAATTAGCCGAGGAAACAGGGGTGACGAGTGTAACGCTACTGGCCGAAGCCCCTGATTGGTTAACCTATGATTTGCCGCCTGCGGTCGCCAAAGAAGCTTGGCGCGGCAAATATCGTGGTCAAACCCAAAAATGGTTTGCTTTCCGCTTCGATGGGAATGAAAGCGAAATTAATATCCTAGCCCCACCTGGCGGACATAAGCCTGAATTTGCCGAGTGGAAATGGGCACCGATGCACGATCTGCCCAACCTGATCATTCCGTTCAAGCGGGCGGTGTATGAGAGGGTGGTCGAGATGTTTGGCCATCTGGTCGCCTAATCATACCTTTTTGCGGTTGACGGCCATAAGCCCGATCGCAATCAGAGCCATGCCTACCAGATTTTGTGGACTGATCGGCTCGCCCAAGACGACAGCTCCCATCGTTATCGCGCTGGGCGGTATGAGAAGCGTTACAAGGGCGATGGCTACGGCACCTGAGCGCGTTAACACGCGGAAAAAGAGAAGATAGGCAATGCCGGTGCACAGCATGCCGAGTGCGAGGACACTCAAGATCGCGTAGGTCGGCGGTGCAGCGAGCGTCCAAGGTTGTTCGACGAGACAAGCAATAGGTAATAAAATCAGACTAGAACTGCTGACTTGTCCGAAAGCGATTTCAAGTGGCTTCAAGCCCATGGATACAAAACGGCGACCAAAAATATTTGATGTCGCGTAGGAAATGGCTGCGCCAACGCAGGCTAATTCACCAATCACACTCGCATCGATATTCAGCAGCAATCCTGGGCCGATCAGGACAATCACGCCGCAAAATCCAAGTCCTATTCCAATTAGCTTATACGGTGTTAGCCTCTCGTCCGTCGTAAGCAGATGGGCAAACAAAAGCGTAAAAATGGGCGTCATTGCATTGATGATCGACGCCAAGCCTGCGCTGATTGAATGGGTACCAAAGACAATCAATGACATAGGCACGACATTATTGAGAATACCCATCACCATAAAGGCGCGCCATTTATGCCATCCGCGAGGTATGCCTAACCCGGAGATCAACAAAATAGCCCCAAGTGTCATCCCGCCCAGTGCCACGCGCATAAACACAATCGTGAAAACCGGTAGATAGCCCACCGCAATCTTCATGAAGAGATAAGACCCGCCCCAAATCACCGAGAGCGTGATCAACGCAACCCATTCAACGGGACCTATGGCGCGAAATGGCGAGGGTGCGGACATGGTAAGGCCTTTTCATACGAATCATCGAAGCTGACATGACGCTTCTCGTTCATATGACAACTTAAGGCCACCCGTTTCCGCTGGGCTTCTCAGCGCCCTTTGGTCCAATCAAGCACGATCTTGCCGCTCTCGCCGCGAGCCATTGTTTCAAAGCCCGCAAGAAAATCCGATGCCGGAAGCCTGTGCGTAATCACTTTGCGCACATCAAGTCCGCTTTGTAACATGGCAAGCATTTTATACCAGGTCTCAAACATTTCGCGGCCATAGATGCATTTAATGGTCAGCACCTTAAAAACCATTTTAGACCAATCGGTCATGAAAGGCTTTGATGGAATCCCTAACAAAGCGATCTTTCCGCCCATAACAAGATTGTCGACCATTTGCTCAAACGCTTGTGGCGCACCACTCATTTCAAGACCAATATCAAAGCCTTCACGCATGCCCAGACGATGCATTACATCTTTTAAATCTTCTTTTGAAACATCGACCGTTACAACATCGGCAACTCGCCGTGCGAGCTCCAGACGCGTTGGATTCATATCGGTGATTACGACATGGCGCGCACCGATATGCCGCGCGATGGCAGCGCTCATAATGCCGATGGGTCCGGCTCCTGTGATCAGGACATCTTCCCCAATCAAATCAAACGCAAGTGCCGTATGAACCGCGTTGCCTAGCGGATCGAGGATCGCGCCAAGCTCATCGTCAATATCATCCGGCAGCGGCACAATATTGAAGGCTGGAAAGCGCACATAATCGGCAAACGCTCCCGGAATATTGACACCTATTCCGCGTGTCTCAGGGTCCATATGAAATTTACCAGCACGGCTTGCCCGGCTTTTCATGCCGATGATATGGCCTTCGCCTGAGACACGTTGACCTATTTTAAAGCCTCTCACATGCGAGCCAATTTCAACGATCTCGCCGGCAAATTCATGTCCAACAACCATGGGAATAGGTATGGTTTTCTGCGCCCATTCATCCCATTTATAAATGTGAATATCAGTGCCGCAAATGCCTGTTTTGTTCACTTTAACAAGCACATCATCCGGACCAATCTGCGGCACGGGCTCATCACCCATCCAGAGACCTTGTTCTGCCTTTGCCTTAATGAGAGCACGCATAGCGGTTGGCCTTTTTATGGTTAGATGATTCCCAGCTGACGTCCTGCATCCGTAAACGCAGCAATTGCCGTATCGATATCGCTATCGTCCAGCGCCGCCGACATTTGCGTTCGAATACGAGCGCGTCCTTTTGGAACAACGGGGAAGAAGAAACCGGCAACATAAATGCCCCGCCGATCAAGTTCGCGTGCCATATCTTGAGCAAGGTTTGCTTCATGCAGCATAACCGGGATGATTGGAGTATCACCGGGTAGAAGCTCAAAGCCAACCTTTGTCATTCCTTCGCGAAAGCGTGAGGTGTTTCGCATAAGTTTAGCACGTCTATCATCAGCATGCCGTGCAATTTCAATCGCCTTCAGTGATCCAGCGGCGATAGAAGGTGCAAGACTATTCGAAAACAAATAGGGCCTAGCCCGTTGGCGCAGTAAATCGATAATCGGTTGAGCGGCTGCAATAAACCCGCCCATGGCGCCACCAAGCGTTTTACCAAGGGTACCTGTTACAATATCGACGCGTTGACCTACGCCTGTTAAAGCAGGTGTTCCTTTGCCTTCTGGCCCGAGATGTCCCGTTGCGTGGCAATCATCAACCATTACCATGGCACCATATCGCTCGGCGAGTTCACAGATCGCGGGCAGATTGGCTACAAAGCCATCCATTGAAAACACACCGTCCGTTACAATGAGCTTGAAGCGTGCACCCTCTTTATTGGCTTCTTTCAGTCGATCCTCTAATTCGCTCATATCGCTATTGGCGTAGCGGTAGCGTTTGGCTTTTGACAGACGCACGCCGTCGATGATGGAGGCGTGATTTAGGCTATCGGAAATAATGGCGTCCTCAGCTTCAAGAAGGGGCTCAAATACGCCGCCATTTGCATCAAAACATGCAGCAAAGAGAATGGCATCGTCTTTACCAAGATAGGTTGCGATCGCGCGTTCAAGTTCGCGATGAATGGTCTGCGTGCCACAAATAAAGCGGACGGAAGCCATACCAAATCCATCGGCATCAAGAGCTTGTTTAGCTGCGGCTATAATCTCGGGATGATCGGCGAGGCCGAGATAATTATTGGCGCAAAGATTGAGCATAGGACGGCGCTGCACGCCATCGGCAATGGCTATATGGCCCGATTGGGGCGTGACGATCTCACGTTCTGTTTTATAAAGCCCGTCCGCACGAATTGTGTCGAGTGTTGCCGTAATATGTTCCAGAAACGAGGCGGACATTCATTGCTCCATCATCCAGCAGAATAAAGGCAGTATAACGCCTTCGGTCGCCAGATCAGGAATGCCTAAATTCGGCAGGCATATGCCTAGGCCGTATTTACTTTAATGCGGCATAGGCCCGTGGCTGTCCAAGCCCAAGGGCTGCTTCCACGCTCTGGTCGTAGCCATAGATGTCACCAACATGGTGAAGTTCGCCTGTTTGGTCCGGGACCACGGTAAAATAGGTTAGTTGGACAGGCAGCGGTGCTTTCAACCGAATAACCCTCTCACCCTTACCAATCAAAGACTTGAGGTCATCTGTTGAATATTTTGGGTCGTCGAGCACAACGGAAGCAAGAGAAAATGGATCTTCTACCCGAACACATCCATGGCTGTAGTCGCGCTCCGTATTGGCAAAAAGCTTTCGGGTTGGCGTGTCGTGCAAATAGACGGAATGCTGGTTAGGAAACATGAATTTCACAAAGCCTAGCGCGTTCCGCTCCCCCGGTGGTTGGCGGATGGTAACCAGATCGCCATTTTGGGTGACCTCATATCCGGACTTCGCCGCATAATCCGGATCTTCAGCAAGCTTTGGCAGAAATTCCTTTTTCACGATTGAATAAGGAACGTGCCATGACGGATTCACGATCAGATATTGCATCTTCTCCGAGAAGATCGGTGTCGGCGTATCCGGCTTGCCAACAATCGCTCGCGTTGAATGGATGATTGAACCGTGATCGACGACATGCAGCATGAATTCCGGTAGATTAACCTCGATATAACGATCACCGAGATCGCGCTCTACCCAACGCCAGCGTTCCATATTGGCCATGAGATCATAGGGGGTAACTGGATCAGCCGCCACCATAGCGGTGCTTGTCTTAACCGGCTTTCTTGAGGCCTGAAGCACTGCATGGTTTGATGGCTCACCAATGCTCGCCGTTGTTTCGCGTAGCATGGCCAATTTTTCTCTGAGGATCCGATATCCGGGTTGTGGAGGGTTATAGCCCGCTAGCGCATCCCCTGGATTTGCCGAGCCGATTAAATTCGCCAGCACAGCCGTTGAACTGGGTAGATCAAGTTTTGGCGTAATGAGTTTTGATAGTCGATTAAGATCAATCCGGGCACCGCGTGCATCGCGAGCATAGGCAATAGCGGATGCTGAAATCATAATATCAGCTAAAGCCCGATCTGTTGCGCTATCGGTCTCGCTGATCCGTAAAGGCAGCGGATAATCCGATGGGTTGAGGCCATCTTCATCCGCGCGCGATAGACGATCAGTAAGTGTGGCAGTGCGCTTTAGAACCGCTTCACCACCCGCCCAAATGGGAGCATTTTCGCGTGCGGTATAGAAAGCTGAAAGCGTTTCCCATTCCCGCTTTTGTAAGCGAGCAATATGGGGAAGAGAGGCGGCACCCGGTAATACAACTGAAATGGCCGATGCAATTTCCATGGATGAAACAGGTTGTTTCGTATCAAGCGCAGATGTGTCGCTTGTTGCGAGCGTTGATCCGTGATCGATCGGTTGAACCGCGTTTTGCTCAGCAATCGGCTCGTCAGCATAGGCCGGCCATTGCGTCGCAACCAGAAGGGAAAGGGTCAAAAATAGCCGCTTCACGCTGCATCTCCCATCATTATGCTGCTCTGTGTCTGAGCAACAGAGTCTTTTTCTTGGAATTTGCGGTAAAGCGTTGAACGGCCAAGGCCGAGGGCCTTTGCTGCACGCCCAACCGAACCGCCGCAATGCTTTTGTGCCATTTCGAATATTTCGTTTTCGATTTCGGAAAAGGGCCGCAGCGCACCACTGGAATCAAAGAGGGCTAACGTATCGTTTCGATAATCGCCTATTGATGGCTGTGAACTGACGGCCAATTCACCATCAAAATCTGCGTCCGTTAGCCAAGGGGTCGATGCACGTTGAACAGCCAGTCGAATAGTCGCTTCAAATTCGGGATAATTGCCAAGCCAGGGCTTTTGGCAAATAATTTCAACCGCACCATGCGTCAGCCCGCGAATGTTTTTGCCTTGCTCGGATGCTATTCTAAGGGCAATTCGTTCCGCTAAAATAGGAAGATCGAAAGGTCTTTCCCGCAAAGAGGGAATTCGAATGGGCGAGACAGTTAGCCGGTAGAATAGATCTTCACGAAAAGCCCCTGAGCGAGCGAGATTCAGAAGACTTGCCTTGGAGCTCGCAATCAACCGCGGTGTTTTACCCGAGGGGTTTGTCATCATCGCTGATTGGATAAGCATGGATTGTGCAGAAAAATCCAGGCTGTGGATCGATGAAAGATAAAGCGTTCCGTTTTTTACCCGCTCAATTGCCGATTCAAGGCGGGCAATACTCTCTGTTGTTCTAAGCAACGAGCAGTCCATATGCGCGAAGGTCTTTTTGTTTCGCTGTGAAGAGCCGTGGATGGCACGGGCTAGATGCGTCTTCCCACTGCCTTCTTCGCCTTCAATGAGGATCGGAAAGTCATTTTTTATCGCCTTGGTGGCATGCTCGGCAATTCGTGCAAATGCCGGGTCGCCACTTGCAAGGCCGTCCAGTGTTAAGCGATCCGAAGACAAACGATGTTCGGTTTCCACACCGGCGATTAGCGACTTAAACCGAAGGGCATTCATCAAAGAGACTTGAAGCCGCTCTGGTCCGACAGGCTTAATGACAAAATCAGACGCACCTGCCGAAATGGCGCCCATGACGCCATCCACCGCGTTTGGCGTTACCATCGTTATAACCGGGATACGCGAACCAATGGATGCCAGCCGATTTAAGACGCCCATACCGTCGAGATCCGGCATAACCAGATCAAGCAATAAGATGTCGATTGCCTGTCCGGCCGGACTATCTAAGAGACGAAGTGCGTCCGCACCACTTTGAGCAGTTTGAACGCCATAGCCTAATCGAGTGACAATCCGCTCTAACAAAGAGCGGTGTATCGGATCATCATCAACAACAAGCACTGTACTGAGCATTCAAACCGTCCAACGGGGACGGATCGTCCCGAATCGGTTTGACATTGCGGTGATTTGGTAAAAGCAGCTTTAACGGAGCAGCAAAAAGAAAAGTTTTTTGCCTTTGCCATTGATCGGTTTTTAGAAGCAGCCAATATGTAGCATATGAAATCCGTTTGGCGGGTCTGCTCGCCGCCTATTGAAAGCCAATGGTATTGAAATGAACCTAAAATCTCGTTCCGAATCAAAATTGTCAGTTCTCTTGGCAGCCGCCGCGTCTGCGCCTTCAACAGCAAAAGATATCGAATTAGGGCCTTTGCCTGAATGGAATCTGGCGGATCTGTATAGCGCTATGGACGCGCCGGAGTTTGAGGACGACTTTATTCGGGTTGAAGCCGAATCAAAGGCTTTCGCCGCGCGTTATAAGGGCAAGCTCGACGGGTTAGCCCGTGAAACGGATGCGTCGCAGCAGTTGGCGGAAAGTGTTGCGACCTATGAGGCAATCGATGACCGCTTGGGGCGTATCCTGTCTTATGCGGGTCTCGTCTATGCCGGTGATACCAGCGATGCGAAGCGCTCCAAATTCTATGGTGACACGCAAGACCGGGCGACCAAGATCAGTTCCGACCTACTTTTCTTCCCCCTTGAATTGAACCGGATCGACGATGCCGTTTTAGATTCTGCCTCAGCGCATGGTCCACTGGCTCATTATAAGCCTTGGCTGGCGGACATTAGGATGGAAAAGCCGTTTCAGCTGGAGGACCGGCTTGAACAGGTTTTTCTTGAAAAATCGGTAACTGCGTCGGGCGCTTGGAACCGGCTGTTTGACGAAACCATGTCCGATCTTCGCTTCAGCTTTGAAGGTGAGGACCTAACGCTCGAATCAGTCCTTGATAAATTTCAAGATCAAGATGGCGAAATCCGGCACAAAGCCTCAGACTCACTGGCCGCAACCTTCAAAGAAAATCTTCGTACCTTCACCCTCATCACCAATACGCTCGCCAAGGATAAGGAAATTTCCGATCGCTGGCGGGGTTTCTCAGATGTGGCCGATAGCCGCCATCTGTCTAATCGGGTTGAGCGCGAAGTGGTCGATGCGTTGGTTAGCGCCGTTCGTGAAGCCTATCCTCGGCTCTCCCATCGTTATTATAAGCTAAAGGCCAAATGGTTTGGCGTCGGACAGCTCAACCATTGGGACCGCAACGCCCCGTTGCCTAAGGTTGATCAGAAGATTATTCCATGGACCGAAGCACGCGATACCGTCTTAGATGCCTATGGTGATTTCTCGCCTCGTATGGCGGCTATTGCCAAGGATTTCTTCGACAAACAATGGATCGACGCACCCGTGCGTCCAGGCAAGGCGCCTGGTGCATTTGCCCATCCAACGGTTCCCTCTTCGCATCCGTATGTGCTTGTTAATTACCTCGGCAAGCCACGCGATGTGATGACATTGGCGCATGAGCTTGGCCATGGCGTCCATCAAGTTCTAGCTGCGCCGAATGGCTCGCTGATGGCCCCAACGCCGCTCACACTTGCTGAAACAGCGTCGGTTTTTGGCGAGATGCTAACGTTCCGTCGCCTCTTGGATCGGATTACGGATCCGGCCCAGCGTAAAGCCATGCTCGCCTCAAAGGTCGAGGACATGATCAATACGGTCGTTCGGCAGATCGCCTTTTATAGTTTTGAACGCGATATTCATATGGAGCGTCGGAAGGGTGAGCTGACGGCTGAGCAAATCTGCGAGATTTGGCTCAATGTCCAGCGTGAGAGCCTCGGCCCTGCTATCAAACTAGGGGAGGGGTATGAGACGTTCTGGACCTATATTCCGCATTTCATTCATTCGCCCTTCTATGTTTACGCTTATGCGTTTGGTGATTGCCTCGTAAACTCGCTCTATGCCGTTTATGAAGGCGCATCGGAGGGCTTTGCCGAGCGCTATTTCGCCATGCTTTCGGCGGGTGGCACAAAGCACCATTCCGAGCTTTTGAAGCCCTTTGGTCTCGACGCCCGCGATCCTGCCTTCTGGCAGGTTGGCCTTTCCTTGATCGAGCGGATGATCGTGGAACTTGAGGGGATGGAATGAGGAGCGACGTGAGCTTCATCTTCGTGTTTTTAGGCTTAAATAATATTGATTTTCTTGTTCCTGAAACCCACGCAACGGCAATGATCCTCGAGGTCGCTGCCAGAAATATAGGTGAAGACGGCCTTACGCGCTGGATAAGGGACAATTGGCCGCAATAGCGGGCCCTTCAGCGATACATCTGCCACTCTGCCGCGTTCGTATGAAGAACATTCGCATCGCAGGAAAAAAACAATGAACGGCTCCAATCAAGACGCCGAACGAAACCGCATTTCGGCACGCCTTTCGCGTTATGCGCGCGTTGGGGCGGGTCTCGGCGGCGTAGCCGCTCGAATAGCCGGTGGGCGCTTGTTTGGCACGGATGCCGCCGATCGCGGCAACGCCTTAGCTTTGACGCAGGCATTGGGCGGGTTGAAAGGCCCGTTGATGAAAGTTGCGCAATTAATGGCGACGATTCCGGATGCGTTACCACCCGAATATGCGACCGAACTTGCTACCCTTCAAAGCAACGCGCCACCAATGGGAGCCGCCTTCGTTAAACGCCGCATGATGGCAGAATTGGGATCCAATTGGCGCTCACGCTTTGCTGAGTTTGATCTTCATCCCACCGCCGCAGCGTCGCTTGGTCAAGTGCACCGCGCAACATCAATCGAAGGCGAAAGCCTTGCTGTCAAATTGCAATACCCTGATATGGCCTCAGCGGTAGAAGCCGATCTGAGCCAACTTGGCATCTTGTTTGGTTTACATCGGCAATTTGATCCATCCGTTGATACGCGCGAAATAGCCAAAGAAATAGCGGCGAGGATTCGGGAGGAGCTGGATTACACAAGGGAGGCCAAGCACGCCGCCCTGTATCATTCAATCCTTGCACATGAACCACTGGTAAAAGTCCCTCTCATCCATCATGAACTTTCAACGGCTCGCTTGCTGTCCATGCAGTGGCTTGAGGGTAAGCCGTTGCTGTCGTTTAAACAGTCAGATACTGAAACCCGTAACCAACTCGCGACTGCAATGTTCAAAGCTTGGTGGCTGCCCTTCAGCCATCACGGGGTGATCCATGGCGATCCCCATCTTGGTAATTACACAGTATTTGAAAATGACGGGTTTGCAGGCGGCATCAACCTTTTGGATTATGGGTGTATCCGTATTTTTCCACCCTCCTTTGTGGGCGGTGTTGTCGATCTCTATCGCGGACTTTTGGAGAATGATCAGGAACGGATTGTGCACGCCTATGAGACATGGGGCTTCAAAGGTCTCCGCAAAGACTTGATTGAAATCCTTAACCTATGGGCGCGCTTTATTTATGCCCCCCTCTTGGATGATCGAACGAGAACCGTCGCCGACGGTGTGGCTCCCGGTGAATATGGCCGCAAGGAAGCTTTTACGGTGCATCAAGCCTTGAAGGAAAAGGGACCCGTGACGGTACCACGCGAATTTGTCTTTATGGATCGCGCGGCAATTGGTTTGGGCGGTGTGTTTTTACATCTTAATGCTGAGCTGAATTTCTATCGTCTATTTAATGAGGCGATTGATGGCTTTTCGGTCGATGGCGTCACTGAGCGTCAAAGCAAGGCGCTACTTGCCGTAGGCCTCGCATAAAAAAGGCCTGATGCTTGCGCACCAGGCCCAGTCGGGGAAAACAATCAGGGACGAGCTGATCACCTTGAGATGCGCCCTTTAAGGCTGGGGGGCAGTCAATAAAGTGGCGCAAAGCAATCAGCGTCGATAACAATCATCGATGGTTACTTGGGCATTGAGGTGACCAGTCTGCGGCAAAATCATGACATTTTGCACGATCTGCGATTTTTGCGTTGAATTCCCTCTTGATGGTCTGGCCGAATGAAGCTTTGATGACGATCGTAAGAGGGTGAATCGGAGGTCTGGGTGACAGATAGTCAGGAAAGCATAACGCCTGCCGTTATCGTGCCATTGCGAACTGATAGCCGGTTGTCAAACGCATCCCAGCCACTCCCAAACTCTATTCCGGCAGCGCCCCAGATTACCTTTGATCGACACGAACTCAATGCGCTCCTGAGCCTCTATGGCCGCAAAGTGGCCGATGGCGAGTGGCGGGATTATGCGATGGATTTTTTGAAAGATCGCGCGGTCTTTTCCGTCTTTCGACGCTCGACCGAATATCCCCTTTATCGGATTGAGAAGAACCCCAAATATGCGCGCAAACAGGGGGCCTATTCGGTCGTCTCGGCCGCCGGTCACATTCTAAAGCGCGGACATGAACTTGCGCGAGTCTTAGCGGTGCTCGAGAAACCCGTCCGGTTGGTTGTCTGAAATGAAAAAGCCCCAGCTTTGAACTGACCCCATAAAGTTGGACACCCAACTTCGGGGGTCAGTTCACTTTCGCCGGGGCTCTTCTTATTCCTGTTGGCGTTCAATCAGTCGTTATTGCGCTGCCCAAAAAGTTGCAGCAACAGTTGGAACATATTGATGAAGTCGAGATAGAGCGTCAAAGCACCCATCACAGACACTTTACCAACGAGCTCCGCATCGCCAACAACTTCGTCATACTGATCTTTTAAGCGCTGCGTATCCCAAGCCGTCAAACCGGCAAATACCAAGATACCCAAGACATTCAGGCCAAATTGGAGAGCAGAGCTCTGAACGAAGATGTTCACGACGCTCGCGATAATGATGCCGAAAAGGCCCATCATCATAAAGGTTCCCATGGCCGAAAGGCTACGGCGCGTCGTATAGCCATAGAGCGAAAGCGCGCCGAAAGTAGCAGCGGTCATAAACAGCACTTGTACAACGCTACCGATTTTGAAGACCAAGAACACGGTTGAAAGTGAAACACCCATTACGGCCGCAAAGGCCCAAAACGTCGTCAGCAACGTCTGATAGGAGCGGTTCACGCTGAATGACATGAACATCACAAAGCCGAGCGGGGCCAGCATGACAATCCACTTGATCGGCGAGAGATAAATCGCCGCACCAAAATCGGTCAGATACATTTCTGAAGCGATGCGATAGGCCGTCGGTTCCGATGTCACGGCAGCCATAAATGTACCCCAAGCAATCAGCGCCGAGATCCCTAGCGCCAATGTCATGTGGTTATAAATTCCGAGCATATAGGACCTAAGGCCCAGATCGTATTCCGCCGAGCCAATACGGGCACCGGATGGGCCCCAGACGGTCGCGTTGCGATCAAAATTAGACATTTTCTTTCCCTTTTGGAAATTGCGTCACATTCCCACGGATTTTGATCCGCGGAACATTAAGAATATGAGGTCAGATCATGGCAAAAACAAGAGCGGCTTAAAAAAGTACCGTGCGTCTGAATTATTGACCCTTCAGATGCGCCGAAGGCTTTTCGTCTAAAACCCGCCATGTTCCGATCAGTCCGATCAAAATCGTTGCGGCGACCGCTACTGCCATTGTTCCGACCGCGGGGAGGGTCGCAAATACGAATCCGGCTTTCATGGCAAAGGTCACAATCGCAAATGCTGCTCCCGTTCCCGCTAATAAGCCAAAAAGGGCCGCAGCGAACCCGATAAGGCCATATTCAATGCAATAGGCAAGCAGTAAGCGCCGCCGTGTCGCACCCAGCGTTTTCAAAATAACGGCATCGCGAATTCGATTGCGTTGGCCAGCGCCCAAAGCGCCAGCGAGCACGAGGATACCGGCTAGAATCGTCACCCCGCTAGCACCTCGAATGCCGAGCACCAGTTTGCCGACCAATTCGTTGATCGCTTCAAGCGCTTCTTTCACCCGGATGGCCGTTACGGCTGGATAGGCCTTGGCGGACTGGTTTAAGAGTGCTGCTTCACTCTTGGCGTCGCTACCTCCTTTAAAGGTCAGCGTCGCCAAATAGGACGCAGGTGCACCGGCAAAACTATTGGGTGAAAAGACCATCACGAAATTAATACCCATCGATTGCCAATCCACCCGACGCAAATTTGAAATTGTGGCGGAAATGGTTCGGCCAAGTACATTGACGCTGATTTGATCGCCCAAACCTAATCCCAGTCCTTTCGCAATATCCGCTTCAAACGATACGAGCGGTGTCCCTTTGTAATCTTTAGGCCACCATTCCCCCGCGACAACCGTCGATCCATCAGGAACGCTATCGGAAAAGGTAATACCGCGGTCGCCCTCTAATACCCAACTGGCGTCTTCCGATGATTTTGCCTTCTCCGCCTTAACGCCTTTAAGCTCGGTTATTCGGCCACGCAGCATGGGGACATGGACAATGGTCGCATCACCCGCTGCATTTTCAAGAAAGCCATCAAACTGTTCAAGGTCACGCCCAGGGATATCGACGAAAAAGAAACTTGGCGCCCGCTCCGGCAAACTCTTGGTTAGTTGCCGGCTGATATTTGCGTCGATCAAGCTAATCGCGACGAGCAATGTCACGCCAAGTCCGAGCGATAACACGAGCGAGGGCGTCAATGCGCCCGGTCTGTAAATATTGCTCAGCGCCAGTCGAAATTCTGTTTTGCGGGGGCGCGGTAATCGTTTGGCTATCGCCATAATGGCAGATGCTACCAACCGCAAAATGATAAAGGCGATCAGTGTTCCCGCGACAGCCATGAGGGCAATAAAGCGATCAAACGAGAAAAAG
The DNA here is from genome assembly GCA_903877935.1 of uncultured Hyphomicrobiales bacterium. Taxonomy (GTDB): domain Bacteria; phylum Pseudomonadota; class Alphaproteobacteria; order Rhizobiales; family Beijerinckiaceae; genus CAIUPE01. Next base: position 27,938 of record CAIRGA010000030.1, read on the forward strand.
ATAACTGCTCCCGAAAGCGCAAGTGCTGCTATCGCAACGCCCGCCAGATAGCGAATTCGCGGCCAAGATTTATCTTCCGTGATTGCATCGCGGAAAAGGGCTGCGACGGGAATATCGTGCACGCGCCCAAGCGGCCCCATCGAAAAAGTGATCGCGGTCAATAGGCCATAAATTGCGCCGATAACAAGTCGACCGCCATAAACATGCGGCTCAAGCGGGAAAGGCAATAAGTGGCCTGCAAAGGCTACGACGGCGAAAGGCAAAGCGGCGCCTAGTACAAGGCCAATTCCAATACCTAAAAGTGCCAATCCCATAATTTCAAAAAAAGCGATGGCAAACACGGTTGTTCCGCTCGCTCCTAATGCCTTCAAAATCGCCATGCTCGCGCGCCGGCGATCAAGATAAGCACTCACAGCGTTTGCAACGCCTGTTCCACCAACAAGCAGTGCGGTTAGCCCGACAAAGGTTAGGAATTGCGTAAACCGCTCAATATTTTTGCTGAGCTGCGGTGAGGCGTTCAGCCTATTTCTGATTTCAAATCCGCCATCGTTGAGCGATGTCGCAAGCTGAGCTGCCGACTTACGAACGGTTTCATCATCGTTTTGACCGTCAGGAATGAGAATGCGGTAGGTATGGCGAACGAGACTTCCCGGCTGCACGAGTCCGGAAGCGGCCAATGCCTTAGGTGATAAAACCATTCGAGGCCCGAAGGTTAAACCGCTGCCAATTCGATCGGGCTCGGAAACAAGAATCGCCGAGAGACGGATTTTGGCGTCGCCTAACGTGATGATAGCTCCCGGCTTTAAATCGAGGCGCGAAAAAAGTGCGAGATCAGCCACTGCACCAAATGAACCGCTGCTCTCAGAAAGAGCATCGCTTAAGCGTTGTGGCGGATCGAGCATCACGGTTCCAATGGCAGGATACGTTTCGTCGACGGCCTTGATGTCAACAAGCGCCGCGCCCTGCTCCGAAACGGCCATGCCGCGCAGGCTGGCAATTTCGCTTATCCTGCCAACCTTAGAAAAGACGGTTTGTTCGCCTTCCGTCGCGGGGCGATGCATACGCGATAAGGAGATATCCGAGCCAAGGATATTTCGACCTTCGGATGCCAAGCCGTCCGTTAGGGAATGGGAGAGCGAGTCGATACCCACAATCGTGGTAACGCCCAGCGCAATACACGCCAGAAAAATGCCAAAACCCTTTAGCCCTTGTCGTAAATTTCGTAAGGCGAGTTTGAGCGGAACGACTGAAAAAGCTCTCATGCGTCAATATGCCCGGAGCGCAAGCGAATCGTTCGGTCGCAGCGTGCCGCAAGCTCGCTATCATGGGTTACGAGCACCAAGGTTGTCTGTCGTTCCTCCTTTAACGCGAAGAGAAGATCGATAATCGCCAACCCGTTTGTTTCATCAAGATTGCCCGTTGGCTCGTCGGCAAAGAGAATAGATGGGTCCGGCGCTATCGCTCGCGCGAGTGCCACGCGTTGTTGCTCGCCACCCGATAACTCAGCCGGAAAATGATTGAGCCGATGCGATAGGCCAACGGCCCTTAATTCATGCTCCGCGCGGCCGAACGGATCTGGATGATCGGCAAGTTCAAGCGGCACAGCGACATTCTCTAAAGCTGTCATGGTGGGGATCAAATGGAAGGATTGGAAAACGATCCCAATGTGCTTGCCGCGAAAGCGAGCGAGCGAATCCTCGCTCATGGCCGTAAAATCTTCACCAGCAACCAAAACTCTACCACGATCCGCCTGTTCCAATCCGGCCATCACCATAAGAAGCGTTGATTTGCCTGAACCCGAAGCGCCGACAAGGCCAACCGCTTCGCCCGCATTGATCGTTAGATTTATTCCATTCAGTACATGAACCCGTGACGCTTCGCGACCTAGCGTGACATCCAAATCAGTAATTTCAATCGCCTTGACCATTCCGCTAAAAATCCCGATCTTGCTGTGATGAAGCTTACATATGTACTCGATGCCGCTTTGGCTATGCGTGCCTCCTTCCTGCGACTCAGGCGAAATGTCGCGATAGGCGCCATTTCCATTGTATTGTCGGGGCAAATACCGTCTGCCTATGCCGATCCGATCAAAGTTGTGGCCTTTGGTGACAGCCTCACCGCGGGTTATCTCTTGCCGCAAGATCGAGGTTTTCCTGCTGTTTTGGAGCGGGAGCTAAAGATGCGAGGCCGTGATATCATTGTGATCAATGGTGGCGTATCGGGCGATACAACGGCCGATGGATTAGCGCGGTTAGATTGGACGATACCTGAAGGTACGGCTGCCATCCTTTTGGAGTTAGGTGCCAATGATATGTTGCGTGGCCTCGATCCTTCGATTCCGCGTGCCAATCTGCGTGCAATGCTGATGCATCTTAAATCACGAAAACTTCCCGTCTTTTTGATGGGAATGAAGGCCCAACGAAATTTTGGTCCCGCCTATGTAACAGCTTTCGATTCGATTTATCCCGATTTAGCGACCGAGTTTAAGGTGCCGCTCTATGGTTTCTTTTTAGAGGGCGTTGCAGGAGATCCTGGCCTTACGCTTCAAGATGGATTGCATCCAAACGCAGCAGGCGTGCAAAAAATAGTTAGCCTAACGGCGCCGTTGGTCGAAGAATTTCTTGCAAAGCTTCCCTAATCTCTGACATTCCAATGTCACGCGGCTCCCTTAGCCAGCGATCAGTCATTTTGTTTCAAATCGTATAGGGAAAATAGTTTCATGCTGTATCGCAAGCTCGGCCGCACCGGCCTTGATGTTTCAACCATCTGCCTCGGTACGATGACCTGGGGTGAACAGAATACCGAGGCCGAGGCTTTCGAGCAGATGGATTATGCGCTGACCCAAGGCGTCAATTTTTTCGATACGGCTGAAATGTATGCCATTCCACCTAAAGCCGAGACGCAAGGTCGTACCGAGACGATGATCGGTCATTGGTTCAAGGCGCGAGGCAACCGCGATAAAGTTATTCTCGCATCAAAAGTAGCCGGACGCGGCGCAATGAACTGGCTCCGCAAAGATGGCTCCAATGTTGAGCAAACACCTGCCCAAATGCGCGAAGCGATTGAAAACAGCCTGCGCCGTCTGCAAACGGATTATATCGATCTCTATCAGCTGCATTGGCCGGATCGTCCGATGCCATGGGGTTCCAATCCAACGGCATTCAAGCTTGAGACCTATCAAGGCCATGAAAACTCAATGCTCGAAATTCTCGAAACACTCGGCACGTTTGTGAAGGAAGGCAAGATCCGTCACGTCGGCCTTTCAAACGAAAGCGCGTGGGGCACGATGCACTATCTCGCTTTGTCGGACAAACATGGTTTGCCGCGCATGGCGAGCATTCAAAATTCCTATAATCTGTTGAACCGTACCTATGAAACGGCGCTTGGTGAGGTCTCGATGCGCGAGGAGATTGGACTACTTGCCTTTTCGCCGCTTGCGCAGGGGTATCTCACGGGAAAATATCTCGATGGCGCCCGTCCGGCTGGTGCTCGCACCACGCTTTTTAATCGCGGCCAACGCTACCAAACGCCAAATGCCGAACCTGCGATCAAGGCCTATGTCGCTTTGGCGAAAGAAGTTGGTATCAGGCCCGAAGATTTAGCCCAAGCCTTCGTCAATTC
>CAIRGA010000031.1 GCA_903877935.1 uncultured Hyphomicrobiales bacterium
GCCCTAGCGCGGGGTGTTGATGGCCTCATCGTTTCCAACCATGGCGGGCGGCAATTGGACGGAGCGGTGTCGGGCATCGAGGCTCTTCCTTCCATTGTCGAGGTCGTTAAGGGCCGAATTCCCGTGCTGGTCGATGGCGGTATCCGACGCGGCTCCGACATTGTGAAAGCGATCGGCTTGGGCGCGAAGGCATGCCTGATTGGCAGGCCTCATCTGTGGGGATTGTCGGTTGCAGGCGAAGACGGCGTGGCCCATGTTATCCAAACGCTTCAGGACGAAATGATCCGGACCATGGGGCTTCTGGGCGTTGAGAGCATAGACGGGATCAGCAAAGAACTGATCGCGAGAAGATAATGAAAAGAATCATCGGGAAGAGACCAGACGATGGCAGATCGGCGTAAGCTAAGATCAGAAGCGTGGTTTGGCGGCACCAGCAAGGATGCCTTCATGCATCGCAGCTGGATGAAAAACCAAGGCATGCCGGCGGATGCGTTCGATGGGCGCCCGGTGATTGGTATCTGCAATACATGGTCGGAACTGACGCCGTGCAATGCGCATCTGCGGGAACTGGCGGATCGCGTGAAACGGGGCATTTTGGAGGCGGGCGGATTACCGCTTGAATTCCCGGTGATGTCGCTTGGCGAATCCAATATGCGCCCCACCGCGATGCTCTATCGCAATCTGGCGTCGATGGATGTCGAGGAATCGATCCGCGCCAATCCGCTTGATGGCGTTGTGCTGATGGTCGGCTGCGACAAGACCACGCCCGCTTTGGTCATGGGCGCAGCATCATGCGATATTCCGACGATTGTGCTCTCCGGTGGCCCGATGTTGAACGGCAATTATCGCGGTGAGAGCATTGGATCTGGCACGGTCGTTTGGCGCTACCATGAAGAGGTCAAAGCGGGTCGCATGAGCGTTGATGACTTCATCGGTGCTGAAGCGGGCATGAGCCGCTCGGCGGGTAGCTGTATGACGATGGGCACCGCCTCCACCATGGCGAGTATGGTTGAGGCGCTTGGTATCGCGCTGCCGCACAATGCGGCTATTCCTGCGGTTGATTCCCGCCGTCAAGCACTCGCGCAAATGACAGGTCGGCGCATTGTTGACATGGTGCATGAGGATCTGACGCTATCTAAAATTTTAACGCCGGAAGCGTTTCAAAATGCCATCCGTGTCAATGGCGCGATTGGGGGATCGACCAATGCGGTCTTGCATCTGATTGCGATTGCCCGCCGCATCGGCACCCCGTTAACGCTTGAGGATTGGGACAGATTTGGTCGCAATGTTCCAACCATTGTTGATCTGCAACCATCGGGTCGTTTCTTGATGGAAGAATTCTACTATGCGGGTGGCTTGCCAACCGTGATGCGGGCGCTGGGCGATCATGATTTGCTCAACCGCGATGCGATGACCGTCAGTGGCAAGACGGCTTGGCAGAATGTGGCCGATGCGCCGAATTACAACACCGAGGTCATTCGCGACTTTGGGAATGCCTTGGCCGATCAAGGTGGCATTGCCGTTCTCCGGGGGAATTTGGCGCCGCTTGGTGCCGTGTTGAAGCCCTCTGCTGCAACGCCCGATCTCATGGTCCATCGCGGTCGTGCGGTCGTGTTTGAGACGATCGAGGATTACAAACGCCGCATCGTCGACCCCGATCTCGACATTGACGCAAGTTCGGTGATGGTGCTGAAAAATTGCGGGCCAAAAGGCTATCCGGGCATGGCGGAAGTCGGCAATATGGGATTGCCCCCGAAGCTCTTGGCGCAGGGCGTGAGTGACATGGTGCGGATTTCGGACGCACGCATGTCGGGCACCGCCTATGGAACCGTCGTGCTTCATGTTGCACCTGAGGCTGCTGCTGGCGGGCCACTGGCGCTTGTGGAAGAAGGCGACATGATCGAGCTTGATGTTCCGAACCGTCGCTTGCATCTGGACGTAAGCGATGCGGAGTTGGAAAGACGCCGCGCGAAATGGCAGCCGCGGCCTTCTGCTCAATCGGGCTATGAGAGCCTCTATGTGAATTCCGTCTTGCAAGCCGATGAGGGGGCTGATTTCGCGTTCCTCGGGGGGTGTCGCGGGGCCGGAATTCCACGCAATTCGCATTAAAGGGCATGGCGGAAAACGCCATTCAAAAACAAAAGTAACTGGGAGGACATCACATGCGGCTCATTCAATATAAGACGGTGGCAGGCGAACGGCGGGTCGGCCTAGTGGACGCTCAAACGGTTGCGGTGCAATGCCTTGAAGGGGTGTCGTCTGTTTATGAACTTGCGACGCAAGCCATTGCAAAGGGGCAAACGCTTTCGCAAGCTGTCGCTTCGATCAGCCAACGTTCGCCTGTTGATTACGATGCGATCATTGCCGAGAAGCGCTTGTTGGCGCCGCTCGATCATCCGGAACCAACGCGCTTCTGGATCACGGGAACGGGGCTTACGCATTTGGGCAGCGCCGATGCGCGCGACAAGATGCATGATTTAGCCCATGGCGACGATAAGGACATGACGGATTCGATGAAGATCTTCCGTATGGGGCTTGAAGGTGGCAAGCCTGCGGATGGTGGAATCGGCTGCCAGCCAGAATGGTTTTACAAAGGTGTCGGTACCTGCGTCGTTGCACCTGAAGCTGATATGCCATCGCCTTCTTTTGCGCTGGCCGGTGGCGAAGAAGCTGAAATCGTTGGGCTCTATTTGATTGGGCCCGATGGCAATCCTTGGCGCATCGGTTTTGCGCTTGGCAATGAGTTTTCCGACCATGTCACGGAGGCTTTGAATTACCTCTATTTGGCGCATTCAAAATTACGTTCGTGCTCGATTGGTCCTGAGCTTTTGACGGGCGAGCTTCCGAGCAATGTCGAAGGCAAGGTAAGTGTCATCCGCGAGGGCAAACCGATTTGGACGGGGCAGTTTCTGAGTGGCGAAGACAATATGTCCCATTCGGTGCACAATCTGGAACACTACCATTTTCGCTACGACATGTTCCGCAGGCCGGGTGATCTGCACGCCTATTTCTTCGGTGCGGCCATCTTGAGCGTTGCACATGGGGTTAAAACCCAGAGTGGCGATGTGTTTGATATTGATGTGCCTGTGTTCGGCCGACCTTTGCGCAACACAATGCGGAATGAAGCCCCTAAAAATTTCACCGTCAAAAGCCTCTGATCGAGAGCCGGATTCAACTGAATTACGCAAGGGGCCAGTGACGCTATGGGACTTCGTTTTGCAATTGATACGGGTGGTACGTTTACCGATTTGATGGTGTCGTCGGACGCCGGCGTGCTCAGCATGCACAAAGCGTCCACGACGCCGAAGGATCCGGTAGCCGGTGTGCTCGATAGTCTGCGGATGGCGGCTGAGGCGTCGAAGGAGAGCCTGCAGTCCTTTCTCGCGCGCGGCGAATTGCTGATGCATGGCACCACCCATGCTATTAATGCAATTGTTACGGGCTCAACGGCGCGAACGGCCTTCATCACAACGGCGGGACACCCCGATACGCTCGTCATTCGAGAAGGCGGGCGAATGGAGCCGTTCAACTTTACGATTGCCTATCCCGAACCCTATGTGCCGCGCGCGCTCACCTATGAAGTGCCGGAGCGCATGACGGTCAATGGCATGGCCAAGACGCCGCTGGATGAGGCGGCAGTGGTCGACATTCTCGAACAGATCAAACAGGCAGGTGTTGAGGCCATTGGCGTTTGCTTTCTCTGGTCGGTGGTTAATCCGGCACATGAGCTGGCGGTGGGGGCGCTCATTGAACGCTATTTACCTGGTATTCCTTATACGCTGTCGCACAAGATCAACCCGTCGATCCGCGAATATAGGCGGGCGATTTCAACCTGCATTGATGCGTCGTTGAAACCTATTATGGGGGCCTATATGCGTGGCCTTGAAAGTCGCCTTCGGGAAGCGGGATTTAACGGCCGCGTGCTGGTTGTTACCTCGCAGGGCGGTGTGATGGACGCAGCGCATGCAGCCGAAGCGCCGGTGCATCTCATCAATTCCGGCCCAAGCATGGCCCCCGTTGCGGCCAAAGCCTATGCCGAGGCAGGCGATACCGACACCTTGATTGTGGGAGACACGGGGGGGACCACCTTCGACGTCTCGCTGGTGCGCCGCGGGCGGATTCCGCGCAGCCGTGAGACCTGGTTAGGCCAGCCCTTTCGGAGCCATATGACAGGCATGCCGTCGGTGGATGTGAAAAGCATTGGCGCGGGGGGTGGCTCGATTGCGTGGGTTGATACGGGTGGGCTGTTGCATGTCGGCCCGATCAGTGCCGGTGCCGTGCCCGGCCCCGTTTGCTATCGCCGAGGTGGCACGCGCCCGACGGTAACCGACGCGGCCGTTGCGCTTGGCTTTATCGATGCTGAATTCTTTTTGGGCGGCAAGATGTCGCTTGATAAGCAGGGGGCCATCGACGCGATCAAACGCGAGGTGGCCGACCCGTTGAAGTGCGATGTTGAAACGGCGGCTGAGGCCATCATGTCGCTTGCGACCGAACATATGGTGCAGGCGATTATGGATATTACGGTCAATCAAGGCATTGACCCTTCCGAGGCGATGTTTGTTGCTGGCGGCGGTGCGGCGGGCCTGAACTGCGTGGCGATTGCGCGACGGCTTGGATGCCGCCGGGTTCTGGTTACCGAGGCGGGAGCCGCGCTTTCGGCATCGGGTGCGCTGATCTCCGATTTAAGCGCGCATTATCAGGCGATGTTCCACACGTTGAGCGAATCCTTTGATCAAGCAGGGGTAAACAGCGTTTTATCAAAGCTCTCTGAGGAGTGCAGCGCCTTTGCCAGGCATGCGGGAGCGGGCAGCCTATCAACCAGCGTCGATTGGTCATGCGAGGCTCGTTACATTGAACAGGCTTGGGAAATCGAAGTACCGCTGCGCAAAGGCGGCTTTGAGAACGCAGCCGATATTACATCGCTCATCAGTGATTTTCATCAAATGCATCAGGATAAATTCGCGGTGAGCGATCCTCATGCGGCGATTGAAACCGTGACTTGGAATGCGGAAGTGCGGTGTTGCATCGGTTCGGCAGAACCAGGCAGGCTTGCTCCTGATCAACGCGTTGTCGAGCTTCCATCCAGACGGGTCCGCTATGCGGGAGCCGGCTGGGTCAACTCCCAAGTTTACCGGTTCGAAGCCATTTCCGAGGGCAGCATCATTAAAGGGCCCGCGATTATTGAATCGGATTTTACCTCCATTGTGATTGAGCCCGGCTCGAAAGCGATGCGGGATGGTTTGGGCAATCTCGTGATCGATGTAACGGAGCACACAGCATGACACAGTCTTCCGCTTCCCAGATGGACGGTTCAGCGCTGGCTCTGCTAACCGCGCGGATGGAAGGCATTGCGCGGAAAATGGCCAACACGCTGCATCGCACGGGGCGTTCCGGCATTTTGACGATCGCGCGTGATTTTTCCTGCGTGGTCCTCACCGCGAAACACGAGTTGCTCGCCACCGCCGAAAGCCTGCCGATCCACGTTTTACGCGGGCCGGATATTATGGCGAAAACCATGGCGGATAACCATCCGGTGCTTAAGCGCGGCGACGCGTTTTTGCATAATTCGCCGTATCATGGCTGCACGCATCCTGCCGATCACTCTATTCTCATTCCGGTGATTGACGATCAGGGCGTGCATCGGTTCACCGTGCTCGCTAAAGCGCATCAGGCCGATTGCGGTAACGCGCTGCCGACAACCTATATGGGCGCTGCTAAGGATGTGTATGCCGAAGGTGCGCTGATTTTTCCGGCGGTCAAAATTCAGGATAAGTATGAGCATGTGATGGACATCATCCGCATGTGCCAATTGCGCATTCGCGTGCCGGAACAATGGTGGGGCGATTATCTCGCAACGCTTGGCGCGGCGCGTGTGGGCGAGCGCGAACTTTTGGCGCTTGGCGCGGAGATCGGCTGGGACAAGCTCGAGGCCTATACGCAGCAATGGTTCGACTACAGCGAACGGCGAATGATCGATGTTATTCGCGCCATGCCGAAGGGGCGTGTGACGCGCAAGAGCACGCATGATGCCTTTCCAGCGACACCTTCCGACGGTGTAACGATTACCGCAACCGTTGAGGTGAAGCCCGATGAGGCGATGATCGAAGTCGATATGACGGATAATCCCGACAGCATGGAGAATGGTCTCAACCTCTCCGAGGCTTGCGCGCTTTCAGCGCCGATGTTGGCGATCTTTAATTCGATTGATCATACGGTGCCTAAAAACGAAGGCAGCTTTCGGCGCATTAAAATTCATTTGAGGGATGGATCGATTGCCGGACGTCCGCGCCATCCGACGTCGTGTTCGGCGGCGACCACCAATATCGCGGATCGGGTGGCTAATCCGGTGCAAGCGGCGTTGGCGGAATTAGCCGATGGATTGGGCCTTGCCGAGACGGGCGCTTTGCTTCCGCCATCGTGTGGTGTCGTGTCGGGCGTTCATCATGGCAAGCCTTTTGTGAACGAGGTTTACCTTGGATGTACGGGTGGCGCTGGCGCACCAATGGCGGATGGATGGTTGACCATTCTCCATGCGGGAAATGCTGGCATGTGTTACCAAGACTCGATCGAGGTCGATGAGCTGCGGCACCCGATTTTTGTGCATCAACGCCGCCTTATTCCGAATTCGGAAGGGGCAGGGCGCTTTAGAGGGGCGTTGGGGGCTTATTCCGAATTTGCGCCGGTCGATTGCGATATGACGGTGGCCTATATTAGCGATGGCAATGTGAACCCAGCGCTTGGAACCCGCGGGGGGCTTGCAGGCGGCAATTCAGCGCAATATCGAATGCATCCCGATGGTTCGCTAGAACCGTTGGCCGCATGCGCCGAAGTGGTGATTGCTGCAGACGAGCGTATGGTTTCCATCAGTGCAGGCGGCGGCGGCTATGGCGCGCCGCATGAACGCGAAGCCTATCGCGTGGCGCATGATGTGCGTGAGGGATGGGTCAGTCGCGATCGGGCAGAAGCCGTTTACGGCGTTGTCCTTCGCGATAATTTAACCGTTGATACCGAGAAGACGACAGAATTACGGCGTGACGGGTGACTTCAGATTTTTTCCAAACACGTAAGCCCCCGCCGCGATGATCATTAAGATACCGAGGCCGGTCAGTGCATCTGGTACTTCGCCAAACACGATGATGCCAAACACAACGGCGGACAGGATCTGGAAATAGCTAAACGGGGTGAGGGCATTGGCGGGGGCCAACGCAAAGGCTTTCGCCAAAAAATATTGGCCTAATCCAAAGGTAACCGCCAGACCCAACGAAATAAGGGCTGAATCCAACGTCAGGGGCTTCCAATCATAGATCGCGAGCGGCAGGGACAGGAGCGTGCCGATCAGCAGGGTCCAGGTTAGGGTTGAATTCGGATCAATGCCAAGGGCACCAAGCCGCCGCGACATTAGCTGTAAGCCTGCATAAAAGAGCGCCGCTATGGCGGGAAGAACCGCGTAGATCGACACATCGGTGAAGCCCGGGCGGGCAACCAATAAAACCGCGGTAAAGCCAATGGCGACACCGATCCAGCTATCAACCGTAACCCGTTCGCCTAAGAACCAGCCCGAAAGGGCTACAACGAAAAACGGACCGGCAAACAAAATCACGGTTGCTTCAGCCAAGGGCAGATAGGTGACGGCCAAAACCATGAGGCTCCCGACCATGACCGGCATGATGCCGCGGATGATCTGTAGCGGGAGTTTATGGGTTGAAAATAAAGCGGATCGCCGATGCGGTTTTGTGAAGGCGATGATGACAATGAGCGGCAGCAAATAGCGCGACAGCATAATTTGGCCGAACGTTTCTTTCGTAATGATCAGCTTGCTCAAGCCATCAACCATACCAAACAGTGTGACGGACGCGATGAGACATAGTATTCCCCGGGCCGTTGGGGAGCCAATTAAACGATTATTTGCCATGGTTATTTCGCCTTAAAGTGAATAGTCAGGCGATCATTGGCAGTATCAATGTCGGCTGGTGCGTTTTTTCATTCCATTTTGATCCTAAGAGACGAAAAAGTATTTGGCCAGTTGAATATGAGGATGGTCTTTATTTTAACCCCCGGGGGGAGGCTCGCTTCATGAACCGCGAAATGGGTGCGGGGGGTTGACCGAAGCGGGCTCAAAGGGCTCATTGGTGCCGGATAAATTGAGAGGATGAGCCTGCCGTGTCTGTACTTGATCAACTTCCACCTGAGTTTTCGCCCGATGAGATTCGTAGCTTGGTACGCGAGCTTTATGGACTTGAAGGATCCATCTCCGCCTTGGACAGCGAGCGGGATCAGAATACCCGGCTCATCGAAGCCAATGGGCAGGCTTGGGTGCTTAAAGTCGCCAATATCGCGGAAGATCAGCAGGGATTGGATTTTCAGGCAGCATTGCTGAGCCATGCGTTTGATACGGATCCCCATCTGGTTCTGCCGAGGGTGCGAAAGACCCGCACGGGCGAGTTGCTTGGCCGGGGGCAGGCCAGCGATGGGCGAACGCATTTTGTGCGTGCCGTGTCTTGGTTGGACGGTAAGCCTTTTGCCTTGGGAAAGAAATCTGAACGGCATTTTGAGAGCTTGGGCGAGACGCTTGGCCGACTAAGTGTTGCGTTGCAGGGATTTGTGCATGCGGGCGCGATCCGTGAATTTGATTGGGATCTCACCCAGGCCGGTCGTTCGCGTTCGCGCCTACATTTTATTGATGATCCCGTGCGGCGCGAAATTCTCACCCATTTCCTGGAGGAGGCGAGTTTCGAACCCGCTATACGCATCGAAGGCAGCCGTTCAAACCAGTTGCACTTCGTGCGTGAATCTAGGATATAAATTTGTATATAAACTTTAACTAAATCTCATAGATTCCGTAATCTATTAGATTATCCGCTAACCGTTTGTGATCATTCAGATCACAGCAGACTGCTAGCATTTGATTAAAAACTTACCCCACAATTCGCAGTTTGAGTAAGCTTTTAATGGGATTTCTCATGTTTTTTCCGTCGTGATGACAGTTGCTGTCACTATGTAAGGTGACCGGTGCAAATTTAATTCATACCCTGAGCCTCATTCAGTTTTTGATGACGTGCAATTAGGCTAAGTTTTTACGAGAAAAATAGCTTCAATTTCAACCGTCATTTGATTTGGAAGAGACCCCATGCCCACAGCTGAACGAGCATGCCGTCCAGCTTCACCAAAAATTTCAACAAAAAGATCTGAACAGCCATTAATTACCTCAGGATGAGCTGAATAATCGGGCTCTGCGTTGACCATTCCGAGTAATTTTATAACTGCTTCAATACGCGACAATTCGCCAAGCGCCGATTTGGCAACCGCCAGCAATTGCAAACCGGCTAGTTGTGCATCTAAATAACCTTGCTGAATCGATATATTTTGTCCAAGTTTACCAACGCTATAGGTCCCCTCCGGGCGTCGCGGCCCTTGCCCAGACATATAAAGAAAGTTACCTGCAAATTTATAGGGGACATAATTAGCAACCGGGCTTGGAACAGCAGGAAGCTTTAAGCCTAACTTTTTTAATCGCTGCTCTGGCGTTGACATAATACTTCCTCGGTTACGCGGGTTTAATATTTTAATTTACCCGTCTCAAGGCCCATCTTGGTTAAAATTCGGTGGCAACATTTTTAATTAATCTGGCCAACTCCTTAAACGCTTTATTCCAATTCTTCTATCTGAAGCTTGAAACCGAGCTGCGTTCGAGGTCGTTAAAGTTTCAACGATTTTCTTGGATACAATCTCAGCTTCACCGGGGTGGAGATTGCACGGATCCAAAAATAAATGTCCGCGCTCAATTTCATGGTCGCGGACAATGATAGGTGGATCACCAGCAGCTAGAGCAGAAGCTAAAGTGCCAGCTGAAAATCCACTTTCGGGAGAAACCACTATCTCCAAACGGTCCAAAGGATTATTGGTCGGATCGGGAACTATTGTGGCTTGAATGCCAACTATCGGCGCAAGCGCTCCAAGCCAAAGCTTAAGAGCCTCCATTTCTTTCGCACGAACTCCGGCATGGTCCCGTATATCCCAAGCCTCAAGGGCGGCCATAACACCTGCAATACTTTCCTTTCCGACCTTCATTCCGCGGCCGATACCTCTGTTTTGCAAATATGAGGCGCGAACTAGTTCTTTCTTCCCGGCGACAATTCCGCTGGTAGGGCCCCCCAGAAATTTATGGCCGCTATAGATGACAACATCGGCTCCTTGGGCAAGAAAAAGCTTAAGGTCATACTCCGATGCTGCATCCACGATTACTGGGATATCTTTCGCATGACAAATCTCACAAAATTCAGGTAGGCCTATCATCCCATATTGTACAGTATGGTGAGAGA
>CAIRGA010000032.1 GCA_903877935.1 uncultured Hyphomicrobiales bacterium
GAATCGATCCTCGTCGCGGGAGTTGCCCAACTTCTGTATCTAGACGTGCCGGACCACGCGGCGGTTGATCTGTCCGTTCGCCTCGTTCAAGCGGATCCCGAAGCACGGCGATTTATTAAATTAGCCAATGGACTGTTGCGAACGATAGCGCGCGAACGCGATGCTATTCTGTCCAATGATGATCCACTACACCGCGACACGCCCGAATGGCTCGCACAAAAATGGATCAAATCCTATGGTGAAGATACGGCAAAAAAGATTGCCTCTGCAAATATGCAAGAAGCGAGTGTTGATATCACGGTAAAGGAAAACGCTGCGTTTTGGGCGGAACAACTCGATGGTGTCGTTCTATCGACAGGATCCGTACGCTTGAAGGGACGCACAAATATTACGGCCCTGTCCGGCTATACGGATGGGTCCTGGTGGGTTCAGGATGCTGCAGCCGCTCTTCCCGCAATGTTGCTTGATCCCAAACCCGGTGAAAAAATCGCGGATCTTTGTGCCGCGCCGGGTGGAAAAACAGCTCAAATAGCGAATGCTGGTGCCGAAGTTATAGCCATTGACCGTTCCGCAAAGCGGCTGGAGCGGCTAACCGAAAATATGAGAAGACTTGGGCTGTCGGTGGAAACCGTTGCGATCGACGCACTTACTTATCAAGGCGGCCCTTTCGACGCCATTCTACTAGATGCGCCCTGCACGGCAACCGGAACAATTAGGCGCCATCCGGATGTCGCTTGGACGAAAGAATTGCTGGACTTACAGAAATTAGCATCGCTCCAAGCAAGGCTGTTAAAAAAGGCCGTCGACATGCTTAAGCCCGGCGGGCGGCTCATCTATTGTACGTGTTCACTCGAGCCTGAAGAAGGTGAAATGCAAATTGCGACATTAATGGAAAGCGATGGTCGTGTCAGACGCGCGCCTTTTACCCGAACCGATATGACCCTTTTGGGTCCAGAGTTAGGTCGCGCGATCAACGGCCAAGGAGAGCTTCGCACCTTACCATTTATGCTTCCAAGTGACGATCCACGCTTGCAGGGGATAGATGGTTTTTTTGCAGCGAGACTTATTAGATCGTAAGTTTGCCACATTTAGAAATGCATTGATTGGTAGTCGGCTACCAATCAGGGTATGACCAAGAAGTTATAGTTAAGGTAGGGTGGAGCCGAGTTTGGCGCTTAACGGCATATTAGATTACGGCTTGTCCTTACGCTTTGCAGCTAAACGCTCAGCGTTGCATTTGTTTGCGAGCATAATCGTACCTTTACGATGGATGCGGCCGACACCGTTCAACAGTCGCATTGAGCGTATTTTAATTGCGCCACAGGACCTTAGAACAAGCGATCCGACCGCGGCAGGCGATATTTATTCAGGATATTTCGCATTTGCTGGAAAAATTGTTTCAACCGGCGGGACTTCGCCATTTTCTGCGCCATCACCCTCTCATGCTTGGACAGAGGCGCTTATGGGTTTTGGTTGGCTGCGTGATATCCGAGCGGCCGACACTGCATTGGCCCGCGCCAATGCGCGGACAATGGTTGGAGACTGGATCTCCAATTGTGGTTCACCCAATGGGGGCACGACTTGGGACACATTAGTCGTTTCCCGGCGACTTATCGCTTGGCTAAGTCATTCTCCGCTTATCTTGGACGGATCGGATCGCGCCTTTTATCGGCGCTTTATGAATTCCATTCGGCGCCAATCCGCCTATCTTTGGCGACGGTCACGACGTGTTGATCACCGTGCCCATCGCCTGCAGGCGGCGATCGCGCTGACATTTGTCGCTTTATGTACGGATATTGGTCCTCGGCGTACAAAACGCGTTATTGATCATCTCATTCGACAATTAGATCGAGAAATCTTAAGCGATGGAGGGCATATCAGTCGTAATCCCCAAATAACGGTCGATATTTTGGCTGAATTGCTTCCACTCCGGCACTGCTTTCTTTCGCAGTCAGAAAGTCCACCGGCTGAATTGTTGAATGCAATTGATCGTATGATGCCCATGATCCGACTATTCCGACATGGGGATGGAACATTAGCTCTCTTTAACGGCATGAGTGCGACCGCACCCGATCTTATTGCGACGATTTTAGCCTATCAAGATACCCGTTCCGGGCCAATGGAAACGGCAGGTCCATCAGGCTATCGGCGGATACAGGCAGAAGAAACCATACTCATTATGGATGTGGGTAAATCACCGCCCGAGGCCTTTTCAGGGACTGCTCATGCCGGATGTCTTTCGTTCGAACTATCTGACAGCAGTGAAAAGCTCATCATCAATTGCGGGGCACCGGTAGCCGGACAAGAAATACGAAGACCTATGGCGAGAGCCACGGCGGCTCACTCGACGCTCGTCGTCGATGACCGTTCTTCGGGTCGTTTTGCTGAATATAGCGAACGACGCTATCCTGCCGGCGAACCGATGATCTCTGGGCCGCGTCAAGTCGATGTTCTGCGCGACGGCGACGACGAAAGTGAACGCATTATCGCATCACATGATGGTTACGGCGGACGTCTAGGGCTAACGCACAAACGAAGTATTTTGCTCAATAGAGCTGGTCAATGGCTCATTGGCGAAGACGAACTTCAGTTAATGAAATCCAATAAACGAGAGATTGATCGGCCTTACGCAATTCGCTTTCATTTGCACCCCGGTGTTGAAGCGATGGCAAGAGAGGCCGACGTCGTCAGCTTAACAATGCCTTCTGGCCAATTTTGGACTTTTACAGCTGATGCACCGGTTAAAATCGAAGAAAGTATCCTTTTCGCTACTATGGACGGCATGCGCCGCACGGCCCAAATCGTTATCGAGGCAAAATCGCTTGAACGGCCTATCGTCAAATGGTCCTTAATTCGCGGCGATGTAACACGATTCCCGCGATAATATTGGGTATGTATCCGCCTAATTGCCAATCTTACCGCCCATACTGAGTTATGGTAATTAGGGGCCCTGTTTATTCCGGTTAGAATAAGGTTGTAACCTATGCCTAGTAATCTGCGCCCTATGATGCGCGCCCTACTCTCTGTTTCCGATAAAACTGGATTACTGGATTTTGCAAAAGCGTTGCATGCCCAAAATATTGAATTAATTTCGACTGGCGGTACCGCCAAGGCCCTTGCAAATGCTGGTCTACCGGTTCGCGACGTTTCCGATTTGACCGGTTTTCCGGAAATGATGGATGGTCGTGTAAAGACTTTGCACCCAAAAGTTCATGGTGGACTTTTAGCTATCCGGGGAAATCCGGAACATGAGGCAGCCATGTTAGCGCATGGCATCGGACCCATTGATCTCCTTGTGGTCAATCTTTACCCCTTTGAAGAAACCATCACCAAGACCAGCGATTTCGAAACCTGTATTGAAAATATCGACGTTGGCGGTCCGGCAATGATACGCGGCGCGGCAAAGAACCATACTGATGTGGCCGTTATCGTTGATCCAAACGATTATAGGCTCATGATAGATGAACTAAAATCCAACAATGGATCAACGACATTAAAAACCCGTCGTTTATTGGCTGCGAAGGCGTTTTCTCGCACCGCGGCGTATGACTCGGCGATCGCTAATTGGTTCGCCGTTCATGAAAATGAACCAACGCCGGAGTGGAGGACACTTGGGGGACATCGGATAGAAGTGATGCGTTATGGTGAAAATCCCCACCAATCAGCAGCATTTTATCGATTGCCTGAAACAAGGGCTGGAGTAGCGACCGCCCGACAAGTGCAAGGAAAGCAATTATCGTTCAACAACATCAACGACACCGACGCCGCGTTCGAATGTGTGGCCGAATTTGATCCGCAGGCTCATGCTGCTGCCGTTATTGTTAAACACGCCAACCCGGCAGGAGCAGCCATTGGTGCCACCCTCGCCGAGGCCTATCGTAATGCGCTTCGATGCGATCCTGTATCGGCATTTGGCGGCATTGTTGCGCTCAATCGTCGCCTCGATGTTGAAGCGGCTCGGGCAATTGTTGAAATCTTTACCGAGGTGATTGTAGCACCCGACGCAGATGAGGCAGCCATTGCCATTATTGCAGCGAAGAAAAATCTTCGACTATTGTTGACCGGTGGGTTGCCAGATCCACGCAGCCCCGGCCTATTATTGCGTTCGGTCGCAGGCGGCTTCTTAGCCCAATCACTCGATAATGCAGTGGTCGATGACATGACCCTAAGAGTGGTAACAAAGCGGGCGCCAACGGCAGCTGAGTTTTCCGATATGCGATTTGCTTTCCGCATTGCCAAGCATGTCAAATCAAATGCCATTGTTTATGCGAAAGATGGTGCTACTGTTGGCATTGGCGCCGGGCAGATGAGCCGTATCGATTCATCTCGTATTGCAGCGTGGAAAGCAGCAGATGCGGCCAAGCTTGCGCATGAGCCAGAAAGTCTGGCTAAGGGATCAGTTGTAGCGTCCGATGCCTTTTTCCCATTCGCAGATGGATTGTTGGCGGCCGCAGAAGCGGGTGCTACGGCCATTATTCAACCCGGTGGTTCCATGCGTGACGATGAAGTTATTGCCGCAGCGGATGCTCATGGACTTGCAATGGTCTTTACGGATACCCGCCATTTCAGGCATTAATGCGCCATGAATTTTACACTCGCTAATCCTGCACGCTTTCTTGCCTTTATACGGATTGCTATCCCATGGCTGGCCGTATTCGGATCAATCGTTACCTCTATAGGCTTTTACTTGGCCTTCGCCTTCGCGCCTGCCGATTATCAGCAGGGTGAAACCGTTCGCATCATGTATATCCATGTTCCTTCTGCTTGGCTTTCGACAGCTTGCTATGGGATTATGGCGCTGTCATCGATTGGTACATTGGTTTGGCGTCATCCGCTCGCTGATGTATCGGCAAAAGCGATCGCGCCAATTGGAGCGGCTTTTACATTCTTATGCCTATTAACAGGATCATTGTGGGGTAAACCCATGTGGGGCACATGGTGGGTTTGGGATGCCCGGTTGACCTCTGTCTTAGTGCTCTTTTTAATTTATTGCGGAATATTAGCGCTTTGGAATGCATATGAAGATCCGGCGCGTGCCGGCCGTTCGGCGGCGGTCATGACGTTAGTAGGCGCTATCAATCTTCCAATCGTTAAATTTTCAGTTGATTGGTGGAATACACTGCATCAACCAGCAAGTGTTTTCCGAATGGGCGGACCTACAATTGACCGTTCAATGCTTTGGCCGCTTCTTGTCGTTGCCATCGGGATTACACTTCTCATGGTAGCGTTGCATTTTGCGGCGATGAGAAATGAAATTCTTCGCCGTCGTGTAAGAACGCTCGGCATCATAGCCGCTAATTATGAAATGAAGAGGGGTGTCTAATGTCCGATGATCCCCATCTCGGTTTCATAATTGCGGCGTACCTTGCAGCTGCATTTGTTTTTTTGAGCCTCCTTCTGTGGGTTACACTCGATTACAATAAACAAAAGCGCCTTCTCAACCTGCTCGAAGCTTCCGGAGCACGTCGTCGTTCAGAGGGCGACAAAGTATGAGCATATCAAGACAAAGCCGAAAAAGTTTATTTCTTTTGCCGGCGGGCATTTTCGGCGTTCTGGCCTTACTCTTTCTCTACAGCCTTTGGCGGGGTCCTATTTCGACACTACCGTCAACCTTGATCGGGCATCCAGTTCCAAAATTTTCATTGCCCGCGCTACCCGGCGCAACATTAGGTGGAACAGCAATTCCCGGGTTCTCTAATGATGACCTCAAAGGCGGCGTAACGATCGTTAATATTTTTGCCTCTTGGTGTGTTCCATGCCGAGACGAGCATCCCTTACTTTTAAAACTGTCGAAAGATGCCCGAGTCCGTTTGATGGGCATCAATTACAAAGATCAGCCAGACAATGCCCGGCGCTTCCTTGGCGCGCTGGGAAATCCATATGAAGGCATTGGCATGGATACGGAAGGTCGAACAGCAATTGATTGGGGCGTCTATGGCGTACCAGAAAGTTTTGTTATCAACCGTAACGGTGAAATCATCTACAAGCATGTAGGTCCGCTTACCGACGAGGCCATCAAGGGGCCTATCAACGCAGCAATAGAAAAAGCATTAAAAAGCAGCTAAGGCGATTATTGCTCGCCCTCGCCCTTTTTTATCTCATATTTCAACATGACTGGCGTCTGAAGTATGGCAAAGCCAAGGGTTAAAATAGTCGTTCCAAATACTTTGAATTGAACCCAGTAATCTGGAAATTCCAAACGTACGACTTCGTTCATCGCGGCTAAGACGAAGAAAAACATTCCCCAACGAAGGCTCAATATTTTCCAACCGTCTTCGGTGAGATCAACCGCATCGCCCAAGACGGCAGCAAGCAATGGCTTGCCCATAATTAATCCGCCCAACAATAAAATTCCAAAAAGTGCATAAATAATGGTCGGTTTCATCCGGAAAAATGTCTCATCATGAAAAAATAATGTTAATCCGCCAAAAACGGCAACAATGATTCCGGAGACAATCGACATCATTGGCAAATGCTTGGTCAGAAGATAAGAAACAGCCATTGAAGCAAACAGCGTCACCATGAATATGGCTGTTGCAATAAAAAAGTCTGCTAGGCTATAGCCAACAAAAAACGCAGCAAGTGGGCCGAGATCAAACGCCAAGCGCACAAGTGGCGGGAGTTTTTTTCTTTGTTGAGGTTCTAACTCAGTCACATTTTTCTCCCGCTCTTCCACCGACAGGGTTGCTATCATGCGGCCAGTCGGTCACTCTTGCCTAACACTTAGCCCAATGCGGGGCCAATTGAGAAGAGAATTGAAGAGGTAACACGATGGCCACCCCATTCGCGATTGATATTGAAGCCCGCACGATAATCCCCGTTGCGGGTGGCAGCATAGTTTTTCCCGTTCGTCGCATCTATTGCATAGGACGGAACTACGCAGCGCACGCCAGAGAAATGGGCGGAGATCCATCAAGAGAAGCGCCCTTCTTTTTCCAAAAGGCAACCGATACACTTCAATTTTGTCCAGAGAATGAAACGATTCAACATCCCTATCCAACGATGACAACGAACTACCACCATGAAGTAGAAATGGTCGTAGCGCTCAAATCCGGTGGACGAGATATTGCCGAGGGCGATGCACTTTCCCATGTATTCGGTTACGCCGTCGGGCTTGATATGACACGTCGTGATTTGCAGGACGAAGCGAAAGCTAACCGGCGCCCCTGGGAAGCAGGTAAAAGTTCGGACTATTCTGCGCCTGTCGGCCCTCTTCATCCCGTTTCTTCCGTCGGGCATCCCTCGCGGGGTAAAATTAGTGTTTCGGTTGATAGCGAACCACGCCAATCCTCTGACCTTTCCGATATGATTTGGTCCGTGCCCGAACAAATTTCGATTCTTTCGCGCTATTTCGAGCTGAAGGCTGGCGACATTATTTTTACCGGAACGCCTGAAGGTGTTGGTCCGGTAGAGCGTGGGCAGACGATGCGCGCTTATATCGAAGGACTTGGCGCGATAGCGCTGGCCGTCGTCTAGGATCAATTAAAGCGTTAGCGGCCTTGGGTCAGAACAAGCTTTAAAGCGAACGCCGTAACAATTCCGGCAAAGCCATAATCGAAAATTCGCATCGCCTTTGGAGACGACTGCATAAAATTCGTGAACCGTTCTGCAATTAAAATAACAACAGCATTTGTTGGAATGCCGATCAGCAAGAAAAACAGACCCAGAAACAAAAGCTGAGCGGAAGCGGCAGGATCGTTTGCATCAATAAATTGCGGAAGAAACGTCACAAAAAACACGATGACTTTGGGGTTGGTTAAGTTAATTCCGAGGCCCGTTAGAAAAGTTGCCAGCCACGTTTGTTGTGGGCTGGATGGACCGTCGACGCTGAAGGCCGATCCGTGCCGAATAGCTCCATAGGCTAGCCATAACAGGTAGAGGCCACCAATAATTTTCAGAATAAAAAACGCGGTTGCAGATGCCGCCAATAGCGCGGAAAGACCAAGTCCCGCTAATAAAGCGTGTATAATAAGTCCGGTTGACGCCCCAAACATAGCGGCAAATCCCGAGCTCCGGCCCCCAGATACCGTTCTGGCAAGAAATAATGCCATGTCGGGTCCCGGTGTAAGAGCCAAGATCAATGATGCTAAGGAAAATAGTGCTATCGTCTGTAAAGGTGGAACGAATTCTAAATTCAGCATCGAGAAACTCTTCAACGAAATGGTGCCAAACACTAGCTAAAAAAGTTGGGTTGGACCACCCGATTTCGATGCTGGTTTTATCGAATTGAGAGCAACCGTATATCCTAGGGATTAAATATGGATTGAGCGCTTCTCAACGCCGAGCGCTGCTTCTTTAACCGCTTCAGACATTGTCGGATGGGCATGGCACGTCCGGGCGAGATCCTCCGACGAACCACCAAATTCCATCAAGACAGCAACTTCATGAATAAGGTCACCGGCGCCTTTACCAATGATATGACAACCTAGAACACGATCCGTCGCCGCGTCCGCTAATATTTTCACAAAACCATCTGTCGACCGCATAGCCCTCGCACGACCGTTTGCGGTAAACGGAAATTTTCCAACCGTATAAGCGATATTGCCCGCCTTCAATTCTTCTTCGGTTTGTCCAATGGTCGCAATTTCCGGCTGGGTATAAACAACGCCTGGAATGACTCCATAATTCACGTGACCGGCATGGCCGGCAATGATCTCGGCCACCGCTACGCCTTCGTCCTCCGCCTTATGTGCCAACATTGGTCCACGGACGACATCGCCAATTGCATAAAGTCCGGATACGGATGATTTGAAATGATCGTCAATGACGATGCGGCCACGCTCCAAAGAAACGCCAAGCGCTTCAAGACCAAGCCCTTCGGTATAAGGGCGACGGCCAATAGCGACCAAAACGATATCTGCTTCAAGTGTCTTTGCTTCACCGCCGGCCGATGGCTCGACCGTTACTTTCGAACCCGATTTGCTAGTCTCAACCTTCGTTACTTTTGAGCTGAGATGAAAGGTGAAGCCCTGTTTGGATAGGATGCGTTGAAACTGCTTAGCAACTTCGTTGTCCATTCCTGGAAGAATGCGATCAAGATATTCAACAACCGTTACTTCTGCTCCAAGACGACTCCAAACCGAGCCTAACTCTAAACCGATGACGCCTGCGCCAATGACGAGCAGTTTAGCGGGCACTTTATTAAGTTCAAGCGCACCGGTAGATGTGACAACCGTCTTTTCATCAATTGCAACGCCAGGCAGCGGAGCAGAATCGGAACCCGTTGCGATAACAATATTTTTTGTCTCGATGGTTTCGGTCGACCCATCGGCCTTTGTGACGAGCACTTTGCCCGGCGCCGCGATTGAACCTGTGCCGATGAAGCTATCAACTTTATTTTTTTTCAACAGAAACGCGACGCCCTGAACATTGGCATCAACTGTATCCTGCTTATGTTTCATCATAACCGGAAGGTCTAACTTTGGTGCACCTATCTTAATACCAAGCGCTTCAAATCCGTGTCCTGCTTCGTCAAACATTTCCGACGCATGAAGCAAGGCCTTTGAAGGAATACAGCCAATATTGAGGCACGTTCCGCCAAAGGTTGGTTTTTTTTCGACGATTGCCGTTTTTAATCCGAGTTGAGCAGCACGGATTGCGCACACATATCCGCCAGGTCCGGAACCGATAACCACAAGATCATAAGACATTATTTTTCTCCAAGCGGCGCCAGCACCTAATGTTTAATCAAAGGTCAAGAACAAGGCGCGCTGGATCTTCAAGCGCTTCCTTCACGCGAACAAGGAATGTAACGGCCTCTTTGCCGTCAACAATTCGATGATCATAAGACAACGCCAGATACATCATTGGTCGTATCTCGATTTTGCCGGCGATGGCAATCGGACGCTCTTGAATTTTATGCATTCCAAGGATGCCAGATTGCGGTGCGTTCAAAATCGGTGTCGACATCAGCGATCCATAAATGCCGCCATTGGTGATCGTAAACGTGCCACCCTGCATCTCATCGATTTTCAGCTGGCCGTCGCGGGCGCGCTTACCAAAATCAGCAATTGTCTTTTCGATGCCAGCCAGCGAAAGCCTATCCGCATCACGAACAACTGGAACAACAAGTCCCTTTTCGGTGCCGACAGCGATACCCACGTGGTAATAATTTTTATAAACAAGATCGATACCATCAATTTCCGCATTAACGGCAGGAATCTCCCGAAGCGCTTGTGTGCAGGCTTTTACAAAGAAGCTCATAAAACCGAGTTTAGCACCATGCTTCTTCTCAAAGACGTCTTTGTACCGATTGCGCAATGCCATAACTTCGGTCATGTCCACTTCATTGAAAGTGGTTAGCATGGCCGCCGTGTTTTGAGCATCTTTCAAGCGACGGGCGATCGTCTGGCGCAATTTTGTCATTCGAACGCGTTCTTCGCGTGAAGCATCATCAACGGACGAAGGAACGCGGGCTTGCACCGTTGGCGTTGGCGCCGGTGCTGCACCCGTGGCTATGGCCGCTAACATATCACCCTTTGTCACACGACCGTCTTTACCCGTTGCCGAGACATTAGATGGATTGACGCTGCTTTCGGATGCTAGTCGAGCTACGGCAGGCCCATTATCCAACGAGGCAGGAGTGGTTGCAGGCGAAGTTGGCTTTGCTGCAACGGGTTCGCTTTGAGTAACCGGCGTAGCAACTGCACCAGAGCCTGCCGATATGGATCCCAGCAGTGCACCTACACCAACTGTTTCGCCATCCTTTGCGACGATTTCGGCTAAGATGCCAGCAACCGGCGCATTTACTTCAAGCGTGACCTTATCAGTCTCAAGCTCAAGCACAGGCTCATCGGCCTTCACAGATTCTCCGGGCTTTTTAAACCATTTTCCGATGGTCGCTTCGGTAACCGATTCACCAAGCGTCGGGACGCGGATTTCAGTAGCCATATGTTTGATCCTTCAATCGTCTGACAATTAGTTAAGCGGCAAAGACTTCTTCAAGAAAAGCGTTCAACTGTGCAAGATGGGTCGACATAAGTCCCGTTGCTGTTGCGGCAGATGCAGGTCTCCCCGCATAACGTGGGCGTTTAACCTTCGACGTTGCCTGCTCAAGAACCCAAGCCAAATAAGGTTCTACAAAAGACCACGAACCCATATTCTTTGGTTCTTCCTGACACCAGACGATGTCAGCATTTTTAAACCGCGAAAGTTCGGTAACGAGCGCCTTCAGTGGGAAGGGATAAAGTTGCTCTACCCGTAGCAAATAGACATCATCAATGCCGCGCTTTTCACGTTCTTCGTACAGATCATAATAAACCTTACCCGTGCACAAGACGACGCGCCTAATTTTATTATCCTTCGCTAATTTGATTTTTTCACCTTTGAGATATTGAGCATCATCCCATAATACGCGGTGAAAGCTTGTACCTTCGGCCATTTCATCTAGCCGGGAAACCGCACGCTTGTGTCGGAGCAACGATTTGGGCGTCATCAAAATTAATGGCTTACGGAAATCACGATTTAACTGGCGCCGTAAAATGTGGAAGTAGTTTGCTGGTGTCGTACAATTTGCAACCTGCATATTGTCTTCGGCACACATCTGCAGAAAACGTTCTAGACGTGCCGATGAATGCTCTGGACCCTGCCCTTCATAGCCATGGGGAAGTAGGCATACGAGCCCCGACATGCGCAACCATTTGCGTTCGCCCGATGAGATAAACTGGTCGAAAACGACCTGCGCACCATTCGCGAAATCGCCGAATTGTGCTTCCCATAGGGTGAGTGCATTTGGCTCAGACAAGGAATAGCCATACTCAAAGCCGAGCACCGCCTCTTCCGAAAGCATAGAGTTAATGACTTCGTATTTTCCCTGGCCTTCGCGAATGTTGCTCAATGGCTTATAGCGTCGTTCAGTCTCTTGATCGATAAGGACAGAATGGCGTTGTGAAAATGTGCCACGTTCAACATCTTGTCCAGAAAATCGAACACGGGTGCCTTCATTAACGGTAAGAGCAAAGGCTAGCGCCTCGCCAGTTGCCCAATCAATTCCTTCGCCGGTATCAATTGCCTTACGCCGATTTTCCAAAAAGCGCTGAATCGTTTTATGAGCATTAAAGCCTTCAGGAATTTGAGTAATTTTTGCGCCAATTTCCTTTAACAACGGCAAAGGAGCGCCCGTTTCGCCGCGCCTTGCATCATCTTGAGTTGACGCGACGGCTTTAAGGCCAGCCCAACGGCCATCCAACCAATCGGCTTTGTTTGGCTTATAAGCCTGACCCGCCTCATGTTCGGCTTCGAGGCGAGAACGCCAATCAGCCTTCATCTTGTCAACTTCGCCTTCTGTAACGACGCCCTCAGAAATCAATTTTTTAGAATAGATTTCCAGCGTCGTCGGCTGCTGACGAATTTTCTTATACATTAATGGCTGGGTGAAACTTGGCTCGTCGCCCTCATTATGGCCGAACCGCCGATAGCAGAACATATCGATAACGACGGGCTTATGAAACAATTGCCTAAATTCAACCGCAACCTTCACAGCAAACACAACTGCTTCGGGATCATCACCATTGACGTGGAAAATAGGCGCTTCGATCATCTTCGCCACGTCAGATGGATAGGGCGAAGAACGCGAAAACCGAGGATAGGTCGTAAAGCCGATTTGGTTATTGATAATGAAATGGATGGATCCGCCGGTCTTGTGACCTTTCAGGCCGGATAAGCCCAGACATTCTGCAACAACACCTTGCCCCGCAAACGCAGCATCGCCATGAATCAACAATGGTAAAACTTTAACCCGCTCTGCTGTGTCATTGAGCTGATCTTGCTTTGCGCGAACCTTGCCAAGAACAACCGGATCGACGATTTCAAGGTGTGACGGGTTAGCCGTCAGCGAGAGGTGAACATTATTGCCATCGAATATTCGATCGGACGATGCACCGAGATGGTATTTCACATCGCCTGAGCCTTCCACATCAGCGGGCTTATAAGAACCGCCTTTAAATTCGTGGAAGATGGCACGATGTGGTTTGCCCATTACCTGCGCCAAGACATTTAGACGACCTCGGTGAGCCATCCCGAACACGATTTCTTGCACGCCAAGCGCACCGCCGCGTTTGATGATTTGTTCAAGCGCGGGAACCATCGATTCGCCACCATCAAGTCCGAAGCGTTTGGTCCCAGTATATTTTACATCAATGAATTTTTCGAAGCCCTCTGCTTCAACGAGCTTATTTAAAATCGCCCGCTTACCCTCACGCGTGAATGCTATTTCCTTATCGGGCCCTTCGATACGAGCTTGAATCCAACTTTTTTCTGCAGGATTTGATATATGGAGAAATTCCCATCCGATCGTTGAGCAATACGTCCGCCGAAGGAGTGCGAGCATTTCACGAATAGTTGCGTATTCGAGACCCAAAACAAAATCGATAAAAATCTTTCGATCCCAATCCGCCTCGGTAAATCCATAAGAGGATGGATGCAGCTCCTCGTGATCTTTACGAGGCTCAAGATTAAGCGGGTCTAAATTTGCATGAAGATGACCACGCATCCGATAGGCACGTATCATCATTAACGCACGAACCGAATCCCGAGTCGCCTGTTGAAGATCACTTTGAGAAATGGCAGATTTTGATCCGTCAGATTTTCCCTTTAGTTTATCACTCACGGCCTTTTCGATATCGGCCCAATTCCCATCAAGTGCGGAAACCAAATCATCCCGTTTGGTAATGGGCCAATTTGGTTTTTTCCATGAGGCTCCCTTTACGGACCTTTGAACTGAATCAGGATCATCTTTCAATGCATCAAAAAAGGCCCTCCATTCGGCATCGACCGATGAGGGATCCTTCTCATAGCGTCCTTGCAGCTCTTCAATATAGGCCGCGTTTCCGCCATATAGAAATGACGTCTCGAGAAATGCTTCGTTCTGATCCTGGCGTCCCATGATCTACTCCTTAGAGCCTTAGCCCTTTAACAATTCGACCAGTGTTTTACCCAAGCGTGCCGGCGATGGGGAGACCCGGATCCCAGCAGCTTCCATCGCGGCAATTTTATCCTCAGCCCCACCTTTACCGCCCGATATGATGGCACCTGCATGGCCCATACGACGGCCGGGAGGAGCTGTACGACCAGCAATAAACCCAACAACCGGCTTTTTGCGGCCTCGCTTTGCTTCATCAATCAGGAATTGTGACGCATCCTCTTCTGCTGAGCCACCGATTTCACCGATCATGACAATTGATTCAGTTTTTGGGTCGGCCAAAAACATTTCTAACATATCAATGAACTCCGTCCCCTTTACGGGGTCACCGCCGATACCGACGGCCGATGTTTGTCCTAAACCTTCCATCGTGGTTTGGAAGACAGCTTCGTATGTCAATGTTCCAGAACGCGAAACAATGCCGACATTGCCGGGCTTAAAGATATTCCCTGGCATAATGCCGATTTTGCATTCGCCCGCAGTCATAACGCCGGGGCAATTGGGTCCGATCAAGCGGGATTTCGAGCCGGAAAGTGCGCGCTTTACACGCACCATGTCTAAGACGGGAATGCCTTCCGTAATACATACAATTAGTGGAATTTCAGCCTGAATGGCTTCGCAAATTGCATCTGCGGCGCCCGGTGGTGGAACATAGATTACAGAGGCGTCGGCACCGGTTGCGTCACGCGCTTCTGCAACGGTATCAAATACGGGCAGTCCTAAATGTACGGTTCCACCTTTACCAGGTGAAGTGCCCCCAACCATTTTTGTTCCATACGCAATAGCTTGTTCGGAATGAAACGTTCCCGTCTTTCCCGTAAAACCCTGCGTCAATACTTTCGTATTTGCGTCAATAAGAATAGCCATTAGCGGATCTCCCTCACGGCCTTAACAATTTTTTGTGCAGCGTCGTCGAGATCATCGGCAGCGATAACATTGAGACCCGATTTAGAAATAATTTCTTTGCCGAGTTGGACATTGGTGCCCTCCAATCGAACAACGAGAGGAACAGTGAGACCTACTTCTTTCACGGCAGCGATCACACCTTCGGCGATGACATCGCATTTCATAATGCCGCCAAAGATGTTGACGAGAATTCCTTGAACATTTGGATCGGCGGTGATGATCTTAAATGCGGCCGTAACCTTTTCCTTGGTCGCTCCGCCGCCTACATCCAAAAAGTTGGCTGGAAACTCACCGTAGAGCTTGATGATATCCATTGTCGCCATTGCTAGGCCGGCACCATTCACCATGCACCCGATGGTGCCGTCGAGAGCAATATAGGAAAGATCATATTTTGACGCTTCAATTTCTTTAGCGTCTTCTTCTGTCTCGTCGCGCAATGCCATTATTTCTGGATGACGATATAAGGCGTTTGAATCAAATGATACCTTCGCATCCAGGCATCTTAAGTGATGATCCGTTGTGACGATCAACGGATTAATTTCTAACATCGCCATGTCTTTTGCGACAAATGCTGCGAAAAGCTGCTCGACCAAGATGCCGGCTTCCTTTGCCAAATCGCCAGTAAGCTTTAATGCCTTTGCGACCGCGCGACCGTGATGCGGCATAATTCCCGTTGCAGGATCAACCGAGAAAGTAACAATTTTCTCAGGCGTTTTATGGGCAACCTCTTCGATATCCATTCCGCCTTCGGTCGATACGACAAATGCAATTCTTGATGTCGCACGATCAACCAACATTGAGAGGTAGAATTCTTTGGCGATGTCGGAGCCGTCTTCGATATAGAGACGGTTAACCTGCTTACCGTGTGGACCCGTTTGGATGGTTACAAGCGTGTTGCCCAGCATTTGTGATGTAAATAGCTTCACTTCTTCGATGGACTTCGCAAGCCGCACGCCGCCTTTTTCTCCGGCCGCTGCTTCCTTAAATTTGCCCTTCCCACGCCCGCCGGCGTGAATTTGCGATTTTACGACCCATAGTGGACCGCCTAGTGCGTTAGCCGCGGCTTCAGCCTCGGAAGCCTGCATAATCGCCCGGCCGTTTGACACTGGCACACCGAATTCCTTCAGTAATGCCTTCGCTTGATATTCATGGATGTTCATCGATTATCCTTAAATGCGTGCATTAGGCGCCATTGACGCTATTGGGCGCGATATGATGAGGGATTAGGAGAGTGCTGGATTGATTGCCTTGCATGCTTCAATGAGGCTCTGAACAGATGCGACAGATTTCGCGAATGCTTCTTTCTCGTCCGCTTTCATGCGAAGCTTCACAATTCGCTCGACGCCTTTTTCTCCGATTACGATTGGTACGCCTACAAACATATCCTTCACGCCATAGGCGTTCGATATATAGGCCGCACATGGCAATACACGCTTTTGATCCTTCAAATAGCTCTCGGCCATCGCAATGGCGGCGGCAGCAGGCGCATAGAAGGCTGAACCGGTCTTTAACAAATTCACAATTTCGCCGCCGCCCTTACGGGTACGCTCAACAATGGCATCGAGACGTTCTTGTGTCGTCCACTTCATCTTAACTAAATCTGGAAGCGGTACGCCACCGACATTTGAATAGCGAACCATTGGCACCATATCGTCACCATGGCCGCCTAACGTCATTGCGGAAACATCCTTGACCGAAACCTTGAATTCTTCCGCCAAGAAATAGCGGAAACGAGCCGAGTCTAAGACGCCTGCCATGCCGACAATTTTCTTTGGATTAAGGCCAGAGAACTTTTGCAGAGCCCAAACCATAGCATCGAGTGGATTCGTAATGCAGATAACGAATGCCTTTGGCGCATATTGCTTAATGCCCGTACCAACGGCCTCCATTACCTTAAGATTAATGCCCAAAAGATCGTCACGGCTCATGCCTGGCTTGCGGGGCACGCCGGCGGTCACGATTACAACATCAGCGCCCGCGATAGCCTCGTAGCTGGATGCACCTTTGTAGGAGGCATCGAAGCCGTCAACGGGAGAAGATTCCGCAATATCAAGGCCTTTGCCCTGGGGAACGCCATCCGCGATGTCAAAAAGGACAATGTCGCCTAATTCTTTCAAACCAGCGAGGTGAGCGAGGGTGCCACCGATCTGGCCGGAACCGACGAGTGCGATTTTCTTGCGAGCCATTGAGCTATTCCTTCTAACGGATGGTTTTCGAGCAAAAGTTTAAATCGGGATGTCTTGAGAAAATCGCTTATCGCTGATTGAGATGCCCTTCAAGTTGGCCGAAAGGCGATAGATGCCCAATTTTCAAGCTGTTTTTATCCAAATCAATGAATTCGATTTTTAAAAATATAATTATTTCAATATGATAACAAATTTATGTAAAAATGATCACACACCGGATTTGGTCAAAAAAACAGATTACAAATTTCAATTTTTGTAATTTGTTACGCCATTTTATACGATTCCCGCGGCTAAGGCGCGGACGAGCGTGGACAGGGTTAGGAGTAAACGCGCTTCAATGGCGCGGCTGGGGATTTCTTGATCGAGCCGGATCGCTTCGGGTTGGAGGAAGCGATAGAGGGTATCGAACACCAAAATCATCGCTTTTTCACGGCTTTTGATGGCGAGGGAGCCGGTTGAGAGGCCTTCGTCGAAAATTCGGTCCAACAAAATTCGAATTCGGGCGCGGTGCTGACGGGCGGGGGCTCGATTTTCCTTAAAAGCGTCGACAAAAAGGTCAAAAAGACGAGGATCCGTGTCTAATCGGTCCCGATAGGCGCGAAAAAGGGCTGTTATCAGACGTTCCAGCTTATCTCTCGCGGGGTCGGGTGAGTCCGCGATTTCACCCAGCTGCGCCTCCAGCGGTTTGAGCCATCCTTGCGAAATTGCATCAAAAAGGGCGGTTTTCGAGGCAAAATGACGGTAAACATTGGCATGGGTCATGCCGGCTGATTGGGCGATGGAGACGACGGTGGTTCTCTCGCTGCTATGCGCCGAAATCTCGGCAATGGCGGCGTTTAGGATGCGCTGGAGGGTCGATTCGGGCGATTTTGGCGCTTCTATCATGCTTTCCGGATCGTTTTTTGGCTTCCTATGGTATCAGAATGAAGCACTTTTTTGCGATGATTCGGCCAAAATAGGCGGGCATTTTATGAGTTTTCCCTCGAAATCTGACGAAAAACGGTCAATTTATCACCCAATTTCCGTTTTTTTGCGCCTTTTAGGGCCTGGAGTGATTGCGGGGGCGGCGGATGATGATCCCTCAGGCATTGCGACCTATTCTCAGGCGGGGGCGCAGTTCGGATTTCAGCAATTATGGTCCGTTGTCCTGACTTTTCCGTTTATGGTGGCTATTCAGCTGGTGGCGGCAAGAATTGGCCGAGTAACGGGGAAGGGTGTTATCGCGAATGCTAGACTTATCTACCCTGAATGGGTGGTTATCTCGCTCGTTGCCCTCGTGGTTATTGCCAACACGATCAATATTGCTGCCGATTTAGCTGCCATGGGCTCAGCGATTACGCTCATCATCGGCGGGCCGACACCAATTTACGCGCTTTTATTTGGTATTTTCTGCGCCGTTACCGAAGTCGTCATCCCCTATCGCCGCTACTCCCACGTGCTGAAATGGCTCACCCTCGTCCTTTTCGTATATGTCGCCGCCGTTTTTACGATCCATATCGAGTGGATAAAGGCCCTCTCTGCAGTAATCAAACCGACGTTTGAGATAGACACAGACTATCTTCTGACAATTGTTGCGGTGTTCGGAACGACGATCAGCCCCTATGTCTTTTTCTGGCAGACGGCGCAGGAAGTCGAGGACATGCAACTTATGCGCGAGCACCCCCTCTTCACACAAGCAACCGACACGCGGCACCATCTGCGACGCATGGCGGTGGATACCGGCGTCGGCATGGCGTTCTCGAATGGCATCGCGTTTTGCATCATGATCACCACGGCGGCGACGCTGCACCAAGCGGGGCTAACGACAATTGCGACGGCAGCGCAAGCCGCCGAGGCGCTGCGCCCGCTCGCAGGCCCCCTCACCTTCGCGCTGTTCTCGCTCGGCATTATCGGTACGGGCCTGTTGGCGGTGCCGGTGCTTGCGGGCTCGGCGGGTTATGCGGTGGCAGAGGCGATGCATTGGCGCTCGAGCCTCGAATTAAAGCCGCTCCGCGCGCGCGGCTTTTACGCCGTCATCGCCGCTGCAACCTTGATCGGCGCCGCATTGGGGTTCACGGCCATCGACCCGATCAAGATGCTGTTTTGGGCCGCGGTGATCAATGGCTTCGTCGCCGTGCCAGTGATGGTGGCGATGATGATCATGGCAAGTCGCACCGCGCTTATGGGCCAATACCGCTTAGGCCTTGGCGTGGCCCTTGCGGGCTGGGCGGCCACCGCATTGATGGCCATTGCAGCGGGATTTTTGATTTGGTCGATGTTTGGGTAAGGGCGGCAATCGGTATTCGGTAGTCGTTAGTCGTGCATTACGATTGCCGAACGACGATTGCCGACTGCCGCTATCCCCCTTGTCAAATAGTTAACGTTACGTAATGTAAAGGAAGCGCCTGCGTATCCGGCGAATTGTGTTTAACGGAACGCCAGATGCGATTAGATTGGAACGACATAACCGCGCGCGCGCATCATTTTGTCACCTTGCATCAAAAAGATCATTATGAGAAGGGCGAAACGCAATCTTTCTATAATGAATTTTTCGAAGTCTTCGGCGTTCCGCGCCGTCGGGTTGCCTCGTTCGAAAAATCGATCAATTTACGGGCCGGGGAACGCGGCTTTATTGATCTGTTCTGGCCGGGCAAATTATTGGTCGAGCAGAAATCGGCCGGACGCGATCTTAAAAAGGCGAAAGAACAAGCCTTCAACTATTTCCCCGGCCTGCGCGATGACCAATTGCCGCGCTATCTTCTGCTCTCCGATTTCCAGAATTTCGAACTTTATGATCTTGATACCGATCCTGATAAACCCGTTTCTTTCCCACTAACGGAACTGCCGAATCGCGTCCGCGATTTCGGCTTTATTGTTGGCGAAGAAAAGCGCGCGTTTAAAGACCAAGATCCCGTTAATATCGCGGCCAGCGAGATGATGGGTGCGTTGCACGATGCGCTTGAAGAGTCGGGCTATCAGGGCCACGACCTTGAGCAATTTCTGGTGCGCCTTCTGTTTTGCTTATTCGCCGATGATACTGGAATCTTTAATCCGCTCGGCAGCTTTGAGGATTATATCCGTGACCGGACCCAAGAAGATGGCTCGGATGTCGGGCCACGTTTGGGCCAATTGTTTGAGGTGCTCAACACACCGCGTGATAAGCGCCAAAAAACGCTCGATGCCGATCTCGATCAATTTGAATATATCAATGGCGATTTGTTTAAAGAGCGTTTGCCGCTGCCTGCGTTTAACCGCGATATGCGGGATAAATTGCTTTATGTCTGCTCTTTTAGTTGGCAGAAAATCTCGCCTGCGATTTTTGGCTCGCTGTTTCAATCCGTTATGGATAAAGGCGAGCGGCGTAAAAAGGGTGCGCATTACACGACGGAAAAAAATATTCTCAAAGTCATCGAGCCTCTATTTCTCGATGAGTTGCGCGCGGACCTAACACGCCTCATCGCACGGCGCGACAATGGACGACAAAAGGCTCTTGAAGAGTTTCATGATCGGTTGAGCCGTTTGACGTTTTTTGATCCAGCCTGCGGATGCGGTAATTTTTTGGTTATCGCCTATCGCGAAATTCGCCTGATCGAAAATGAGGTCATGCGAGAGCTTTACCCACGTGATCAGTTTGTCACCGATATCGGGCTCTATACCAAGGTCAATGTCGATCAATTCTACGGCATCGAGATTGAAGAATTTCCCGCCCGCATCGCCGAAGTCGCGCTGTGGATGATGGATCATATTATGAATGCGCGGCTCTCCGCCGATTTTGGCCAAAGCTTTTTGCGCATTCCGTTAAAAGCCTCGCCGAATATCCGCCACGGCGATGCGCTTCAATTGGATTGGGCCGAGATATTGCCGCCCGAGCGGTGCTCTTATGTGTTGGGTAATCCGCCTTTTATTGGTGCCAAAATGCAAAGCGAGGCACAACGCAAACAGGTGATCGAGATTGCATCGCTCGGCAAAAGCGGCGGCTCGCTTGATTTTGTATGCGCGTGGTTTGTGAAAGCGGGGGAATATGTGCGGCGAGCGTCCCTCTCCCTGAGGGAGAGGGTGTCTGCGGAGCAGACGGGTGAGGGCCTAGCGCTCAACGCGTCGGACTCCAAACCCTCATCCGTCGCGTCCCGCGACACCTTCTCCCGCTCGGGAGAAGGAAGTTCAAACACATTCACCCGCCCCCGCATCGGCTTTGTCGCCACAAACTCCATCACCCAAGGCGAGCAAGTGGCGCAGCTTTGGCCTATTTTATTCGAGCGCTTCAAACTCGAAATCGCCTTTGCGCATCGCACCTTTGAATGGATGTCGGATGCCCGCGGTAAAGCGCATGTGCATTGCGTGATTCTTGGGCTGGTTGCGCGTGAAGATGAGCCGAAAGAAAAGCGGCTTTTTTCGTATGACGATATCAAGGCCGATCCGGTAGAAACGCGACATGGGGCGTTGACGGCTTATCTGTTTCCAGCAGAAAATTTGCCAAATCGATACCTTTGCATTCCAGAGGAAAGATATCCGATCAACACAGCTCCAAAACCGATTACAGGCACTCAACCATTAGAAGATGATAATTTAACATTTTCCGATACAGAAAAGACAGAATTTTTAAGCCGAGAACCAGGAGCAGAATTTTTATTTCGTCCCTTTCCTGGAGCGGCTGAATTTATAAATGGTATTAATCGTTGGATCTTACACACCGGTGATCTATCGCCAATTGAATTACGAAAATTGCCGCAAACGCTTGAACACTTAAATGCAGTCAAATTATTTCGTTCAAAAGCGTTCGAAA
>CAIRGA010000033.1 GCA_903877935.1 uncultured Hyphomicrobiales bacterium
CTTTAAAGCGCGCCTTTGCCCCGACAAATCAGGATGGCGTCATCAATGCGGCGATTAAGTTCGGCCTCGGGCAGGGTGGCGACCGGTGGCGTTTTGGTGGCGATTTCATTGCCCACACACGAACAGGACGAGACGCATTTACCGGTTTTATTGCCAGCGGCAACACAACTTGTCGTGCAGGCTTTGGCAAAACCGCCATCCGATGCTGCAAAGAGATGCAGTGGACCTACGACACTCAAAAGTGTCCATAAAAGACCCATCAGGATCGGTTGGTGTAGGAGATAAATCGGCAGACTAAACCGACCGAGCCGCGCAAGGTTTCGGCTAATCAGGGTAAAGCGAGGCCGCTGAAACCATTCTGAAATACCGGGTTTCTTTTCGATCCATCGAGCCACAACAACGCCCGATAAAACAACGCCAAGCCAAGGGAAAAGTGGCACATAATCATTGGTGCGCGGCAGGACGTGATTGAGGCCCAGCCAGAACAGCCAAGGCTTATCAAAGATTGGGAAATAGATGAAAAAGGGCGCGGCAATCGAAAGCGCGGCACTTGCGGCAATGAGTACGATAGGGGCGCTTAAAAAGGGCAGTGCCAACAGGCTCGAAAGCGCGATACAATGCAAAACGCCAAAGAAAATCCAATCATCCGGCATCGTAAAAAACGTGCCGATCGAAACGATAATCGCCGCACCCGCAACATAACGCAGACGTCGCAAATAGGGTTTGACAGGAAGCCCGTTGCGGGCCGCCAAAGCCAAACTCATCCCGACGATGAAAAGAAAACTACCCGCAATACAATGCGCGAGCAGACGGCCTTCCGGTGTGAAAGAAATATCGTAATCGACGATACCAAAAAAGCCGAGATCCCACGTGAAATGGAAGAGGATCATGGCAATGATTGCGAGGCCACGAGCGACATCGAGGGCAGGCCAGCGGCGATGAAATTCATGGATCGGTCGTAAAAGCGGAGCGTTCATCGTTTCCTCGCGATACCCACAAAAGGGCTACCTGCAACGCTCAATAAATACAACGTCAGCTATCCTTCTCCTTGAAGGAGAAGGTGTCGCCTAAGGCGACGGATGAGGTTCTAATGGACAACGCTAAGCCCTCATCCCCCTGCTCCGCAGGGACCTTCTCCCTAAGGGAGAAGGAGGGCGTTATCATCTTAAATGGAAAACTTAATGAGCCAGCGTCGAACGAAGTGCTTCAATCTGCGCCAAACGTTCTGCGGCGAGGCGCTTGCCTTCGTCCGTTGAGGCTGCCCCTAACAGCGTGGTCGCGAGCTCGACTTCAGCAGTGAACGCTGCTTCCGACATATCCGCAACGCGGATCGCCTGATCAGCCAAAACGGTCAACAGGCTGGCTGTTGCATCGACGAAGCCGCCGCGAATGAACACGGTTTCGATCGTGCCTTTCGTGTCCGTATAGGACAACACGCCCGGACGAAGCGCGGACATTACGGGCGCGTGGTCTTTCAACACCGCAAAATCGCCTTCCGTACCGGGAACGACGACCTGTTCAACATCACCCGAAAACAAAATCTTTTCGGGTGAAACGAGTTCGAATGTGAAAGCGGCCATGATGGTCTCCGTCCGTCGTCAGCGTCAGATTAGGCGGCTTCCTTCGCGAGGCGATCAGCCTTCTCGATGGCTTCTTCAATGGTACCGACCATATAGAAGGCCGCTTCTGGAAGGTGGTCGTATTGACCTTCAACCAGACCCTTGAAGCTCTTGATGGTGTCAGCCAACGAGACGAGCTTGCCCGGCGAACCGGTGAACACTTCGGCGACGTGGAACGGCTGCGACAAGAAGCGCTCGATCTTACGGGCGCGGGCGACCGTCAACTTATCGTCTTCCGACAATTCGTCCATACCGAGAATGGCGATGATGTCTTGCAACGACTTGTAGCGCTGAAGCGTCGACTGAACCGCACGGGCGACCGCATAATGCTCTTCGCCAACGATCAAAGGCGACAACATGCGCGAGGACGAGTCGAGCGGATCCACTGCTGGGTAGATGCCCTTCTCAGCAATCGAGCGCGACAACACGGTTGTTGCGTCCAAATGGGCGAAGGAAGCAGCTGGTGCCGGATCGGTCAAATCGTCGGCAGGCACGTAAATGGCCTGCACCGAGGTGATCGAACCCTTGGTGGTGGTGGTGATGCGTTCTTGCAGCGCACCCATATCGGTGGCGAGCGTTGGCTGATAGCCCACGGCAGATGGAATACGGCCCAAGAGGGCGGACACTTCAGAACCTGCCTGCGTGAAGCGGAAAATATTGTCGACGAAGAACAACACGTCCTGGCCCTGATCGCGGAAATGCTCTGCAACCGTCAAGCCGGTAAGAGCAACACGAGCGCGAGCGCCCGGAGGCTCATTCATCTGGCCATAGACCAGCGCGCATTTTGAGCCTGCTGCCGAGCCACCATGTTCCTTCGGGTCCATGTTCACCTTGGACTCGATCATTTCGTGATAAAGATCGTTACCCTCGCGGGTACGCTCGCCGACACCTGCGAATACGGAATAACCACCGTGGGCTTTCGCGACGTTGTTGATGAGCTCCATGATCAGAACGGTCTTGCCGACGCCTGCGCCGCCAAACAGTCCAATCTTACCGCCCTTGGCGTATGGTGCCAAAAGATCGACGACCTTAATGCCGGTCTCCAAGATCAGACCTTCGGTCGACTGCTCGGCATAGGTTGGTGCGTCCTGATGGATCGAACGATAAGCTTCGGCTTCCACCGGGCCCAATTCGTCCACCGGCTCGCCGATGACGTTGATGATGCGGCCCAGGGTGCCCGCGCCAACCGGCACGGAAATCGGCGCGCCCGTGTCGGTCACTTCCTGACCGCGAACGAGACCCTCGGTGGTGTCCATCGAGATCGTGCGGACTGAATTTTCGCCGAGATGCTGGGCGACTTCGAGCACGAGGCGCTGACCGCGGTTCGTGGTGTGAAGCGCATTCAGAATTTCAGGCATATGGCCTTCGAAATGCACGTCAACGACGGCGCCGATGACCTGTGTGATTTTACCGTTTGCTTTGGTGGCCATGGTCTTGATCCTTCATCCGTCCGTTCAGAGCGCTTCCGCGCCCGAGATAATTTCAATCAGTTCTTTGGTGATCATCGCCTGACGCGAGCGGTTATACTTGATCGTCTGCTTCTTGATCATGTCACCCGCATTACGCGTCGCGCTATCCATTGCACTCATCCGCGCGCCCTGCTCGGAAGCGGCATTTTCCAGCAAAGCCGAGAAAACCTGCATCGAGATATTGCGCGGCAGAAGGCTGCTCAGAATTTCAACCTCGTCAGGCTCATATTCATAAGCCGCTGTTGTCACAACGCCTTCAGGCTTTTCCGGAATGATCGCCGGAACTATCTGCAATGCCGTCGGGAATTGCTGGATCACCGATTTGAAGCGCGAATAGAACAGCGTGCAGACATCAAACTCGCCTGCTTCGAAGCGGGCAATGATCGAGCGACCGATCTGATCCGCATTTTCAAAACCGATATAGCGAACGGCGCGAAGATCGACGAATTCGATGATGTATTTCGAAAACAGGCGCTTGAGAATGTCATTGCCCTTTTTGCCGACGCAGACGATTTTCACCGTCTTGCCTTCAGCAATCAAAGCATTCGCTTTATCGCGTGCCAATCGCGCAATCGACGAGTTGAACGCGCCGCACAGGCCGCGCTCCGCCGTGCACACAACCAGCAAATGCGTTTTGTCATTGCCCGTGCCCGCAAGCAGTGCCGGAGCGGACGGCGTACCGGCAACGCTCTCAGCAATATTGGCCAACATCGCATTCATCCGCAACGCGTAAGGACGCGCCGCTTCAGCTGCCGCCTGAGCACGACGCAGCTTTGCCGCCGCCACCATTTGCATGGCTTTGGTGATTTTCTGCGTGGCCTTAACCGACGTGATGCGGTTTCGAAGGTCTTTTAATGAAGGCATGGTGCGCCCCTTTCAGACCCCGATTACGAGAAGGATTTCGCGAAGGCGTCGACCGCAGCCTTCAGGGTCTTCGCCGAATCATCGGAGAGATCCTTGGAGGTACGGATGGCTTCGAGAAGAGCTGCATTCTGCGACTTCAGCGCATTCAGCAAGCCGTCCTGGAACGCCTTGACGCGGTTGACCGGCAGCGTGTCGAGATAGCCGTTAACGCCCGCATACAGCACGCAAACCTGCTCTTCCATCTGCATCGGCGAGAACTGCGTCTGCTTCAAAAGCTCGGTCAAACGAGCGCCGCGGTTGAGCAAACGCTGGGTCGTGACGTCAAGATCGCCGCCGAACTGAGCGAACGCCGCCATTTCGCGGTACTGGGCCAGCTCGCCCTTGATCTTGCCGGCGACCTTCTTCATCGCCTTGGTCTGCGCGGCGGAGCCGACGCGCGACACCGACAAACCGACGTTCACAGCCGGACGAATACCTTGGAAGAACAAATCGGTTTCGAGGAAGATCTGGCCGTCGGTGATCGAAATCACGTTGGTCGGAATATAGGCCGAGACGTCGTTGGCCTGCGTCTCAATCACCGGCAGAGCGGTGAGCGAACCATTGCCCGATGACTTGCCGAGCTTGGCCGCACGCTCCAACAGACGCGAATGGAGATAGAACACGTCACCCGGATAGGCTTCGCGGCCTGGAGGACGGCGAAGGAGCAACGACATCTGGCGATAGGCCACGGCCTGCTTCGACAAATCGTCATACACGATCACGGCATGCATGCCGTTGTCGCGGAAATACTCGCCCATGGTGCAGCCCGTGAACGGGGCCAAGAACTGCATCGGAGCCGGATCGGAAGCGGTAGCCGCCACGACGATAGAATACTCGAGAGCGCCATGCTCTTCGAGAACCTTCACGAACTGGGCAACGGTGGAGCGCTTCTGGCCAATAGCAACATAGACGCAATAGAGCTTCTGGCTCTCGTCGGTGCCTTGGTTGATCGCCTTCTGGTTCAGGATCGTGTCGAGCGCGATGGCGGTTTTACCCGTCTGACGATCGCCGATGATCAATTCGCGCTGGCCACGGCCAACCGGGATCAGAGCATCGACCGACTTTAAGCCGGTTGCCATAGGCTCATGCACCGATTGGCGCGGAATAATGCCAGGGGCCTTAACGTCGACCTGCATCCGCTTTTCAGCCTTGATCGGGCCTTTGCCGTCAATCGGGTTACCGAGCGCGTCGACAACGCGGCCCAAAAGACCCTTGCCGACAGGCGCGTCGACGATAGCACCCGTCCGCTTGACCGTCTGGCCTTCTTTAATGTCACGGTCGGAACCGAAGATCACTACGCCGACATTGTCGGCCTCTAAGTTCCAGGCCATGCCGCGGATGCCATTTTCGAACTCGACCATTTCGCCCGCTTGGACGTTGTCGAGGCCGTACACACGGGCAATACCGTCGCCGACGGAGAGCACTTGGCCCACTTCGGTGACATGGGCTTCAGAACCGAAGTTCTTGATCTGATCTTTAAGAATGGCAGAAATTTCTGCGGCGCGGATATCCATCAGCCGACCTCTTTCATCGCGGTTCGAATGCCGTTGAGTTTCGTACGAAGTGAAGAATCGACCATTTTGGAGCCGATCTGCACGATAATTCCACCGATGATCTCCGGATCGATCTCAAGATCGATCTCGGCACCTGCACCGGCAACATCTTTTAAAGCCGCCTTGATCGCATCCAACGACTTCGACGATGGCGTTTCAGCGAGTGTAACGGTAGCCCGCGTGACGCCGCGATCCTGATCAACCAACTGGCGGAAGGCCTTTACCATCTGACGGACGGCAAAAAGGCGACGCTGGGTTGCGACAAGGAGGAGAAATTTCTGGGCGAGACCCTTAACGCCAATCTTGTCCAAGATAGGCTGCAACGCCTTCACCTGATCTTCGGCGCTGAACACGGGACTGCGCACAAAACGCTGCATATCCTCATGTGCCTCAATCAAGGCGTCAAATGTCGAAAGGTCGGCAACGACCGCGTCAATCGCGCCCGTTTCCTTGGCGAGATCGAAGAGGGCGGTTGCATATCGCCCGGCAAAACCAGATGTGATCGAGTGTTGGGCGGCCACCAGCGGGTCTCTCGTTTAATAAATGGGTGTCACACGCGCCTTATTGCGTCAGGCCAAACTGGCTTTACGAAACTTGGTCGCAAGGACTGGAACATGTTCGTTTTCACCACGCGGGCAAAACCGACACGGTGGGTGACTAGCATAGGGAATTAGCGAGTGCAATGCGGTGTGAATAAATGTTGGACGCGACTTTGGTTTCAGAGGCAGCATCGTCAAAGCGAACGAAGCGAACACCTATCGCTTTTTTAATTTTTTCGCTTATATTAAGGTCTTAATGGAGCTGTCCCATGAACGCCGCTTCGTTTGATACCCTTAAATTTTCGCGGACCTTGCAGGATAAAGCAAAACTTACCCCGGAGCAGGCGGAGGGCGTGGCGCTCGCATTTGCAGAGGCCAGTGCCGAGCAAATGACGACCAAATCAGATTTAAGAGACGAGCTAGCGCCCATAAAAGCTGAATTATTGGTTGTTAAATGGATGGCTGGATTTACGCTCGCAGCCGTTATGACGGTCCTATTTTTACTGGTCCGGCATTAATTCTGACCAAAATTGATCTGAATTGGCTTTAAAAAAAGCTTTGCGGATCAATATCAATCGAAACTTTGACATTTCCGGTGATTTTCGGTGCTCGGGCCATCCAATGCCGGATATAGGTCTGCATGTCGAAATCGCGCGGCGTTCTGACTAAGAGTCTAAAACGGTGGCGGCCTCGAATAACAGCCAAGGGCGCTTCAGCTGGGCCCAAGACGTGAACGCCCGCTGGCGGTTCGGCCATTCTGGCCAATGTTCGGGCGTAATTTTCGGCGGGATTGCGGTCATCTGCGCTCACAATCAGTGCCGCCAAACGCCCAAAGGGGGGTAAAACCGCCATTTCGCGTTGGGCGGTTTCCTCTTGATAAAACCGCTCGCTATCGCCCGAAACCAACGCTTTGATAACGGGATGGGTCGGGTCATAGGTTTGAAGTAGCGCCCGGCCTTTGGTTTCGCCGCGGCCTGCGCGAC
Source organism: uncultured Hyphomicrobiales bacterium (assembly GCA_903877935.1). Lineage (GTDB taxonomy): Bacteria > Pseudomonadota > Alphaproteobacteria > Rhizobiales > Beijerinckiaceae > CAIUPE01. Next base: position 7,067 of record CAIRGA010000033.1, read on the forward strand.
CTGTAACCTGTTGCAGCATCTGGAAGGTCCGCTCGGCGGCGCGGGGATCGCCCGAGGTGAGGCCTAAATCGGCGTCGACCACGCCAACCAGCGATAAATAGGGGAAATGATGGCCCTTTGCGACCAGTTGCGTGCCGATAATGATTTGAAACTCTCCGGAGGCCACCGCTTCGATCTCGCGGCGTAAGCGTTCCGTTCCGCCCGGCATATCGGAAGAGAGCACCAGAACGCGGGCCTTCGGGAAGGCTTCCGCTACTTCTTCGTTCAACCGCTCGACGCCGGGGCCGCAGGCGGTGAGGCTTTCAACCGCCTGACAGGCGGGGCAATTATCCGGTCGGCGCTCGACATGGCCGCAATGGTGACACATCAAAGCGCGGCGAAAGCGGTGCTCGACGAGCCAGCTTGTGCAATTGGGGCATTGAAAGCGGTGACCGCAATGCCGGCAAAGCGTCAAAGGCGCGTAACCGCGACGGTTAAGATAAAGGAGAACCTGTTCGCCACGCTCGATGGTTTCGGCGATTTCGCGCACCAAACGCGGGGCTAGAAATTTGCCTCGCGCTGGCGCGTCCGACTTCATATCAATGGTGCTAATTTCAGGCATTGGCCGCCCGCCATGGCGGTCCGGTAGACGCAGATGGGTATAGCGGCCCTTTGCCGCATTCACGCGGCTTTCGATGGAGGGGGTCGCAGACGCCAAGACAACCGCAAGATTTTCGATGCGGCCGCGCACGACCGCCATATCACGGGCGTGATAATGCACCCCATCTTCTTGCTTATAGGCCGTTTCATGCTCTTCATCGACGATAATGAGGCCTAGATCTGCATAGGGGAGAAAGAGCGCTGAGCGGGCACCGGCGATGACTTTTGCTTCCCCTGAGGCCAATCCGGTAAAGGTCCGCTCGCGCTTTCGGCCTGTAACGCCCGAGTGCCATTCGGCGGGGCGTGTGCCGAATCGCTTTTCGAATCGGTCCAGAAACTGGCCTGTGAGCGCAATTTCCGGCATCAGGATCAAAGCCTGTTTGCCTTGACGGAGCGCTTCGCCCACGGCTTCGAAATAGACTTCCGTTTTGCCAGAGCCTGTTACGCCTTCAAGCAAAGTGACAGAGAAGGCGTTTTGCTTGACGGTTTCGATGAGGGCGTCCACCGCCGTTTGCTGGCCGGGTGAAAAGGTGTTGGCGGCGAAATCAGGATCCGGCGACTCGGCAATCGTGCCGGGTAACATGGCTTCGGGCACCAATGTGCCTTCGTCGATCAGGCTATCAATCACAGAGACGCCGACGCCTGCCAAATCCGACAAAGCGCGTTTGGAATAAAGCAGTCCGCCCTCGGCTGCGGCGATCACCCGCGCCCGACCGGGCGTGAGGCGTTTTGGTGGAGGCCCCACAAGTCGAACGCCGATGTGAACCCGCTCGGGCCGATCACTCTCCGGACCGCGCAAGGCCATACGGACGACAGAACCCCGCGGAGCTAGCGTGTAGCGGGCGACCCAATCGATAAACTGCCGCAAGGGTTGCGGGATAGGCGGCGCATCGGCCCTCGCTTTGATGCTTTTAAGGTTGGACGGGCCGCCGGACGTTGCCTCGCGAATGTCCCATACGACGCCCGTTGTCTCACGCGGGCCAAATGGGACGTGAACGACATCGCCAGCCGACAACGCCATGCCTTCAGGCACCGCGTAGGAATAGGCGGTGTCGAGGGCAACGGGAGTGAGGATGTCGGCTATGTGGGAGGTTTTAGGAACCATAGAGTGAGTAATATCATGTTTGAACCTCCCGAGAACAGCCGCTGCATCCACCAAAATGCGATTAGCGGCCCATTCGGCGGAGATGGAATACCAATTTTATTTAAACCACACCTTCAAGCCCCTTGCGTGCCAACAGGTTAAGTAATTTTAGCGAGGGGCCGCTAGGACGTTTTTCGCCCGCCTCCCATTTGCGGATAGTGGATGGGCTGGTGTTAAGGACGGCCGCAAGAACCGTTTGGCTCAGTCGCTGTTGTTTTCTCAAAAGGCGGATTGTTTCGGCGTCAAAAGGCTCTACAGGGGCAAGACACAAAGCCTTATAACGGCTCATGGTTCGCTTTTCGATTAAGCCTAACCGCGCCAAATCGTCAGCCGTTTCATAGATGGCCCCAAGCAAAGGCGTCCTTGCTTTCTGTTTTGCTTCAACTGCCCGTGTCGGTTTCATCATCTTGAACCTCAATCATCGCACCAGCGCCAAGGGCTTTGGCCAATCCGTTCTCGTCAAGGGCATAAAAATCGTCGGCCAAATCCGTCAGCGCTTCATATTCCTGCGGGGAAAGATCAGCTCGATCATTCTTTTTGTACGCGAACAGATAAAACCAGTATGAACCAACTCTCGTCGCAATAAGGGTACGAACACTGCCACGCTTACCCCGTCCATCAAGCGCGATCCGTTTCTTGAAAATTCCGTTACCAAGATTGCCATCGTTTAGCCCCGCAGCAATCTCGCTGACGGCTTTACAAAGTGCCGCATTGGTCAGCCCAATCTTCTTGTTTTGGCGCGCAAAGGCCCGAGTTGCAAAAATACGCCAAGCGCTTTTTATATCACTTAGTGGCATAGATAATTTAATTCCGTGGAAGCCGCAACCGCTTTTTAACCTCTCTACTTTCTAGTGCTCCTATGATCCCGTCACCTGTTCCATCTTCCAGTTCCTTCCTCGCTTGGCAGCGGCATTTGTCCGGCGAGCGGCGGCTTTCGCCTAAGACGCTCGAGGCCTATGGGCGGGATGTGCGGCAATTTATGGCGTGGCTTGGCGCCTCACCGGTGGGGAACGAGGGCATCGAGAAGCTGGCCAAGCTCAAGCCCGTTGATGTGCGCGGGTTTATGGCCTCGCGACGCGAGGAAGATGTCGGCAGCCGGAGTTTGATGCGGTCGCTGGCGGGTATTCGCTCCTTTTTGCGCTTTCTTGAAAAAGAAGGGCTGGCGGATGCCTCCGCCCTTTCCGTCATCCGCGGGCCAAAGCTTGGGCGGTTGCTGCCGAAACCCGTGGCACCTTCGATGGCGAAAAAACTCGTTGATCCTTCCGAGCGCGAGGGCGACACCCGCGAGCCTTGGATTTTGGCGCGTGATGCAGCGGTGATGACGCTGCTTTATGGCTGCGGTTTGCGCATCTCGGAAGCTTTGGGGCTTATGGTGGAAGACGCGCCGACAACCGAGCGCGACACGGTCCGCGTGCTTGGCAAAGGCGGCAAGACGCGGATTGTGCCCGTTATTGCGCCTGCTATTAAGGCGATTGAGACCTATCGGGCGCAATGCCCTTATGAGCTAACCCCAAAAAGTCCGTTGTTTCGCGGGGCACGCGGTGGACCTTTGTCGCCCCGCATCATTCAATTGACGATGGAACGGTTACGCGGCGGGCTGGGCTTGCCCGATTCAGCCACGCCGCATGCGCTGCGTCATTCCTTTGCGACGCATTTGCTCTCGCGCGGTGGGGATTTGCGCGCGATCCAGGAATTATTGGGCCATGCCTCGCTTTCCACCACGCAAATCTATACGGAAGTGGATGGCGCGATGCTGCTAAAAGCGTTTGAGGCGGCCCATCCCCGTGCCTGAAAGACATGGATGATCATTGATCGGGCCGAGTTTATTTTGGCCAACACGGTGTTGCTGCCGGTACCGCATGCGCCGGAAATTCGGCTCTATGTCGCCGATGAAGTGACAGAGCTTTGGCACAAGACCGAAGAGGATTTAGAGAGTATCGGCCTTGCCCCGCCCTTTTGGGCTTTTGCTTGGGCGGGCGGGCAGGGTTTGGCGCGGTATATTCTCGATCATCCGGAGCTTGTGCGCGGCAAACGCGTGCTCGACTTTGCTGCGGGCTCCGGCCTTGTTGCGATTGCGGCGATGCTGGCGGGGGCCAAAAGTGCTCAAGCCGTTGATATTGACGAATTCTCGGTTGAGGCCGTCAGGCTCAATGCGGCGGCGAATAGTGTTGAGGTCGATATCCAATGTGCCGATCTTGTCGGGCAAACGGGCGAGTGGGACACCGTATTGGCAGGCGATATTTGTTATGACCGCGATATGGTGGCACTGGTATTGCCTTGGCTCCAAACCTTGCGACGCTCTGGCAAAGACGTGGTGATTGGCGACCCAGGACGGGCCTTTTTGCCGAAAAAGGACCTGTTGGAACTCGCAGAATATCGCGTTGCGACGACGCGGGCGATTGAGGATACGGATGTTAAACGTACCAAGGTTTTCAGGCTGATTGATTAACGCCACGTTCTATTTTTTTGAGCACTTGTCGGACCGCGAGCCTCCCGGCTCGCATAAAAGAAACGGACCGGGAGGACCGCGGTCCATAGCGGGACCAAGGTTTTTAGGCTTTTGGCCGCGACGGGGGACTGATTTCCGCATAAAGCCGTGGTAGAACGCGTCCATGGAACATTCACACCCCCATAACGAGACGTGCGCGCATGAATCGGCGCATGTGGCGCGCGCCCCTGAGGCGCTGGCCGAGGCCGTTGAGGCGTGTGCGGCACGCGGCGTGCGGCTGACTCCGATCCGTAAACAGGTTTTGGAGGCGCTTTACACGACGCATCGCCCGATGAGTGCCTATGATGTGATCGACGGTTTGGCGGGGATGGGACTTAAACGGTTGGCGCCCGTCACGATCTATCGGGCGCTCGATTTTTTGATGGCGGAAGGCTTTGTGCATCGGCTTGCAAGCCATAATGCGTTTATCGCCTGCCCGTTCCGCCATACGGATAATGATCTTGTTGTGTTTATGATTTGCGAAGCCTGCGGCGGGGTGGATGAAGTAACGTCCGAACCGCTGACCCGCGCGTTGCAGACGATTGCGGACGATCATCACTTTACACCACGCGCCCGTGTGATTGAATTGCAGGGGAGCTGCGCCCATTGCCGTGAAAAAGAGCCTCAAGCATCATGAACGATCTATCCTGCCTGCCCACCCCCGTTGAAGCTGCCCCACAAAAGCGTCACCTCACCGTGCCGGTGATGGTTGGGCATGTTCAAGTGGGTGGTGGTGCGCCGATTGTCGTGCAATCCATGACCAATACGGATACGGCGGATATTGACGGCACGGTGGCGCAAGTGGCGGCCCTTGCCCGCCAAGGCTCGGAGCTGGTGCGGATTACGGTGGATCGGGACGAGGCAGCCGCTGCCGTCCCCCATATCCGCGAGAAGCTGTTAAAGCGCGGCGTGAATGTGCCTTTGGTGGGGGATTTCCACTATATCGGCCATAAGCTTTTAGCCGATCATCCAGCCTGCGCCGAAGCGCTTGATAAATACCGGATCAATCCCGGCAATGTCGGCTTTAAGGACAAGCGTGACAAGCAATTCTCGGCGATTGTCGAAATGGCCATCAAGCACGATAAAGCCGTGCGGATTGGCGCGAATTGGGGATCGCTTGATCAGGAATTGCTGACGCATCTGATGGATATCAATGCGAGCGCGGCAAACCCGATTGATGCGCGATCGGTGACACGCGAGGCGATGGTGCAATCGGCACTTTTATCGGCGGAACGCGCGGTGGAAATCGGCCTGCCTAAAGCCAAAATCATCCTCTCGGCGAAAGTGTCGGGTGTGCAGGATTTGATTTCTGTCTATCGCATGTTGGCCGCGCGCTCCGATTACGCGATCCATCTGGGCTTGACCGAAGCGGGTATGGGCTCGAAAGGCATTGTCGCCTCGTCGGCGGCTTTAGGCATTTTGCTGCAAGAAGGCATTGGCGACACGATCCGCGTTTCACTAACGCCGGAACCGAATGGCGACCGCACAGTGGAAGTAAAAGTCGCGCAAGAGATTTTACAAACCATGGGCTTTCGCACCTTCGTGCCGCTGGTCGCCGCCTGCCCCGGTTGTGGGCGCACAACCTCGACGGTGTTCCAAGAACTCGCGCGCGATATTCAGGACTGGATTTCAACCTCCATGCCCGAATGGAAAACGCGCTATGTTGGTGTTGAAAATCTCAACGTCGCCGTGATGGGCTGCATCGTAAACGGGCCGGGGGAATCGAAACACGCCGATATCGGCATTTCGCTGCCGGGAACGGGCGAGACGCCGACGGCACCTGTGTTCATCGACGGGCAGAAGGCTGCCACTTTGCGCGGGGCCACGATTGCTGC
>CAIRGA010000034.1 GCA_903877935.1 uncultured Hyphomicrobiales bacterium
CGAATGGGTCAAAGTATAAATACTTAAACCTTATCTATGTCAGCCCCTTGTTTTATTCGCGAAGTTGAGGCCGACCTTATAATGAATTTCGAAACTGCCAAATTATTAAAGGATTGGTTAGAGCAGCAACTGATTTTGGTCGAACAACTAGTTGCTAGCAAACAGTTGGACACCGAGAAAAATGCCTGAGATTTTTAAGCATCGTTTTTCCAGCACTATCCCTGATGGATTTTGTGACCAAGTTTGGTCTACAACATGGCTGCCCGTGAGGTTGAGTTCGGTACCGAGTATGGAACGTAAACGGTTTAAGCCATCCGAGTCTTTGGCGCCCCAGTTTCGTGATCACGCGAAGCAATGGAAGCGGGATGTTGCATATATATCATCTTCAACGATCAGGCATAAAAACAAGCATTACCAAGCAATTATAAAATTAGGCAAAGACGTCATTCCATTAATTTTGAAAGAATTAGAAAAAGGTCCATCCGACTGGTTTTTTGCGCTTCACCGTATAACTGGAGAAGACCCAGTATCCGAAAAAGACATCGGAGATTTTCGTAAAATGGCTGACCAGTGGTTAGATTGGGGCACGCGGAATGGCTATTTGAGTAAATGAAATGCCGCAGGCACGAAGCCATATCAAGAAAAGCGATGATTTTCCAAAACTATCAAAAAATAATCACAAAATAACAAGCCCTCAAGATACAACTTATAATTGTATAGCATACGCTGCGGGTGATATGCGCAGGTGGTGGTGGCCGGCTTATCCAGGATATTGGCCTTCTAATGTGCCTAGAAATGAAACCCCAGAGGCGTTTTTGGTGCTTTTCGCGATTCAAGGATACGAACAGTGTTTGAATTCTAAATTAGAAGATGGAATTGAAAAGGTTGCCATTTATTGCTCACGAGGTACCGTAACTCATGCTGCAAGACAATTAGTTTCGGGTATGTGGATAAGTAAATTAGGTGGATTTGAGGATATTCAACACGAATTGCATGCGATTGAAGGTGGACTATATGGCTTTGCAAAGTTTTTTATGTCCCGGGCGCGCTCGCGCTAACCATTGACTCCACCCCCTTCATCCTCTATCTCCCCCGTACTGACTTAAATCGATAGGTCATCGGGCAACCCTGTGAAGGGGTGTCAGGTGGCTGTTTTCGTTTTCAATCATCCCGCGCAAAGGCCGGCCTCCACCGGCGCGTGGTATCTGTAACCCGCTTTGGTTCTTTATGAATTCAAAGCCGACATGGAGATGGACGATGGCCCGTATAGCAGGCGTCAACATTCCTACGAATAAGCGCGTGATTATTGCGCTTCAGTATATTCATGGCATTGGTGCCAAGAAGGCAGAAGAGATCGTCACCGCTCTCAAGATACCTGCCGAGCGTCGCGTCAATCAATTGACCGATAATGAAGTTCTCCAGATCCGCGAAATGATTGATCGGGACTATATGGTCGAAGGCGATCTACGCCGCGAAGTCGCAATGAACATCAAGCGCTTGATGGATCTTGGTTGCTACCGTGGCCTTCGCCACCGTCGTCAGCTGCCCGTTCGTGGCCAGCGCACGCACACCAACGCCCGCACCCGTAAGGGCAAGGCGAAGGCGATCCAAGGCAAGAAGAAGTAATTTAGGGCATTAGGCAGTGGGGTTTAGGCATTAGTTAAGCTTAGAAATCTTTATTGCCTACTGCCTACTGCCCCACAAACCACCTCCATCCCCAGCGCCTGGAACAACGGGCGCGCTATTAAGGATTAACATATTATGGCTAAAGAAGCTGGCCGCGTCCGCCGCCGCGAACGCAAAAACATCGTATCGGGCGTTGCCCATGTGAACGCCTCGTTCAACAACACGATGATCACCATCACCGACGCACAGGGCAACACGGTTTCCTGGTCGTCCGCTGGTACCATGGGCTTTAAGGGCTCGCGTAAATCGACCCCCTATGCCGCACAGGTTGCTGCTGAAGACGCAGGCCGCAAGGCTGCAGAACACGGCATGCGCACGGTTGAAGTGGAAGTCACGGGTCCAGGTTCGGGCCGTGAATCAGCCCTTCGCGCTTTGCAGTCGGTCGGCTTTACCGTCACCTCGATCCGCGACGTGACGCCAATCCCGCACAATGGCTGCCGTCCGCGCAAGCGTCGCCGCGTTTAATTTTTAAAGTTGAGTTGACGTCGTCGTGACCGACGGGCACGGCGGCGAATACCTGTTTCATTAAAGGCACCGGGCCAGGGTCGACGGACCGATATGCTCGCTGCCAAAGAGTGAAGGACAACCCTATGATCCAGAAGAACTGGCAAGACCTCATCAAGCCAAACAAGCTCGTTGTAAACCCATCGGATGATGGCAAGCGCATCGCAACTTTGGTTGCTGAGCCGCTCGAGCGTGGCTTTGGTGTAACGCTTGGCAACGCGTTGCGTCGCGTGCTTCTTTCGTCGCTTCAGGGCGCCGCCATCGTCTCAGTTCAGATCGATGGCGTGTTACATGAATTCTCCTCGATCCCAGGTGTGCGTGAAGACGTCACCGACATCATCCTCAACATCAAGGCCATCGGCATCAAGATGCAGGGTGAGGGCACCAAGCGCCTTACACTCCGCAAGACGGGCCCTGGTATTGTGCGCGCTGGCGATATCGCCGTTTCGGGCGATGTACAGATCCTCAATCCGGATCTGATGATCTGCTCGCTCGATGATGGCGCAGAATTGCGTATGGAATTCGTCGTCAAGACCGGCAAGGGCTATGTGCCTGCCGATCGTAACCGCGCTGAAGACGCGCCGATTGGTCTCATTCCAATCGACAGCATCTATTCGCCGGTGAAGAAGGTTTCCTATCGTATTGAAAACACCCGCGAAGGTCAGATCCTCGATTATGATAAGCTGATCATGACGATTGAAACCAATGGCGGTGTAACGCCTGAGGATTCGGTTGCCTATGCAGCCCGTATTATTCAGGATCAGCTCGAAGTCTTCGTGAACTTCGAAGAACCACGCCGCGAGGAAGAAAAGTCCTCGATGCCGGAACTCGCTTTCAACCCAGCCCTTCTCAAGAAGGTCGACGAGTTGGAGCTTTCGGTTCGTTCCGCCAACTGCCTCAAGAACGACAACATCGTCTATATCGGCGATCTCATCCAGAAGTCGGAATCGGAAATGCTCCGCACGCCGAATTTTGGCCGCAAGTCATTGAACGAGATCAAGGAAGTGCTCGCCACCATGGGCCTCCACCTCGGTATGGACGTCACCGGTTGGCCGCCAGAGAACATCGAAGAATTGGCCAAGCGGTTTGAAGAGCATTACTAAAAGCGAATAGCGAGTGGCGAATAGCGAATAGGGGCCAATTGTTAAAACCCTATTCGCTACTCACCATTCGCCATTCGCTTTCTTTCTACCAACAACCGACCGTACCGTGGCACGGCGGCCGGATAACCCCCTCAAGAAGGAGAGATAGCCATGCATCACGGATTTAGAGGTCGTCGTTTCGGCCGTTCAGCAGAGCACCGTAAGGCAATGTTCGCCAATATGTGCCAAGCCCTCATCAAGCACGAGCAGATCGTGACGACCTTGCCAAAGGCCAAGGATCTTCGCCCGGTTGTCGAAAAGCTTGTAACGCTGGGCAAGCGCGGTGATCTTCACGCCCGCCGTCAGGCGATTGCGCAGATCAAGGACGCCGTGCTCGTCAAGAAGCTCTTTGACGTTCTGGGACCACGCTACAAGGCCCGCAATGGTGGTTACACCCGCGTGCTGAAGGCTGGCTTCCGGTATGGCGATAACGCGCCAATGGCCGTTATTGAATTCATCGATCGCGATTTTGATGCGAAGGGTCTCGATTCAGGCCCAACGATGAAGTCGGAAATCGTCGAAGTCGCTTAATGGGCTTTTGACCTAAGCAGAAATTCAAACGGGCGGCCCAAAAGGTCGCCCGTTTTTTTATCGTCATTGCGAACAATTTTTCGTCCTTGCGAGCGATGAGCGAAGCAATCTCGTTGATGGTGATAGGGAGAGTGATCGTTCACCGTTGCACCCGTATGATTTCTTTTAGCGGGGTAACTTCACGTTCGCTCACAAGGACGGTTAGGAAGCCGTAATTTCATACCATTGAAACGCGCTGATCGAAATCGATGTCCCTTTTGCCGCTTCGAGCTAATCCCTATATGTCTGAGCAGAAAAAGGAGAAGCCAATGCATCGTTTTGCTGGATTATGTGCAGCCTTAGCTTTGCTCGTGATGGCACCAGCCGAGGCTCAGACCCCTAAATCGGTTGTGGAGATGAAAGCCTCCTTCGCGCCCATCGTCAAACGGGCCACGCCCGCGGTCGTCAATGTCTATGCCGCGCGTGTTCAAAAAGGCGTTCGCAACCCGCTGCTCGATGATCCGTTTTTCCAACATTTTTTTGGCCTCGAAAACGGCCAGGCACCTGACCGTATTCAACGCTCGCAAGGCTCGGGCGTGATCATTGATTCTGATGGCTTGGTCGTTACCAATCAACACGTTATCGAGGGCATGACGGAGGTCAAAGTCGCGCTCAACGACAAGCGCGAATTCGACGCCGATATCGTGCTGCGTGATCCACGGAGCGATCTCGCGATCTTGCGGTTGAAAGGCATTAAAGGCCTGCCCGCCATAGAGTTAGGAAATTCGGATGCAATTGAAGTGGGCGATTTGGTGCTCGCAATTGGTAATCCCTTCGGCGTTGGCCAAACCGTAACATCTGGCATTGTTTCCGCACTATCGCGGACGCAAATTTCCGGCTCCGATTATCAGCTTTTTATTCAGACCGATGCCGCGATTAATCCGGGCAATTCCGGCGGTGCGTTGGTTGACGTGAATGGTCGCCTCATCGGCATCAACACGGCCATCTATTCGAAGTCCGGCGGCAGCAACGGCATCGGCTTTGCCATTCCCGTTAACATGGTCAAAGTGGTGATCGCTTCCGCACGCGATGGCAGCAAAACCGTCCATCGTCCGTGGTTTGGCGCGCGGCTTCAACCTGTTACCTCAGACATTGCCGATAGTCTCGGACTTGATCGTCCTGTTGGTGCGTTGGTTGTCTCCGTTATAGAGAGCGGCCCTGCTGCATCGGCTGGCCTAAAGCCGGGCGATGTGATCCTCGCGCTTGATGATCAAACCGTCGATGATGCCGACGGTTTAGGCTTTCGCTTTGCTACCAAACCGCTCGGCTCGAAAGTAGCGTTGCGTGTCAACCGGGGTGGTAAACTCTTATCGCTCGCTATCAACGCCACCACCGCTCCCGAAACCCGCCCGCGCGACGTGCAGACGCTGTCGGGCGCTTGGCCCTTGGCGGGGATCACCGTCGCCAATGCTTCGCCAGCCTTGTCCGAAGAATTGGGCCTCGTATCGAGCATTGACGGTGTCGTGGTTATAACCGTGAAAGCAAACTCACCTGCCGACGAGCTAGGCCTTAAAAAAGGGGATATGCTCGTCTCGATTGACGGATCAGCCGTTAAAACCTCCAAGGACGTCCTATCGCTGCAACGGACAAGGCAGTATTACTGGACGCTCGTCATCAAACGCGACGGCGAAACGCTGACCAGTAAAATTGGCGGGTAAGGCAATGAGTAATTTGTTCGTGGCGGCGGGGTTGGAGAAGGACGCACCGCGTCCGCTCGCCGATCGCTTGCGCCCGATAAAGCTTGATGAAGTCGCAGGCCAAGATCACCTCGTCGGTGCCGACGGAATTCTCACCCGCTTGATTGCGTCGGGCTCATTAGGCTCACTGATTTTCTGGGGCCCTCCCGGTACGGGGAAAACCACTATTGCGCGTCTCTTGGCCCACGAAACCACGCTGCATTTCGAGCCCATCTCGGCTATTTTTTCGGGCGTGGCCGATCTCAAAAAGGTCTTCGACGCCGCACGTGGCCGCCGTATGAGCGGGCAGGGCACTTTGCTCTTCGTCGACGAAATCCACCGCTTCAACCGCAGCCAGCAAGATGCCTTTCTGCCGGTGATGGAAGATGGCACCATCACGCTCATCGGTGCCACCACAGAAAACCCGTCTTTCGAGCTCAACGCCGCGCTTTTATCCCGCGCCCGAGTGCTCACCTTCCGCTCCCTCGATGAAGCCGCCATTGAGCGTCTCCTAACACGCGCGGAGGAGGTGGAAGGCAAGCCGCTCCCGCTCGACGCCGACGCCCGCACCGCACTGCTCGCAATGGCCGATGGCGATGGCCGCGCGTCGCTCACGCTTGCGGAAGAAATCTGGCGCTCCGCGAAGCCCGGTGAGATTTTCGACACGGCAACCTTGGCGGAAGTCGTGCAACGCCGCGCGCCCATCTACGACAAAAGCGAAGACGGCCATTACAACCTCATCAGCGCCCTGCACAAAAGCGTGCGCGGCTCCGACCCCGACGCCGCGCTCTATTACCTCGCCCGAATGCTCGATGCAGGCGAAAACCCGCTCTTTCTAGGCCGCAGGCTGGTGCGCATGGCGGTCGAGGACATTGGCATGGCCGACCCGCAAGCGCTTGTGGTCGCGAATGCTGCCAAGGATGCCTATGATTTTTTGGGCTCTCCCGAAGGCGAATTAGCCTTAGCCCACGCCACCGTCTATCTCGCCACCGCGCCTAAATCGAACGCGGTCTACACCGCCTGGAAATCTGCCCTAAGGGCCGCGAAAGAAGGCGGCTCGCTGATGCCGCCCAAAACCATCCTCAACGCACCCACCAAACTCATGGGCGCGGAAGGCTACGGCAAAGGCTATCGCTACGACCATGACGAGCCGGACGCATTTTCCGGCCAAAACTATTTCCCCGAAAAAATCGGCCGCCGCCAGTTTTACGAGCCTGTAGAGCGGGGTTTCGAGCGCGACATCAAAAAGCGGCTGGAATATTGGGCGAAGTTGAGGGCGGAGCGGGGGGAGTGAGGAGCGGTTCACGAAGCGAATAAAACGATCCTGTGAATCGTTCTAAGCGAAGGGCCGAGAGTTTAGCTTTCTCCCGGACCGCGTGGCTCCTGCCACGCATAGAATGCGAGCCGGGAGGCTCGCGGTCCGAGATTATGCTCTTAATCAAACGCCTCCTTCTCCCTGAGGGAGAAGGTACCTGCGAAGCAGGGGGATGAGGGACTAACGATATCCCTTAAAACCTCATCCGGTCGCTCCGCGACCACCTTCTCCTTCAAGGAGAAAGAAAGCTGGGTGCATCGCTCTTTTTTCATCGATTTCTTGGCTCTTCTCTAATCCCCCCAACCAGTGCTAAGAACCCTCCCATGAACTCAACTCTCATCGTTTTCTTAGGCGGCGGCATTGGTGCGGCCATCCGTCACCTCGTTAATCAGGCCGTTGGCCGGTTGGCGGGCACGGAATTTCCGTTTGGCATTATGGCCATCAATATTTCGGGCTCCATCCTTATGGGGCTGGCCGCAGGCTTTTTTGCGTTTAAAGCGACCGAGAGCTGGTCGCAGGAGGCGCGGCTGTTCGTGACTACGGGTATTTTGGGCGGCTACACGACGTTTTCGGCCTTCTCGCTCGATGCGATGCTGCTTTATGAGCGCGGCGAGATGCTGACCGCGCTTGCCTATGTCGTGGGCACTGTCGTTCTTTCCATTCTTGGCCTCGCTTTCGGCCTTTACGCCGTTAGGATGCTGACATGAGGCGCGATAAACAAGCCAAAGAGAAGGCGCAACGCGCCGCTGAATCCGGCCTGGTGGAACAGGCCCCGAAGCCAATCGTCAAACACGCGCCGCTGCCCACCGCCGTGCTCAACCTCAATGTCACCGAGGATGAAGCGGGCATGCGGGTCGATCGCTTTTTGGAGCATCGCTTTCCTGGCCTGTCCTTCAGCCACATCCAGCGTATTGCGCGCAAAGGTGAGTTGCGGGTCAATTCGAAGCGCGTCGAGACCAAGGATCGCTTAGAAGCAGGCCAATCCGTACGCGTGCCGCCGCTGCGGATTGAAGAAGGCTCAGGTCTTGTTGCCCGTTCGCCTAAGGCCGAAGCAAGCGATGCCTCTGCCATCCGCGCCATGATCCTGTTTGAAGACGCCGATATGATGGTGCTCAACAAGCCCTTCGGTCTCGCGGTACAGGGCGGCTCCGGCACCGTTCGCCATCTCGATGGTATGTTAGAGGCGTTGCGCGATGAGCAAGGCCAGAAGCCCCGTCTTGTGCATCGGCTCGATAAAGACACCTCCGGCTGCATCGTCATCGCCAAAACCCGCTTTGCTGCCTCTGCACTCGCCAAAAGCTTCCGCTCGCGCGACACGCGCAAAATCTATTGGGCGCTGGTGGCAGGCGTCCCGCGCGTCAAACAGGGCCGCGTCTCAACCTATCTCGCGAAGGGCGAGGACGAGGAGGGCGATTCCAAAATGCAAATCGCCAAGCACGGTGCTGAAGGTGCGACCCATGCCGTGACCTATTACGCGGTCGTTGAAACGGCAGCGCAAAAATTGAGTTGGCTCTCCATGAAGCCCGTCACCGGCCGCACGCACCAATTGCGCGCCCATGCCGCCCATATCGGCCATCCGATTGTGGGCGATCCGAAATATTTTGACATCGAGAACTGGGAATTGCCCGGCGGTATTCAAAACCGCCTGCATCTTTTGGCGCGTCGCATCGTTATTCCCCATCCGCGCAGCGGTAAGCCTGTCGATGTCACAGCCCCCTTGCCGCAGCATATGCAGCAGAGCTGGAATTTGTTGGGTCTCGACGCCAAGCGTTACGACCCCATCCTTGAATCGCCAGAGGAATAGGTAAAATGGCCCCCTCTGACGGTTCGATTTTCGATGCGCCCCCGCCGATTGATCCGCACGCCATGGCGCGCCGCGATTTGCAAAAATCGCTGCCCAAGCGCTTCTGGAAAGAAGTCAGCATCGTTGAAGGCGAGGGCGGTTTCGGTATTCTGATCGACGGGCGCCCCACGCGCACGCCGAACAAGCAAGCCCATAGCCTGCCGTCGTCCGACTTGGCAGAAGCCATTGCCGCCGAATGGCGGGGCGTTGGCGAATATCTTGATCCGAGTGAAATGCCGCTCACCCGCATTCTCAACACCGCGATGGAAGGGATTGCGCCTCGCCTTATTGAGACGGCCGACGATATTTCCAAATATGCAGGCTCCGATCTGTTGTGCTACCGCGCCACCGCACCGACGCGGCTTGTCGAGAAGCAAAACGAGCTCTGGGATCCGGCGCTCGATTGGGCGTTGGAGCGCCACCGCTGGCGGTTTAACCTCGCAGCCGGCGTCATGCACGTCCCGCAGCCGCAAGAAACGCTGACCGATATCCAAAACCATGTCCGCAAAATCATCGATCCCTTGCGTCTTGCGGCTCTCCACGTCGCCACGACCCTGACCGGATCAGCGGTGCTCGCTTTGGCTCTGGCCGAGAAGGCCTTCGACGCGAACACGATCTGGACAGCAGCCCATGTCGACGAAGATGTGCAAATGGCCATCTGGGGGCAGGACGAAGAGGCTTTGGCAAGACGGGCGCGACGTTTGAGCGAGTTTGAAGCGGCAGTGCAGTTTCTATCGGTTCAAAAATAACCCCCCACCATGGTCGAACTGACGAACGCGTCATTCACATGCTAGAGGGTGGTTTGGAGGAATTTTCCATGAAAGACATTCTCGAAAAGCTCGATGATCGCCGCGCCCAGGCCCGCCTCGGCGGTGGCCAGGCACGCATTGATGCCCAACACGCGCGTGGCAAACTCACGGCACGCGAGCGGATCGAGCTTTTGATGGATCATGGCTCGTTCGAAGAATTCGATATGTTCGTTCAGCACCGCTCCACCGATTTCGGGATGGAGAAAACCAAAATTCCCGGCGATGGCGTTGTCACAGGTTGGGGCACGGTCAATGGCCGCACGGTGTTTGTGTTCGCAAAAGACTTCACCGTCTTTGGTGGCTCGCTGTCTGAGACCCATGCGCAGAAGATTAATAAAATTCAGGATATGGCACTAAAAATGCGCGCGCCGATCATCGGCCTATTCGATGCAGGCGGTGCTCGAATTCAAGAAGGTGTAGCGGCTTTAGGTGGTTACGGCGAAGTCTTCAAGCGCAACGTGATCGCCTCTGGCGTCATTCCGCAACTCTCGGTGATCCTTGGCCCTTGCGCCGGTGGCGATGTCTATTCGCCGGCCATGACCGATTTTATCTTCATGGTGCGGGATCGGTCTTACATGTTTGTCACCGGTCCGGATGTCGTCAAAACCGTCACCAACGAGACAGTGACGGCAGAAGAATTGGGCGGCGCAAAGGTCCATACGTCCAAATCTTCCGTCGCCGATGGCGCTTGGGATAATGATGTCGAGGCCTTATTG
The DNA here is from genome assembly GCA_903877935.1 of uncultured Hyphomicrobiales bacterium. Taxonomy (GTDB): domain Bacteria; phylum Pseudomonadota; class Alphaproteobacteria; order Rhizobiales; family Beijerinckiaceae; genus CAIUPE01. The sequence goes on from CAIRGA010000034.1 coordinate 10,262, forward strand.
CAGGTCCGCCGACTGATCGACTTTCTGCCCGCGAACAATACCGATGGCGCACCCCATTGGCCGAGTTTTGATACGGCGGATCGGATGGATCTCTCGCTCGACACGCTCGTGCCGGAAAATCCCAACAAGCCCTATGACATGAAAGAGCTCATCCACAAAACGGTGGACGAAGGCGATTTCTTTGAAATTCAAGAGAGTTACGCCAAAAACATTATCACGGGATTTGGCCGCATTGAGGGCCGCACGGTGGGTATTGTCGCCAATCAGCCGATGGTGCTGGCGGGTGTGCTCGATTCAGACGCCTCCCGCAAAGCCGCGCGCTTTGTGCGCTTTTGCGATGCGTTTGAAATCCCGATTGTTACCTTTGTCGATGTCCCGGGCTTTCTGCCCGGTACCGCGCAGGAATATGGCGGGCTCATCAAACACGGAGCCAAGCTTCTTTTTGCTTATGGCGAGGCGAGCGTGCCGCTTGTTACCGTCATCACCCGCAAAGCCTTTGGCGGTGCCTATGACGTGATGGCGTCAAAACATCTAGGCGGCGATATCAATTTCGCTTGGCCCACCGCCCAAATCGCCGTTATGGGCGCCAAGGGCGCGGTCGAAATCATTTTCCGTTCGGATATCGGCGATGCCGATGCCATTGCCGCCAAAACCAAAGATTACGAAGAGCGTTTCCTCTCGCCATTCGTGGCCGCCGAGCGTGGCTATATTGATGAGGTGATCATGCCCCATTCAACCCGTCGCCGCATCGCCCGTGGCCTAGCCATGTTGGCAACGAAAACGGCGGAGCGGCCTTGGAAGAAACACGATAATATTCCGTTGTGATAGAGGTGATCGTCATTGCGAGCGATGAGCGAAGCAACCTAGTTGGTGGTGCAGAAATTGGTGTTTTGGTACCGTCGCAGCTCATTAATACGCGCTAGCTGCGTTGCTTCACGTTCGTTCGCAATGACGGATTATGACTTCCGCCCAACAAACTCCTGAAACCCCAATCCCGGCTCAGCCCGTTGCGCGTCCATAAACGCGCGGTTCAAAGCCCGCTTGACAATCAGCCCATCCGCCGCGACACGCCGGTTAGCAGCCTGAAGCCCAAACCCGTCGCCGGTCTCAAGCCGCTCTATATAGTCTGAATAACCTCGTTCAAACCGCTCGGAGGCGCCGCTTGTATTGGCCATTGAGCGACGATGAATTCGGTAGCAATAGGAGGAGGCCGCTGTTACCGGCAGTTTCCCGATCCGGTCGATCAATTGGATATTGGCCACGACATCCTCGGAAAATTCGATGCCCGGCGCGCGCGTCAACACATGATCCCGCCGGATTAAAGGCACGAGCGGTGCGTTCAACGTCATAAAATCGGCAAGGTCGAGCATCGCGAGTAGTGTGGTCTTGCCCATCACGGTGCCGAGCTCTGCGCCTGTTTCCTCATCCAGCATCAAGAGGTTGTCCGCCGCCGCGCCATATGTCTCGGCCAGCGGTTTGAGGGTCTCAAAACGATCTGAAGCGAGTTCATCATCTGCATCAAGTTGTGTTACATAAGCACCTGAAATTAAATCGAAACCAACATTACGTGCATGATGGCATCCGGATCGAACTTGCCCTGTGGAGGCAAACCGCAAACGCGGATCGCTAACCCCCTTGGCGGATAAAAAAGCGGCATAATCGCGCCGGTCATCGGCCACAATAATCGCTTCCCAATTCCCGTGCGTCTGACGAAACAGGCTCGCCAGCGCGCGCTCAATCGTTGCCTCGGCGTCGCAAGCGGGGATAATGACGGAGATGGTCACCCGTTGATCCCGGCAATAAACCCACGCGCCAGATCCACATCGTTGCGTGTCATGCCATGGCCCGTTTCCAGAACGCGATGATCCACGACCGCGCCATGCTCGCGTAAAGCTTCGGCGAGCCGCTTGGCGTTGTCGAGTGGCAAGATCGGATCCATCCGCCCCGAAATGATCATGACTGGCATTCCACCCAAACTCTGCTCCGGTTCGGAGGGCAGCGGCAGCATGGCGCGGATCAAGACGGCACCGGCCAACACTTCGGGCCGGAGATAGAGCAGCGCGGCGGCGATATTCGCGCCATTCGAGAAGCCAACCGCAATCGGCTTTTTGATCGCGTGGGCGATGGTTTGCTCGGCGATAAAATCGGCAAGCTCATGAGTGCGCGCGACGACGTCTGGATAGTCAAATACGCCCTCTGCAAGCCTACGGAAAAAGCGCGGCATCCCGCCTTCCATCACTTTGCCGCGTGGCGAGAGAATGGCGGCTGCCGGATCAATCATTTCACCCACAGGGATCAGATCATCCTCATTCCCGCCCGTGCCGTGCAGCAGAAGGAGAGGGGCCCTCGTCGGATCAGTGCCAGGAAGATAGCGATGGATAAAGGATGTCGCAGTCATGGTTACCTCACTCTTTGCACCATTCATACACTTTGAATATAGGTGTGAAACACCCCATTAACCAGAAATCTGTTTGCTTTTGCGCCATTAACCTTTTGCTGTTTCGCCTTTGCGAGGATCATTCTTACCAAAGGGAAGATCCGGGGCAAAGTATGACTGAGAGCCGTGTACGTTCAACGATTTCCGTATTGATTGACCGGCGCAGCGTCGACGACGCCGATGTCATGCGGTTGCGCGAACTCCTCGCAATCGGCGGCGGTTTGACAACCGTTGAGGCGGGTGACCTTGTGCGCCTTGAGCGCCACGTTAAACGCATGAGTCCGCTTTGGTTGGCTCTTTTTGTTGAGGCATTAACAGGCTTCTTCATTTGGGAGCGCCGCCCGACCGGTCGTATTTCTGAGGCTGATATAGAATGGCTAGCCTTCCGCTTGGGCCTTGATAGCACCGGCCCAACGCCTGCAACCCGCGCACTTCTCACCATTTTAAAAGAGGAATGTGCCGAGCCTCCTCTGGCCCTCATCAAGCGCCTTGATCGAATCTCCCATGTTCGCCCTTTATGGGAGCGCTACGCGGTTGGCCGATCAGGAGCCGTCACCACGTCGTCATAAGGTCGAGTTTACCGGTTGCCCTTTTGCGCATAGAAAGTCGATACGTGCTTTCAATCGGGACCGGAAATGTTCAAGAAAATCCTCATCGCCAACCGCGGCGAAATAGCCTGTCGCGTTATTAAATCAGCAAAACGCATGGGCATTGCGACAGTCGCGGTCTATTCCGATGCCGATAAAGACGCGCTGCACGTCGAGATGGCCGACGAGGCGATCCATATCGGGCCTGCCCCTGCCAACCAATCCTATCTGGTGATCGAAAAAATCATTGAAGCCTGCAAGGCAACAGGCGCCGAGGCGGTCCATCCCGGCTATGGCTTTTTATCCGAACGCGCCGCATTCGCCGAAGCGCTTAAGGCCGCCGGTATCGTCTTTATCGGTCCCAATATCCACGCCATTGAGGCGATGGGCGACAAGATCGAGTCCAAAAAATTCGCTAACGCCGCGAAAGTCTCAACCGTTCCGGGCTATCTCGGTGTGATCGAAAATCCGGAACATGCCGTCAAAATCGCCGATGAGATCGGCTATCCGGTGATGATCAAAGCCTCCGCAGGTGGCGGCGGTAAAGGCATGCGCATCGCCTATTCGTCGGGTGAAGTGGCTGAGGGCTTTGCGCGGGCGAAATCCGAAGCCGCATCCTCGTTCGGGGATGATCGTGTCTTCGTCGAAAAATTCATCGTCAATCCACGTCATATCGAAATTCAGGTGCTGGGCGATAAACACGGCAATGTCATTTATTTGGGCGAACGCGAATGCTCTATTCAGCGACGCAACCAAAAAGTCATCGAGGAGGCCCCTTCGCCCCTGCTTGACGAAGCA
>CAIRGA010000035.1 GCA_903877935.1 uncultured Hyphomicrobiales bacterium
CCTTCGTCGCTTCTCGATGCCTAGGCATCCACCGTGTGCCCTTAATGCGCTTTGTGTACAAAATCCCACTCAGCGAATTTGGACTTGTGTTTTTTTCGTTGTTTTCTCTATAGTGTTTGTCAAAAAACCACTTCTAAAAAGGAATGAGAGAGAAGCAGAGTACGGGTAAAGCCTGACCTGGTATGAAGAAGCTTGCGCTATCTTCAATTCCTAGAAAGGAGGTGATCCAGCCGCAGGTTCCCCTACGGCTACCTTGTTACGACTTCACCCCAGTCGCTGACCTTACCGTGGTCGGCTGCCTCCTTGCGGTTAGCGCACCGGCTTCGGGTAAAACCAACTCCCATGGTGTGACGGGCGGTGTGTACAAGGCCCGGGAACGTATTCACCGTGGCATGCTGATCCACGATTACTAGCGATTCCACCTTCATGCACTCGAGTTGCAGAGTGCAATCCGAACTGAGATGGCTTTTTGAGATTTGCTCAGGCTCGCGCCTTTGCGTCCCACTGTCACCACCATTGTAGCACGTGTGTAGCCCAGCCTGTAAGGGCCATGAGGACTTGACGTCATCCCCACCTTCCTCGCGGCTTATCACCGGCAGTCCCTTTAGAGTGCCCAACTGAATGATGGCAACTAAAGGCGAGGGTTGCGCTCGTTGCGGGACTTAACCCAACATCTCACGACACGAGCTGACGACAGCCATGCAGCACCTGTGTTCACGCCAGCCGAACTGAAGGAAGCTATCTCTAGCGACCAAACGTGACATGTCAAAAGCTGGTAAGGTTCTGCGCGTTGCTTCGAATTAAACCACATGCTCCACCGCTTGTGCGGGCCCCCGTCAATTCCTTTGAGTTTTAATCTTGCGACCGTACTCCCCAGGCGGAATGCTTAAAGTGTTAACTGCGCCACTGAAAAGCATGCTTTCCAACGGCTAGCATCCATCGTTTACGGCGTGGACTACCAGGGTATCTAATCCTGTTTGCTCCCCACGCTTTCGCGCCTCAGCGTCAGTATCGGGCCAGTGAGTCGCCTTCGCCACTGGTGTTCTTCCGAATATCTACGAATTTCACCTCTACACTCGGAGTTCCACTTACCTCTTCCGGACTCAAGACTCTCAGTATCGAAGGCAGTTCCAAGGTTGAGCCTTGGGATTTCACCTCCGACTTAAGAGCCCGCCTACGTGCGCTTTACGCCCAGTGATTCCGAGCAACGCTAGCCCCCTTCGTATTACCGCGGCTGCTGGCACGAAGTTAGCCGGGGCTTATTCTTCCGGTACAGTCATTATCTTCCCGGACAAAAGAGCTTTACAACCCTAGGGCCTTCATCACTCACGCGGCATGGCTGGATCAGGCTTTCGCCCATTGTCCAATATTCCCCACTGCTGCCTCCCGTAGGAGTCTGGGCCGTGTCTCAGTCCCAGTGTGGCTGATCATCCTCTCAGACCAGCTACTGATCGTCGCCTTGGTGAGCCATTACCTCACCAACTAGCTAATCAGACGCGGGCCGATCTTTTGGCAATAAATCTTTCCCCCGAAGGGCTTATCCGGTATTAGCACAAGTTTCCCTGAGTTATTCCGAACCAAAAGGTACGTTCCCACGTGTTCCTCACCCGTCTGCCACTCCCCTTGCGGGGCGTTCGACTTGCATGTGTTAAGCCTGCCGCCAGCGTTCGCTCTGAGCCAGGATCAAACTCTCAAGTTGAATAGAGAATGATCTTGTCTCGGTCATCACGTTTAATTGACGGAGTTCACATGGATCACCGAAATGATCCAAATGAGCTCTTGTAAGAAACGCGTTTCCGACTAGTTCTCTTGTATGTCCCTAGCTTTTGGCTAGGAACCGCAAGGACTCCGCCGTCCGCGTTTCTCTTTCTTTCTATTTAATTTTCAAACAGCCACATCCGAAGATGTTCAACAACGTATACCGGCAGAACATTCCTGCCTGACCTGAGCCAGACATTTTTCAGTGCCCGTAGGTACTGGAAACGCTCCATCGGCCCGCCGCCTGTCCGGCAGCGACGCCGTGTGTGGCGCTATATAGGCGGCACCCCTTTTACCTGTCAACACGCTTCTTTGATTTTTTTTGCAAAAGATTCACAGGAGGCAGTGAAACTATTGATAAACAAAGGGAAAATAGAGATACCCACAGTCACTAAAATTTGAAACATGCCTTTGACCGGGCTTCTGGCGGCCAAATTGCCCCTTCAAGGCCGGCAAGCAAGTCAATTTTAAGAAAAAATGATCTTCCCGATGGCCGGTTGGCCCTTAGCCTTCGCTATGCCATAATCCGACGTCAGACAGTTTTAGGGTTTCATCGGATTAATACGCATTGACGGATTTCATTGCCAGGCCATCCATACTGCGCGGCCGACCTGCCTCAGGTCGTCCTATACGCTATATGGATCGATACAAGTCCGACTTGTCGGATCTGATCGCGCCGTTGAACCAAAATTTTCAGCCCGATGACTTCTCCCCTGCACGGGTTAATTTCCGTTGGCTGATCGGCGCGACCTTAACCGCTCTGGCCGGGATCGGCCTGATTGGCTCGGTTGTGACCTATTCCCTCGATCGTACCCATACAATGATCGAAATGCCGGAAATCGCTTTTACGGCGGGTGAGGATGCCACCAACAATGATGGCACGATGCCCGTCAAAGGGGATCGACAGGTTGTTTTCTCCGATATGGCGTCCGCCCGACAAAGTTTTAGAGCGGCGACTGCTGTCGCGGTTGGCGATCATGAAATCATCAAGATGCGCCCCTTTGTGAAGGTGGCAACCAATCTTGCACTTTCTTCCATCGGCTATAGCGCAGACGTACCGCCGTTTGAACCGCTCAAGCTTTTTGGTGGATCGGACAGCGCGGCGGTACCCCAACTGGAAATACGGGCATCGGAGGAAGATACGGATCTGTCCTTCCAAAAATTCCAACTCTCGGCGGTTGCAGGGGACGCAGACCCTTCGATCGCGCTCAGTCAGGCACAGATTGACTCTCAGGTTGAAGAAGCCCGCAAGGCAGCCATCTCGCTCGGAAAGGCGATGCCGCTGACCATTGGCGGGCAACAATTCCTGACCCGCACATTACCGACGCTTACCGGACCGCAAGGCGCAGGCGGAACGACGCCGATCGATACGGCCTTCTCCTCTATTCAAATTAGTGTGGTGCCCGAAAATGTGACCGCTCTGGCGAAAAAGCCTGCCGTTCAAACCGCCGCTCGCACGACGAGCGATGAGCGCATGGTGACAATGCGCAAGAATGAAACCATCGAACAGGCCCTCATCGCGAATAAGGCCCCAGCTTCGGTTGCGAAAAGCGCCGCTGCTGTATTGATGAAAGACATCAAAGATATCGGGCTCAAGGATGGCGCAAAGCTTCGTATCCTTTTGTCGCTTCCCGCCGACCCCAAAGCCGAACCGCGTCTCTTGCGAACAATGCTCTATGATGCGGATACCATCATCGCCATCGCCGCCATTGATGATCGCGGGCAATTTGTGTCGGTTGCGCCTCCTTCATCCGAAGGCACGATTGGCGCCGATGAGCAACCCGATGCCGATCCAAACCAGGCGCAGGGTTTCAAACTCTATGATAGCCTTTATGAAACCGCGTTGAAAAACGACATCCCGAAAGCGATCATCGATCAGCTCGTGCGGATCTATTTCTATGACGTCGATCTGCAGCGCAAAGTAGCCGGCGGCGACTCGTTCGAAGTCTTCTATGCGGAGGACGAAGAAAATTCAGGCCGCGTTGAAGTTCTCTATGCCGCCCTATCTGTATCCGGCGTCACCAAGCGCTATTATCAATATAAATCACCCGATGATGGCAGCATTGACTATTTCGATGAACAGGGAAAATCCAACCGCAAATTCCTGATGCGGAAACCGATATCGGAAGGCATCTTCCGATCGGGCTTCGGGATGCGCTACCATCCGATCCTGCATGTCTCGCGCTTACATTCGGGTGTCGATTGGGCCAATAGCGTTGGCACACCTATTCTAGCGGCAGGTGACGGTGTCATCACCTTTGCCGATTGGGATACAGGCTATGGCCGCCATGTTGAGATCCAACATGCCTATGATTTCACGACCACCTATTCGCATATGTCAGCCTTTGCCAAAGGGATCACCGAAGGCGTACGCGTCCGGCAGGGCCAGGTGATCGGTTATCTCGGCAGCTCCGGCTTAGCGACGGGCCCTCACCTTCACTATGAGGTTTTGGTCAAAGGTGAATTTAAAGATCCGATGGCGATCAAGCTTCCGCGCAGCCGCGAGCTGGATGACAAAGAGCTCAAAGTCTTTAAAAGTGAGCAAGACGGAATTAACGATGTAATGGCCAAAGCGCCCGGCGCGGTGCGGGTGGTTTCGAAAGCAACGCCATAAACCACCCCATGTGTTGAGAGCCCGATGCTGCATATTCTGTCTATTGTTCTTCCCGTCTTCGGTCTCATTGGCCTAGGATTCTTTGCGCGCATGACACGCCTTGTCGGAGATCGAACCGGCGAGGGTCTTTCGGATTACGTCTTCGCGATTGCCATCCCCTGCCTGATTTTTAAAACACTGACGGGAACGGCGCTGCCCGAGTCGCAGCCTTGGGGATATTGGCTTTCCTATTTCGGTGCCGTTGCGATCGTATGGGCACTATCGCAATGGATTGCCTCGCGCTTTTTTGCCCTCGATCATGGCTCGAGTGTCGTGGCAGGATTCACGGGCGCGCAGGCCAATACGGTTTTGGTTGGCGTGCCTTTGATCTTGCAGGCCTATGGCAAAGAAGGCGCTGTGCCGCTCTTTCTCTTAGTCGCGATTCACCTGCCCATCATGTTTACCATCGCCACGATTTTAATCGAAGGGCGCGGCGCCCATTGGCCGACGGTTATCCGGCAATTACTGACGCATCCGATTTTATTAGCGATCCTCTTCTCGTCCGCCTTCCATTTTTCAGGCCTTGATGTTCCCGTTTTTGCGGGGCAATTGATCGATCCGATTGCAGCCTCCGCGCTGCCTTGCGCGTTGTTTGCGATGGGCGTTGCGCTTAAGCGCTATGGCATCAAAGGTAATCTCAACCTTGCCGCTATCCTTTGCGCGTTCAAACTCTTGCTGCACCCCGCGCTGGTTTACCTTTTGGCGTTTTACGTGTTTCCCGTGCCACCTGTGTGGGCCGGCGTTGCGGTACTGTTTGCCTCGTCACCATCGGGCATTAATGCCTATCTGTTTGCTGAACGGTATAAAACGGGAATAGCCTTAGCATCCGGCGGCATCGCGCTCTCGACGGCTTTATCGGTTCTGTCGTCAAGCCTCTGGCTCGCCATCCTCGGCATCCACTAAAATTCTGGCGTTGCGGAAATCTGCAAGCAGCGCCGAGCGCGTGAGACCCGCATCCCGCTCCAGCGCGAGTGAATCCGACCCCTTGCTTTTGGCAAGTTTCTTTCCGTCCGGACCATGGATAAGCGGATGATGCCAATAGAGCGGTTGCGGCAGGCCGAGCAGCGCTTGCAACAGCGTATGGATATCGGTTGCGGCTTCAAGATCCATGCCTCTGACGATATGGGTCACTCCTTGGTTCGCATCATCCACGACAACGGATAGGTGATAGCTCGTCGGCGTATCTTTGCGCACCAAGACAACATCGCCCCACCGCTCGGGCCTCGCTTGACGGGCGGTCGTAAGAAACGTTTCAGGATCAAAGCTTGTCCAACGGAGAGGACCTGTCACAGCGATGGCTTTCGTATGATCCAACCGCCATTGCGGTTTGTCGCCAAGGGCCAGATGCCCTGCAGCCTCAACTGCCGTCAAGGATCGACACGTTTGCGGATAAAGCGGGCTGCCGTCCGGATCATTTGGCCATTCAGGACCTTTCGCTTGAACGGCGGCGTCGATCGCGGTCCGCGTGCAAAAGCAGGGATAAACCAGGCCACGGTCTTTGAGCGTTTGAAACGCTTGCACATAGTCGGCCATGAAATTCGATTGCCGCCTTACGGGCTGCTCATAGCTGACGCCTAACCAATCAAGCACCTCCTCAATCGCTTCAATATGCTCGGCCCGGCTTCGCGTGGGATCAATATCCTCAATCCGCAGCAAGAGCCTACCGTTAAGCTTTCGCGCCATCTCCGCATTGAGCCAGACCGACAAAGCATGGCCACGATGGAGCGGACCATTAGGGCTTGGTGCAAAGCGCAACACCGCTTGCCTGTTTGCTATCGAAGGATAGAGTGGGTGGGACATAGGATCGAAATAAGCACGCAATGTTGATTGATAGTGAAAAGAATCTAGATCGAGGCCTTAAAGCGCTCATAGCACAAGATCCCGCTATGGCGGAATTGCTGCGCATCGGCGGCAGGCCTCGCTTGCGCAAGCGCGAGCCGGGTTTGCAGGGTTTAGCCGCCATTATTGTTTCGCAGCAGGTTTCAACGGCGAGTGCCAAAGCCATTTGGGCCCGCGTGGAAGCCCGCTTCCCCGCTTTATCATCGCGCGATCTCATTAAAGCAGATGATGACACGCTCAAAGGCGTAGGCCTATCTTCGCCCAAAATCCGTGCGTTACGCGCCATAGCAAATGCCCTCGAAGATGGTAGCCTTGCACTCGCAGATTTGGAATCCTATTCGGCGGAAGAGGCTGAGGCGCATATGATTGCCATAAAAGGCATCGGACCTTGGACCGCGCGGATCTATCTACTCTTTTGTTTAGGGCATCGCGATGCCTTTCCGGCGGGCGATTTGGCCTTGCAAGAAGCGGTTCGTATGGGTTTTGATTTACCCGAGCGGCCTGATGCCAAAGCCGTCGAACTCTTTGCCGAGCGCTGGCGACCTTGGCGGGGAGTGGCGGCAAAGCTGCTCTGGAACTATTACGGCGTGATGAAATCTGGCAAAGAGGCCATTCCCGCCGGAACCGAATGAGTGACGAGAAATGATCGACGGACCAAAATTAATTGACGGACCCCGACTAAAACCAAAATCCGGCAAAGCCAAGCACCTCGTCGTTTTTCTGCATGGCTATGGTGCCGATGGGAATGATTTGATCGAGCTTGGCCAGCAATGGCAGAACTGGCTGCCCGATGCCGCCTTCGTCTCCCCCCATGCGCCCGAGCCGTGCGGCATGTCCCCCATGGGTCGCCAATGGTTCCCGCTCACCATGCGCGATCCTTCCGAGCGTTGGCGCGGCGTTGTGGGGGCAAGGCCAACGCTCGACGCGTTTTTGGATGCAGAACTTGAGAAACTGGGCCTTACTCCGGATCGTCTCGCCTTGGTCGGCTTCAGCCAAGGCACGATGATGGCGCTTCATGTCGGCCTTCGCCGCACAACACCGCCTGCGGCGATTCTCGGCTATTCCGGCATTTTGGTAGGACCAGAGCATCTGGCAGAGGCCACCGGCAAGCCGCCGATTCTTTTGGTGCATGGCGACCGTGATGACGTGATCCCCATCGATGCCGTCTTCACCTCCTCCGACGCTTTGGGCAAAGCGGAAATCGGCTGCCAATATCACCTCTCGCTCGGCACCGCGCACGGCATTGATGGCGGCGGGTTGAAACATGGCGGGTTGTTTTTGGCGAAAGCGCTAACGGGTAAGACGCCTGTTTAAACCGGGACCACACGCGGTGCGGTTGTCACCACAAACACACCCGCCAAGACCACCAAGCCGCCGATGACTTCACGCATACCAATCATCTCGCCCAAAAAGAGTACGGCTAAAATCGTGGCAAAGGTCGGCATCAAATAGCCGATCATCGCCGCCTTGGTGGGCCCTTGCTCACGGATCATATACATAAAGATGGTGATCGGCAGCGCCGTTGAAAACAGGCTCAAGCCTAAAGCCGCAGGCCAGCTTGGCAGGATGGGCGCGTAGGCTCCGCTACCGCTCAGGCTAAACGTAAGGCCGGTTGCGACAATTGCCGAAACCGTCTGTTGGCCCAAAGCCATGCGGGAGGGCTCAACGCGGGGAATAAATTTCGCGTAGACATTGCCGACCGCGTAACAGGCGGAAACGACCACCATGGCCAAAGCGCCGAATAGGCTTGCACCCTGATGATCAAGCGCCGACGGGCCGATCAACACCAACATGCCCGCAAAACCTACGGCGATGCCGATCACTTTTCGAAGCGTCAACCGCTCGTCGAGAAAGGCGAAATGGGAAAGCACCGCCACCATTAACGGCCCCGAGGCCTGGATCATGGCGCTCGGTCCGGCGCCCGCGGATTGCAAGGCATAGGCGGTCAGCACATTCGGCAGCCAGCCATTCAACGTGCCGAGGATGAGCCAAGGCACAAGCTCAAAACGCTTCGGCAAGGGCGACAATCCGCGCGCCAAAAACCATCCGCCAAGCAGAAATGCCGCAAAAGTTGCACGAACCGAAGCAATCGCGAAGGGATCGACCGTATCGGCCAACAGCTTCATAAACAAAAAGCCGCTCGACCACATGAGCGAGCACGCCAGCAATTGCAGGGTAAAAAACGAACGCGGTGAAAACATCAAGCCGCAGCCCCGAGGAGATCGATCAAAGCCGGGATCAGCGGTTCATCGGCTGGCGGCATCGGGTAATCGCGGAGTTTGTTGGCCCGCACCCATTTCAGCGCCGCATGTTCCTTGGCCTCAACGACCCCTTCCCACCGCCTGCAGACATAAAGCGGCATCAACAAATGAAAGTCGGGATACGGGAAGCTCGCAAAGGTTAGAGGCGCAAGGCATGGCTCTTTCACCGTAATGCCCAGCTCTTCATGAAGTTCACGGATTAAGGTTTCCTCGGGCCGCTCGCCCGCTTCGATCTTGCCGCCGGGAAACTCCCATAGCCCCGCCATGCCCTTGCCCTCGGGGCGTTGGGCGATCAACACGCGGCCGTCTTTGTCGATGAGCGCGCAGGCAACAACCAGCAGAAGTTTCAAAAAATTAATCCTTAATCCGGCCAAAAATAACGGGGTCACCATAGCGATTTAGTCCAATTGGACAACCGCACGATCCATAAAATCGGGCCGGGTTTACCCGCGCTTAATCTTTTTCGGCAAGGATTTGTTGACCCTATTTTGAAGTCTTCTGCGTCTGGCAGTGGATCAGTTAAGTGAGCGACCCTTCCGTGCATGCCTTATTTTCGCGTCGCAATCGGCCTTCCAGCCGCGTTTTATCACGTTTTGCCACTGGAATGGCCGTTTCTCTGTCGGTCCTGATCGGCAGCGTCGAATCGGGCGGCAATGCGATTGCCAATGGTGATTCGCGGACAATTTCGCTCTACCACACGCATACGGGCGAGAGCCTGACGATTGAATATAAGCGAAATGGCAGCTTCGACCGTGACGCGCTCGAAAAGCTCAATTGGCTCTTGCGCGATTGGCGCCGCGACGAGCCCACCAGCATGGACCCTCGTCTCTTTGATATCGTCTGGGAAGCGCAACGCAGCGTCGGCTCGACCGAACCGATCAATGTTGTCTCCGCCTATCGCTCGCCGGAAACCAACGCCATGTTGCGCCGCCGGTCCAAGGCGGTCGCCAAAAACTCGCAGCATATGCTCGGCAAGGCGATGGATTTTTATCTCACCGACGCCAACATAACCCAAATCCGCGAAGTCGGTTTGAAAATGCAACGCGGCGGCGTCGGCTATTATCCTACCGCGTTTACGCCTTTCGTGCATCTCGATGCCGGCAGCGTGCGCCACTGGCCGCGCATGTCGCATGACGAGCTGGCCCGCCTCTTCCCGGATGGCAAAACGGTGCATATTCCGTCCGATGGTCACCCACTTGAGCGCTATGCCGAGGCGGAAGCCGAGATTCTGGCCAATGGCGGCACGGTGATGGGAGCTTCTTACGCTGATGCGGGCGAAAGCACGGCGCCTGAGCCAAAAACCAAAAGCTTCTGGGCCGCATTATTCGGCGGCGGCAGCAGTGAGGATGAAGATACCGAGGTTGTCACTCAAAAGCCCACTGCCCGTGTAGCGGTGGCGAGGGCCACGGCTCCGGCTGCTGATAATTCTGAAAACGCCACCGAGTCCGACACGCCCGCACCTACTGCAGCGCCTGCCAAACTTCCGCAAATCGTGGCAATGCCTCCGCTCTCATCGTTTAAAATGGCCGTTTTGGCACCAAACGCCCCAATGCCGCCCGCCAAGCCCGGCGCTCCCTTTGCCTCGGTCATGGCACTTCAAACGGGCGCCCCTCAGCTCATCTGGCAGGCTGGCGCACAACCTCTTGGCGGCGTCGCTGTTCCTTTGCCTCCGATGCGCAACGGCGCTTCGATGGCTCCGCTCTCCTCGGTTGCCTCCGTTCAAATCCCGCTACCGCCGATGCGCACGCTTTCGGGCAAGCCTATGGGCCATGTTGCTCTTTTGAACATCCCGGATGGAGCTGAGACAACGTCCAGCCTAGGCGCCTCGCGAACGGATCCTGCTTTACCAAAAATCATCACCGACGGCAGACGGTCCTCGGCACCAACGCTTGCTTTAGCCTATGCGCCCGCGCAGGAAGCGGCCCCGATTGCTCCATCGGCTACAAAATCAATTGCCCCGTCGGCGCTAGCGCCTAAGGTCGAATTGAAAAAGCCCCTCACGACGAATGCCGTTGAGGCGTCCCGTTTAACGTTGAGTGGCGATACGACGCGCTTCTCCGTGACCGAAGATCTCGGCCCGCCTTCCGGACAATTCTCGAAAAAATCAGCGCCGACTTGCGCTGCCGGAAAATCCGGTCAGCCTTGCATGCCTAACGCGGCGAGATAGAGCTCCATAATCGCCTCTTCCTCTTGCCGCTCGGCATGGTCTTTGCGGCGCAAGGAGACGATTTTGCGCATGATCTTGGTGTCAAAGCCATTGGCTTTGGCTTCCGAATAGACATCGCGAAGATCACCTGCCAACGCAGCTTTTTCTTCTTCAAGGCGCTCAATGCGCTCGATAAAGGCCTTGAGTTCTTCGCCAGCAACCGAATTCGACATAAAAGCCTCACGCGTTTAAAAAAATCCATAGCATGGCGCGCAAAAGTGGGCACCGGTTTTGCGATACAGCCATGCTAAAACAAAAGCATCAGTGCAAGATGTGATTCAATCAAATCACAATCTTGCACTCCCCTCTCCTGTCCGCCATCGCTCGCAAACGGTCAAGGCTCGTTTGGCAGCCTGTGCCTCGACCCTGTGGATGACGCCTCAGGCGCTTCGAAAATCGTCCCGGTGATGCGGATGCTCGAGCAAGGGCCGCAAGGTTTCAGCCAACCGATCGCCCCATCGGGCCGCATCCTCGGCCTCGGCAATGAGATCCTGCCTAATTTCAATCAAGGTATTCGAAAACCCGTTGGCAAGCGCGTGGCGGTCAATCACATCGCCGGCAAGAGCGCCATGATAGGGTTCATTATCGCCCACGACGAGGTCGTGATTGGACCGTAACGCACCGATCAAAGCCTGCGAAAGGCGGGGGTCCTTCGCCCACAAAATGCCTGCATGCCAAGGCCTCGGATAACCACGCCAAACCGGCGTGAACGAGTGGATTGCAAGGATGACCGGACGAATACCGGTTGCCATCGCCTCTGTGATCTTCGCTTTAATGGCGCGATCATAAGGCCGGTAGAAGCGCTTGATCCGCCGCTCCACCTCTAAGTCATCAACCCGCGCATTGCCGGGCACAACAGCGCCATCCGACAGGCGCATAACAAGGGTCGGGTCATCTTCACCCCGGTTCGGATCAATCAGGAGACGGGAAAAATTCGTGAGAAGCGCAGGCGCGCCAAACGCATCGGCTAAACGGCGTGCCATGCCGGCGGCCCCGATATCATAGGCGATATGGCGGGCGAGCTGATCTTCCGGCATGCCAAGCGCCCGATATTCCGGCGGAATTTCATTCGAAGCATGGTCACACAGGATAATCACACCGCTCGCAGGATCGCCCGCAATCTCGGTAACGGGGTGCTCGGGCGCATCTTCCGGCGTCGCAGCATAAGGAGAAAAAGACATGAGAAACCACTCATCACGCAAAGGGCTCGATCAGCTTAAGGGCGGATCTCGATTTATACCATAGGAAACCGAACATTTTCCCATCGGGTGCCAAGCACTCGGGAAAAGCGGATTTTCGATAAAAATTCGTTCCAATGATCGATTGAAAGGTGACAATCCATTTCGACCATGACAAGACGTAATCTATGGTCCGAACCTATTCGTTTTGGCTTTTGCCTGTTTGTGCTGTCGGCTTGAGCCTTTTTGGCAGTGAGCCGAGCTATGCCGATTTTCGGTTGTGCAACCTGACCTCCAGCCGGGTTGGCGTGGCGATTGGGTATAAAACCAAGGAAACTTGGCGCAGCGAAGGCTGGTGGAACATTAAACCAAGCGAATGCGAAACCTTGGTGAATGGCAGCCTATCTTCACGATATTATTATATTTATGCGCAAGATTATGATCGTGGGGGAGACTGGAGCGGAACATCCGTCATGTGTACGCAAGATCGCCAATTTACGATCGACGGGGTTGAGGATTGTCTCGCACGAGGATTTGATCGACAGAAATTTCAAGAAATTGACACCGGCGAGCAAAAAACGTGGACCGTCCAATTAACGGACCCGACGCGCCAACCGGCCAAGTAGCACCAGAGAAAGAAGAAGACACATCATGAGACGTTTGCGCCGCGTAAAAATCATCGCGACCTTGGGCCCGGCTTCCACCTCCGAAGAGATGATCCGGAAATTATTCATCGCGGGCGTCGATGTGTTTCGCATCAATATGAGCCACGCCTCCCATGATGGTATGCGCAATCAGGTCGCCATGATCCGCGCGGTCGAGCGCGATGTTGGCCGCCCCATCGGCATCATGGTTGATTTGCAAGGCCCGAAACTTCGTCTTGATACCTTCGCCGATGGCGGCGCGATGCTCGAAAAGGGCAAGAGTTTTTTGCTCGATTCCGACAAGAAGCCGGGCGATGGCACCCGCGTGCATCTGCCCCATCCAGAAATTTTATCAGCCCTTGAGCCCGGCCATGTGATCCTGATCGACGATGGCAAGGTGAAATTGCGTGTCACTGAATCGACCAAAACCCGCTCGGTGACCGTCGTCGAAGTGCCGGGCAAGGTGTCAAACCGCAAAGGCGTCAGCCTGCCCGACACCATGATCCCGGTCGCTGCAATGACCGAAAAGGACCGCTCGGACCTCGAGGCCTCGCTTGAAGTCGGCATCGACTGGATCGCCGTTTCCTTCGTGCAGCGTCCGGAAGATGTGGCCGATGTGCGCAAGACGGCGCGGGGCCGTGCGCTCATTCTCTCGAAAATCGAAAAGCCGCAGGCCATCGCGCGGCTCGACGAGATCATTGAAATCTCCGATGCACTGATGGTGGCGCGTGGCGACCTTGGCGTTGAAATGCCGATGGAAAAAGTGCCGGGCTTACAAAAACGCATCACCCGCATGGCACGTCGTCTCGGCAAGCCTGTCGTCGTTGCCACCCAAATGCTGGAATCGATGATCACCTCACCGGTGCCAACCCGCGCCGAGGTGTCAGACGTTGCCACCGCTGTTTTCGATGGGGCGGACGCGATCATGCTCTCAGCCGAATCGGCAGCCGGACAATTCCCGGTGGAAGCCGTCTCGACGATGAACCGCATTGCGGAAGAAGTGGAAAGCGACGCGCTCTATCGCTCGATTATCAACAATCAGCGCGCTTTGGCGGAAGCGACCGGTGCCGACGCCATTGCCATGGCAGCGCGTGACGTTGCTGAGACGCTCGATCTTAAAGCCATTGTCGCTTGGACCTCATCGGGCGCCACAGGTCTTCGCCTCTCGCGTGAAAGACCGGAAGCACCCGTGCTGGCGCTGACGCCTAATGCCTCAACCGCTCGCCGCTTGGCGATTGCCTGGGGGATCCACGCGATTGAAACGGAAGACGCGACCGATGTCGACGATATGGTCGATCGCGCGTGCCGAATTGCATCGCAAGAAGAGTTCGCGAAATCCGCACAGCGCATTATTGTCGTGGCAGGCGTTCCATTCGGCACACCGGGCGCTACCAATATGATGCGTATCGCCTACGTTCCATAAAGGCACGCTGAAAAAAGCCACTAAAGCGGCGAACCCTCAACGTCAGGACGAAGGTCTTGGACGGCTTTTTGAGCCGTCTCAAGTTGAGGGTAAATCGCCAACACGCGCTCGAACGCTTCATAAGCGAGCTTCTTGTTGCCCCGCTGCAAAAAGATAAGGCCCATCCCCGCAATCGCGCCATAATGGCGTGGTTCGCGCTTCAGCGTTTCGGCAATATCCGACATCGCGCGGGGATAATCGTCCATCAGATAAAACAGCGTCGCACGGCGGTTCCAGGCCTCCGCCCAATCTGGAGCGAGCACAACCAGCCGGTCGAGCAGCTCGATGGAAAGCGGCATATCTTGATGCTCAAGCGCCGTATCCGCGCGCTCCAATAATAGATCGGCGGTGTCACTCCCGGAATGCATCCAGACCCGTTTAATCTGGCCGGCAACAGCATCTGCGGCGGCATGATCGGGTGCGGATTTTAGTTTTTCGAAGAGTCCGTCTAATCGATCTTTATCGGTTTCAGCCCAAGCCGCCGTTACCGTGAGCCCCAAGGCCACCGCTAAGAGAATTAAAAGACGGCTCATGTGGGATCGTCCTCTTATGACAAGGTTCCAATCGAAGCAGCGCCGTCAGCGCCATCTCGCTCGCCGCCGTCCGTCATTGATGCACTGCGGCGCGCTGCCTTTTGACGCGGACCAAACCGTTCTTCCGATGGGGTGCGGTTGAAGTGTTCGCTATAGCATTTCGAGAAATGCGAGGCCGAAACGAAGCCGCAGGCCAACGCGACCGATAAAATCGGCATGCTGGTTTGTAATAAGAGATGCCGGGCACGCGCCAGCCGTAAGCCGAGATAATACCGCGTCGGCGCTTGACCGATATATTTTTGGAACAGACGTTCGAGCTGCCGCGCGGAAAAGCCGACATGTTCGGCCAATTCGCCACAGGAAAGCGGCTCCTCAATATTTTGTTCCATCGTCGCAACCACAGCCAAAACCCGCTGATTGGCAACACCGAGGCGGGCGCGAAGTTCCATGCGCTGCCGTTCATTCGCGTTACGCATCCGGTGATGGATCAACTCGTCGGTCACTGACGCCGCGACTTCTTGTCCGCAACGGGCATTGATCATCGACAGCATCATGTCGATCGCTGCCGTGCCGCCCGCGCAGGTAAAGCGGTTGCGATCAATCTCGTAAAGCTCATCGGTCACATCGAGATGCGGGAATTCTTCGCGCAAGGATTCATGGTTTTCCCAGTGAATCGTGCAGCGGAAACCATCCAGCAGACCGGCCTTCGCCAAGACATAGGAACCGGTACAAACCGAGCCGATGGAAACCCCATAAAAGGCAAGGCGGCGCAATTTGGCGATCAAAATTGAATGATCTTGGCGCTGAATATCAACGCCGCCGCACACCACAACATTTGGCATCGGGCCAATATCGGCAATGCTGCCATCGGCCTCTAAACGAATGCCGTTGGAAGCCTGCACCGCCGCGCCATCAATCGTATAAATTTTCCAGTCATAGAGCTGCTGATGCGAGACGCGATTGGCAAGCCGCAACGGCTCAATCAGCGAGGTAAAGGCGATCATCGAAAAGTCAGGAACGAGCACCAGACCAAGAGTCTGGGTCACAGACGTCGATTGTTGCGTTTTTTCGCCAGATTGTGTCATGGCCGCCGCTCCCTTACCCTACCCTTATGTCGGATTTAGGCAAATTCGAGCGGCTTTGGCAATGGGTATCTTTAATACGACGCCCGTGTCGGGTTTGTCGCGCTATGGCATGGTCCAATAGTCATAAGAATAAAAGGGAGCGAAGCCGAGACGCCGATAAAGCGCCCGCGCAGGCAGGTTCGTGCTCACGACCTGAAGATAGGCCGTTTGCGCCGCATGCTGTTTTCCCCACTTCATCAGCGCTGTGACGATAGCGCTGCCCAATCCCTTGCGACGCGCATGAGGCAGGGTCGCAATCTGATAAATACCGAGATAGCCGTCTTGAACCACGCCGCGACCCACCGCCTGCGGCAAACCATCGATATGGGCTATCGCAAACCCCTGCTGCCCGTTAACCGTCGCGAGTGCCGCCTTAAGAGCGGCTCGCTCCGCCTCGTCATGCTGATCGGCTTGAAGATAGGTATCGAGCCATTCATCGCTCAACCGTTGATCAACGCTAACACGTGGATCAACGGAGAAGTCTTGGTCCAAAGCAATGGTCTTGACCGTTGTTTCAGCTGCCCCGGAAAGTCCGCTCGCCCGAAGATGCTGTTTTGCCTCGTCCGCCGCCACCGACACCAGACGAACATGACACGCCGTAGCTGCGGCGTCACAAATCGATTGCGCCTCAGCAAGCGCCTCGGCAAAGCGGCCCGGTTCCGGCGAGACCGCGTTGAGGGAATTAACGCGACGCGACGCCAGCTGCGGTGACCGGCGCAATTCCCACCCATAATGCTGCGTCACATAGGGTGCAGGCCACGCTTGCGCACTGTGCCTTTCGATCCGGCTTATCGCTGCGACGCGATCAAGCGAGGTGATATCGGAAACCATCCCTTATCCTCAGCCCTTGTTCTTGGCTTCACGCAGCGCCGCAAAAACCTCAACTGCAGGATGCCCGGTCAGCCCTACGGCTTGTGCCAATGCAGGCTCTGCCGCGCGTAAAAAGGGATTCGTTGCCTTCTCAAGGCCAATCGTCGAGGGGATCGTAAATTCTCCCTTGGACCTTAGCGCTTCAACATCGGATAGCCGCTGCTTTAGCGCTTCATTTCCAGCATCAAACCGGACGGCAAAACGCGCATTCGAAAGCGTGTATTCGTGTCCACAATATAAAAGCGTATCGTCCGGCAAACGCGCCAATTTGGCAAGAGATGCCCACATTTGCTGCGGCGTGCCTTCAAACAATCGCCCGCACCCTAAAGAAAATAGCGTATCGCCAGCAAAGACGACTTTCGCCGCTTCGCTATAATAAGCGATGTGACCAATGGTATGACCAGGGGTTTCGAGAATCGAAAAGCCCGTCTCGCCCAAGTCAACAATATCGCCCTCGCGCACGGCAAGATCGATCCCGGGAATGCGATGGGCATCGGCAAAAGGGGCCACGACCCGCGCACCAAAGCGTTCCTTCAGAGGCTGCAAGGCGGCAATATGGTCGCCATGATGGTGGGTGATGAAGAGATCCGTCAAAATCCAGCCCGTTTCCTTCAACGCGGCAAGGATCGGTGCTTCTTCGCCTGCGTCAATGGACGCGGTCCGGCCTGTGGCTTCATCGTGGATGAGGACACCGAGATTGTCGGAGCCAATGGCAAATTGATGGATGGAGAGGGGCATAGGTTTTCCTTTTACTCGCTGAGCCCTATATTGGCTTTTGAACCGGCAAAAAGGAAGCGTTATGGCGCTCGATGTAATCGATATTCGAAGCTTTTATGCCGGACCGCTCGGCCGTGTGACCAGAGATATCCTCTCTGAGCATATTCGGCGGCGTTGGAACAAGACGCAATCCCTAGCGGTATTGGGCTTAGGCTACGCGACGCCCTATCTCGACTCCTTTATCGGAGAGGCTGAACGGGTGATATCCGTCATGCCCGCGCGGCAAGGCGTTGTGAATTGGCCGACCGATCGCCCCTCCGCCACCGTCCTTGCTTCATCCGACGCGCTACCCTTTCCAAATGCATCGATTGACCGGGTCTTGGTCATTCACGGGCTTGAGACACAGGACAATCCACAAGACATGTTGAGCGAGCTTTGGCGAATTTTGACCCCGGGCGGTCAGCTCATGATTGTCACGCCGAATCGACGCGGCCTTTGGGCCCGTGTCGACAAGACGCCTTTTGGTCATGGGCAACCCTTCTCCCGCCGCCAGCTGACCGATTTGCTACGAGAAGCCCTGTTTTCGCCCTCCCATTGGTCCGAAGCGCTCCATTTCCCGCCATTCAAAGGCAGTATGCTATCGAAAACCGCAATCGCATGGGAAAAGCTGGGTGGCGCCTTGGCTTTGCCCTTCGCCGGCGTTCATGTTGTCGAGGCAACAAAGCTGCTTTACCGGCCCATTTTGGTCAGTGCAACACAAAGGGAACGGGCCCGTCTTTCCCCCATCCTTGTTCCTGCAGCAAGCCCACGGCTTGACGAAAGCCCGCTCTAACGTCAGAACTCAGCGCCCATGCTAGGGCGGCAACCCTACTCAATCTGGGCCAGAGGCTATTTGAATGCGCTCCTATCTCGATTTTGAAAAATCCGTCGCCGAAATCGACGCCAAAGCCGACGAGTTGAGCGCCATTCTCGCCGCCGGCGGCTCGCCGGCGATTGCCGATGAAATCAGTCGGATTGAAGCGAAAGCAAAGGCGACGCTCAAGGATCTATATGCGTCCCTCACGCCTTGGCAAAAGGCAATGGTCGCTCGGCATCCGATGCGCCCGCATTTCCGGGATTACATTACAGGGCTGATTAACGATTTCTCGCCCCTGGCCGGCGATCGCGCGTTTGGGGAGGACGAGGCCATTGTTGCCGGTATCGGTCAATTCCGCGGCGTGTCCGTCGCGGTCATCGGCCAAGAAAAAGGCTGGGATACCGAAAGCCGTATTCGCCACAATTTCGGCATGGCCATGCCGGAAGGTTATCGGAAAGCCGTCCGCATCATGGAGTTGGCCGACCGCTTTAATCTGCCCGTGATTTCCATTGTCGACACAGCGGGTGCCTATCCCGGCATTGGCGCCGAAGAACGGGGGCAAGCCGAAGCCATTGCCCGCTCGACCGAAACCTGTTTGGCGCTCGGCGTTCCAAATATATCGGTTGTGATCGGTGAAGGCGGCTCAGGCGGTGCGGTTGCCATTGCGAGCACCAATACGGTGCTGATGCTTGAACATTCAATCTATACGGTCGCCTCACCTGAAGCATCCGCCTCTATTTTATGGCGCGATTCATCCAAAGCCCAGGAAGCGGCGACAACGATGAAGATTACAGCGCAGGATTTGCTGAAATTTGGCATTATTGACGGCATTATCCCCGAGCCTACCGGCGGCGCCCATCGTGATCACAGCATGACACTCACGTCCGTTGGCGAGCAGATTGAAAAATCGCTCCGTGCGCTTTCGGGCCTCACACCGAGCCAACTCCGCGATAAACGCGCCGAAAAGTTTCTTGCCATTGGGCGCAAGCTTTAATCGACGTAAGGCGAAGCCAGCGCTCTCGATTTTATAACACAACCCGTTTATTAAGGGCCGGTAAACCACGTGGGCTTAGGGTTGCCTTCGTTGATTCGTTGCCAAAGCCTTCTTAGAGACGACCCATGGCCCTGCCGACTTTAAACCGCGTCCTTTTTCTTTCCGCACTGCTCGTTCTGGGCGGATGTAGCTCATCCAATAATCGCGCTTCCTACACAAATGCGCGAGCCGTGACGCCAATTCCGGCCACAACGCTGGCAGCCATGGACCATATCGGCTCCAATCGTGATGCTCCGATTCTGATCCGCGCGTACAAAAAAGAATCCGAGATTGAAATCTGGAAGCTAACCTCGTCGGGCAAATACGCCTTGATGAAATCCTATCCGGTGTGTCGTTGGTCGGGTCAGCTTGGCCCGAAAACGCGCGAAGGCGACCGTCAAGTGCCCGAAGGTTTCTACACAGTAACGCCCAATCAGATGAACCCGAATTCGGCTTTATGGCTCGCTTTTAATGTCGGCTATCCCAATGCGATGGAACGTTCGCTCGGACGCAGTGGTGGCGACATCATGGTGCATGGCACCTGCTCGTCACGCGGCTGCTTTGCGATGACCAACGAGCAAATCGAAGAAATTTACGCCGTTATGCGCGAGGCCTTTCAAGGCGGTCAAAAGTCCATTCAATTCCAATCCTATCCGTTTCACATGACGGCAGAGAATTTGGTCAAATTCCGCAACGATGAAAATATGCCCTTCTGGAAAAACCTGAAGGAAGGCAGCGACCGGTTCGAAGTAACCAAGACCGAACCAGCCGTCGGCTATTGTGGTGCGCATTACACGTTTGGTTCGACCGAGGCACCAGGCTGCGGACAGACGGCTGCATCAGATCCCGCTGCGGCCGAGATTGCGGCAAAGGCGGCTGCCGACAACGCAAAAATGTCGTCTTTGATTGCCGCAGGCGCGACGACCACTCGCATCTCCTATTCGGACGGGGATCAAAATCCCTTTTTCCGGACGCCGGAAAAACAAAAGCTCCTTGAAAAATGGGCTGCAGCGGGCGAGCTGAGCCGTCCAGACGCTTTATCTGCCGTGGAAGAAACCGAGTTCGATCATCAGGGCAATCCGGTTCCCCGCCAACCGGCGCCGGTTACGGCGACGGCCTATGCTGCAACGCCAGCCCCGACAACGGCTGCCGCACAAGATGATGGCTTCTTCCAGAAATGGTTTAGTACGGCACCGAACCAGCCGACCGCCGATCCGGTCCTTATTGGCACGCCGGCCAACGTCCCGCTCCCGCCCCGTCGGGGATGACAAACCGGTAGATGGCGTCATCGCCGAAACGGCTAGCGGGAACCGTTCAAAATCAGGCCAGCACGCCGTGGCAGTGTTTGTACTTCTTGCCCGACCCACAAGGGCACACCTCATTGCGACCGATACGTCCCCATGTCGAGGGATCATTCGGATTGCGCGCTGCCGCATTGCTAGGCTGAGCAAAAGCGAGCCCTGCTAGCGTTTCTTCATTCTCGCCCGTCACCGGATCCGTATGAATCATTTCCATCGTCGGTGGGGGCGGAGGTGGCGCTTGGAACGTCACTTCGATGCGCATGATCTGCCCTGTGACCTGCTCACGCAAATGCGTGACAAGACCATGGAAAAGGTCAAACGCCTCTTGCTTATATTCATTGAGCGGGTCGCGCTGCGCATAACCGCGCCAACCGATAACCTGACGCAAATGATCGAGCGTCACGAGATGCTCACGCCACAAATGATCGAGCGTTTGCAATAAGACCTGCTTCTCGACATAGGTCATGACATCCGGCGTATTCCGCTCGACGCGCCGGGCATACCCTTCATCCGATGCGGTGCGCAGCCGCTCGCGCAACTCTTCATCCGCTATGCCTTCTTCCTTCGCCCAATCGGCAACAGGAAGATTGAGACCCAAAGCCTTGGCCACGCCTTCTTCCAACGCAGGAACATCCCATTGCTCGGGATACGCGCCTTCTGGAATGCTTTTGGCGACAAGATCATCAAGCACCGCGTGACGCATTTCATCAATCGTCTCGCGCACGCTTTCTTCGGCCATAAATTCACGGCGCTGCTCGAATACGACCTTTCTTTGGTCGTTCATCACATCATCATATTTCAGAATATTTTTGCGGATATCAAAATTGCGCGCCTCAACCTTTTGTTGCGCTTTTTCAATCGCCTTGTTGATCCATGGATGGATGATCGCTTCGTCTTCACCCAGTCCCAATTTTTGCAACATACCATCCATGCGGTCCGACCCGAAAATCCGCATCAAATCATCTTGCAAGGACAGATAGAATTTCGAGCGGCCCGGATCACCTTGACGGCCGGAACGACCACGCAGCTGGTTATCGATACGGCGGCTCTCATGCCGTTCGGTACCAACCACATAGAGGCCACCGGCAGCCAGTGCCTTTTGCTTGAGTTCAGCAACTTCCTCACGAATGGCCGCTTCGGCTGCGTCACGTTGAGGACCTTCAGCCATATCGGCAAGCTCATGGCGAATACGCATGGCGATATTACCGCCGAGCTGAATATCCGTGCCGCGGCCTGCCATATTCGTTGCAATCGTGACAGCCCCCGGCACACCGGCTTGGGCAACGATATAGGCTTCCTGCTCATGAAAGCGCGCATTTAAAATCGCGAAGGTCTTGGAAGGCTTGCCCGAGCGTGCCGATTCATAGAGCGGCAACAAGGCTTTTGGATCGGTAAAATCGATCATCGTATAGCCAGCCTTTTCCAAGACTTCGCCGAGTACTTCCGATTTTTCAATCGATGTCGTGCCGACAAGAATGGGCTGGCTCTTTTCAACGGCTGCTTCGATTTCACGAACAATCGCGCGGTATTTTTCTTCTGCCGAGCGATAGACTTCATCGTCCTCGTCGATACGCGAAACGACCAGATTGGTTGGAATTTCGACGACGTCGAGCGAGTAGATATCCATAAACTCGTCGGCTTCGGTCGCGGCCGTTCCCGTCATCCCCGCAAGCTTGTCATAAAGCCGGAAATAGTTTTGGAACGTAATGGAAGCGAGCGTCTGATTTTCAGGTTGAATGGCGACGTGTTCTTTCGCTTCCAACGCCTGATGCAGCCCTTCCGAATATCGCCGGCCCGGCATCATACGTCCGGTAAACTCGTCAATGATCACGACTTCATTGTTACGAACGATGTAATCCTTGTCGCGTTGAAACAGCGAATGCGCGCGCAAGGCTTGATTGACGTGATGCACCAAGGTTGCATTCGTCGCATCATAGAGCGAGCCTTCTTTTAGAAGACCAACTTCGGCGAGCAATTCTTCGATCCGCTCATTGCCTGCTTCCGTCAGCGATACAGCGCGTTGCTTTTCATCGAGATCATAATGCTCGCGCGTCAAACGCGGAATGATGACATCGATCGCATTGTATAATTCCGAGCGGTCATCGAGCGGGCCGGAAATGATCAAAGGCGTACGCGCCTCATCGACCAAGATCGAATCCACTTCGTCAACAATCGCAAAATTGTGGCCGCGCTGGACCATTTGGTCGAGCTCGTATTTCATATTGTCGCGCAGATAATCGAAGCCGAACTCGTTATTCGTGCCGTAGGTGATATCTGCCGCGTAAGCGGCCTTACGCTCGGCATCATCAATACCATGAACGATCACGCCGGTCGTCAGACCAAGAAAGCGATAAACCTGCCCCATCCACTCCGAGTCGCGGCGGGCGAGATAATCGTTCACCGTGATCACGTGCACGCCATTGCCAGAGAGCGCGTTCAAATAGGTGGCAAGCGTTGCCACTAAGGTTTTGCCTTCGCCGGTCTTCATTTCGGCAATCGAGCCTTCATGGAGAACCATGCCGCCGATCAGCTGCACATCGAAATGGCGCTGGCCGAGCACCCGCTTGGCCGCCTCACGGACGGTCGCAAAGGCGGGAACGAGAATATCGTCAAGGGACTTTCCCGCAGCAAGCTCCGCGCGGAAGGCGTCGGTCCGAGCCCGCAAGGCCTCATCCGACAGCGTCGCAATTTCATGCTCAAGCGCGTTGATCGCCTGAATCTTGGGAGTAAATGTCTTCAGTCTGCGGTCATTGGCCGAGCCGAAAATCTTTTTGGCGAGTGCGCCGAACATCGAGAACCCTTTATCATCCGCTCAGCCCATCGAAGGCCAAGACGTCCTAACATTCAATTGGCGACCTCTATAGCCGCAAAACTTTTCTAAGGCGACCTCCGTTCGTTCGTTTGGTCGGCTAGATCTTGTAATAAATAGGCTCGGATCCATTTTTTTCAAATCCCGAGCGCCGGAATGCTTGCAACGCGCCGCAGCTTCCGTCATGGCTTCATCCATTCAACCCTGCTCCGATTGAAAAGGATCGCTTATGTTTCTCCGCGCGCGCCAGCTTCGTTTCGCCGTTTTTTCGCTCTTTCTTGGCATTTTCGCCAGTTTTGGCGTGATTCAATCAAGTTTTGCAGCAAATGCGCCTGATCACGTCGTTGCAAAAGTGAACGGTACGGATATCACCGAAGCCGATGTGAGCATGGCGCTCACGGATCTCGGTGATTCGATCCAGCAGATTCCGGAAGCACAGCGGCACGAATATGCGGTATCCTATATCATCGACCTTCGCCTCGGCGCCAAGGCTGCCCGTGACGGCAAACTCGCCGATGACGCCGAGTTCAAGCGTCGTCTAGGCTATCAGACCGACCGGATGCTGTTTGAAGAATACAGCGCCGCACAAGCCAAGAAGGCCGTAACCGACGAATCTATGCGGGCGCTTTACGCCGAAACGGTTAAAAACCTGAAGCCAGAGACCGAAATTCGCGCCAGCCATATCCTCGTTGAAACGGAAGATCAGGCCAAAGATATCGTCAAGCGCATCAAGGCCGGCGAAGACTTTGCCAAACTCGCAACCGAGCTCTCAAAAGATCCAGGCTCGGGCCAGCAGGGCGGCGATCTCGGCTTCTTCACGAAAGAGCGGATGGTTCCTGAATTTTCCACGGCCGCCTTCGCCTTGGCACCCGGCCAAGTATCGGATCCGGTAAAGAGCCAATTCGGCTACCATGTCATCAAATTGGTCGATAAGCGTGAAAAGCCTGTTCCGACCTATGACGAAGTTAAAGACCAAATTGAACAATTCATGTTCCGCAAAAATCAGCAGGAAACCATAAAGGCACTGCGTGAAACGGGAAAAATCGAACGGATTGACCCGCCTGCCGCGCCAGCAGCCCAATAAGCTAACCGCCCTAAAAACCGCGAGCCAAGCCATGTCGACAACCATCTCCCCGCTTGCCCCAAAGACCTATCCTGACCTTCCCGCCATCGAAGGCGTAACCTTCGCCACGGCAGCGGCAGGAATTAAGTACAAGGGACGAACGGACGTGCTGTTGGTCGGCTTGGCTAAAGGAACACAGGCCGCAGGCGTGTTTACCCGCTCAAAAT
Organism: uncultured Hyphomicrobiales bacterium; assembly: GCA_903877935.1. Classification (GTDB taxonomy): domain Bacteria; phylum Pseudomonadota; class Alphaproteobacteria; order Rhizobiales; family Beijerinckiaceae; genus CAIUPE01. The sequence continues at coordinate 24,535 of CAIRGA010000035.1, forward strand.
GCCCTTCAGCGCCGGTCGATTGGTGCCGGGAAGTGCTAAAATCAGGCAAAGCTCGCGGTTTGGTGGTGAATTCTGGCAATGCCAACGCCTTTACCGGCAAAGCGGGTAAGGAAACGGTCAAAATGACCGCCGCTTTCGCCGCCGAAGCGCTGGGTTGCAAGCCACGCGAGATCGTTTTGGCCTCTACCGGCGTGATCGGCGAGCCGCTTGACGCCTCAAAATTCGACGGCCCGCTTCAAAAGGCCGCCAAAAAGCTCAAAGCCACGCCCTGGATTGAGCCAGCGCAAGCCATCATGACCACGGATACCTATCCAAAGGTGGCGACGATTACCGCCGACCTTGATGGCGTGGAAGTTACCATCAATGGTATTGCCAAAGGCGCGGGCATGATTGCGCCTGACATGGCGACAATGCTGTCCTTTGTCTTTACCGATGCGCCGATTGAACACGGTGTACTTCAATCCTTATTGTCGAAAGGTACGGCTACCTCCTTCAACGCCATCACGGTGGACAGCGATACCTCAACGTCCGACACGCTGATCCTGTTTGCCACAGGGGCGGCAGAAGCACGCGGCGCGCCTCGCATTGAAAAGGCGTCCGATAAGCGGCTCAAAGGGTTCCGGAAGGCGCTTGATCAGTTGCTAACCGACCTCGCCCATCAAGTCGTTAAAGACGGCGAAGGCGCGCGGCATTTTGTGTCAATCACGGTCAAAGGCGCGAAAAGTTCCGCGTCAGCCAAAAAAATTGCCAAATCCGTTGCCGATTCCCCGCTGTTGAAAACCGCGATTGCGGGCGAAGACGCCAATTGGGGCCGTATCGTCGCAGCTGTCGGCAAAGCAGGCGAACCCGCCGACCGCGACAGGCTCTCGATTTCCTTTGGCGGCATTCGGGTCGCCCACAAAGGCGCGCGCGACCCGTCTTATGATGAGGCGAAGGTCTCGGCTGTGATGAAAAAACAGTCAATCGACATCGGGATCGATATTGGCCTTGGAAAAGGTGAATTCACGGTCTGGACCTGCGATCTCACGAAAGAGTATGTCGAAATCAATGGCGATTATCGAAGCTGAGTCGTCTTTCCCTGAAGCCCTTTTTTGCGAGTTATGACCATGAAAGCCCGCGTTACCGTAACCCTCAAAAACGGCGTGCTGGATCCGCAGGGCAAAGCCATCGAAGGCGCGCTCAAATCCTTCGGACTCGAAGGCATTGATAGCGTTCGTCAAGGCAAAGTATTCGATATCGAACTCTCGCTGACCGACAAAGCAGAGGCCGAGGCTCTGTTAAAGGCGGCCGCTGAAAAGCTTTTGGCCAACACGGTGGTTGAAAATTACCGCGTCGAAATCCTCAACTAAAGGATTCAAGCGATGAAATCAGCCGTCATCACATTCCCCGGCTCGAACCGTGAAGGCGACGTGATCCGCGCGCTTCGCCAATCCACCGGTCACGAGCCCGCATCCATTTGGCACCAAGACACCGAATTGCCGAAAGGTACGGACCTTGTGGTTTTACCGGGCGGTTTCTCCTATGGCGACTATTTGCGCTGCGGCGCGATAGCGAGCCGCGCTCCTGTCATGGATGCCGTCCGTGCCCATGCCGCCAAAGGCGGTTTGGTGCTCGGTATTTGCAACGGTTTCCAAATCTTGGTCGAATCTGGCCTTCTGCCCGGCGTTTTGATGCGCAATGCGGGCCTGAAATTTATTTGCAAGATGCAGCACCTCAAAGTGGGCCGCGCGGATACGGCCTTCACGTCCGCCTATCATGAAGGCCAGATCATCAAGGTTGCCATCGCCCACGGCGAAGGCAATTATGTCGCCGACGCCGATACCATTGCTCGCTTAGAGGACGAAAACCGCGTCGCCTTCCGCTATTGCACCGCCGATGGCGACACCAAAGCAGGTAACCCGAACGGTTCGTTAAACGATATCGCCGGCATTTATTCGGAGCGCCTCAACGTGCTCGGCATGATGCCCCACCCCGAAAACCTGATCGAGACCCTCGTCGGCGGCACGGATGGCCGCGGATTGTTTGAGAGTCTCTCCACCATTCGGGGTGCTGCCTGATGAAAAACGCCGTTACCATCACTCCCGCCCTCGTCGCCCAACACGGCCTCAAGCCCGACGAATATGAGCGTATCTTAAAGCTCATCGGCCGCGAGCCGACGCTGACCGAGCTCGGTATTTTCTCCGCGATGTGGAACGAGCATTGCTCGTATAAATCCTCGCGGCTCCATTTGCGCGGCCTGCCCACCAAAGCGCCTTGGGTCATCCAAGGCCCCGGCGAAAATGCCGGTGTCATCGATATCGGCGATGGTTTGGCCTGCGTCTTCAAAATGGAGAGCCACAACCACCCGTCCTATATCGAGCCCTATCAGGGTGCGACGACGGGCGTGGGCGGCATTTTACGCGACGTGTTCACCATGGGCGCGCGCCCGATTGCAACGCTCAACGCGCTGCGTTTTGGCTCGCCCGATCATCCGAAAACCCGCCACCTTGTGTCGGGTGTCGTGGCCGGCATTGGTGGTTATGGCAATTCCTTCGGCGTGCCGACGGTTGGCGGTCAAATGGGCTTTCATTCGCGCTATGACGGCAATATCCTCGTCAACGCCATGGCGGTCGGCATCGCCAAATCCGACGAGATTTTCTACGCGAAAGCGACCGGCGTCGGTAACCCGATCGTCTATCTCGGCTCGAAAACCGGCCGCGACGGCATCCATGGCGCGACCATGGCGTCAGCCGCCTTTGATGACGCGGCGGATGAAAAACGCCCGACCGTGCAG
>CAIRGA010000036.1 GCA_903877935.1 uncultured Hyphomicrobiales bacterium
AAAATCGAATGCTAAATCAAAGGCTAAGGCTGCGTCTGAGGGCGATAGCGATGCGTCTGCGGACGAAAAGCCTAAGAAGGCCGCCCCAAAGGCCAAGGCTAAAAAGGCTGCTGACGACGAATAATTGGTTGCATTGGCAGTTAAAATTTGTGCGGCGCGTGGAAAAGCTTTCTACGCGCCGTCTTTTTTATCATCCCACCCATGCTTATATGACCGTTAGTGGTTTTACCGAATCGGTCGAAGCCGGCATTATTGTTTCTTTATTCAACCTTGGGGTTAGGCATGCGCGATCCGATCGAAACTTATAATCAGCTCGTTCCAATGGTGGTCGAGCAATCCAATCGGGGTGAACGCGCGTTCGATATTTTCTCGCGATTGCTGCGGGAACGCATCGTCTTTTTGACCGGTCCGGTGGAAGACGGCATGGCGTCATTGGTTGTGGCCCAATTGCTGTTTCTTGAAGCCGAGAACCCGAAAAAAGAGATTTCTCTTTATATTAACTCGCCTGGCGGCGTGGTGACATCCGGCTTGGCGATTTATGATACGATGCAGTTCATCCGGCCTCCGGTGACCACGCTTTGCGTTGGTCAGGCGGCCTCGATGGGCTCTCTTTTGCTCGCCGCAGGTGCCAAAGATCAGCGTTTTGCTCTGCCTAATGCCCGTATCATGGTTCATCAGCCATCGGGCGGGTATCAGGGGCAGGTGACGGATATCATGATCCACGCCCGTGAGGTCGAAAGCCTCAAGAAGCGTCTTAACGAAATTTATGTTCATCACACGGGACAGGATTTCGAGACGATCGAAAAAGCGCTTGAGCGCGATAATTTTATGACCGCTGAAATGGCTAAAGAGTTCGGAATTATCGATAAAGTCATGGAAAAGCGGCCTAATGATCCGGAACCAGTCGCTTCCTAAGGTTATTTCTGGTTTGAAATTGACGGTAGCGGATTTGGTCCAGTTGTTGCAGAATGACGGGATAGAAAAGATTTGTTTAGGAAGCTTGGTTAGGATCGATTCGTAGTGGCTGTATTGTTTCTGTCCTCAGGGTGGGCAAGTCGGTCAAATTTGGTTTTTACCTGCTCCGGGTTTTCCCCAGAGTTGGGTAGTACGGAGAAAGATCATGAGTAAGGTCAGCGGCACGGATTCAAAAAGCACGCTTTACTGCTCCTTTTGCGGCAAAAGCCAGCATGAGGTGCGTAAACTGATTGCTGGACCTACCGTGTTCATCTGCGATGAATGCGTCGAGCTCTGCATGGATATCATCCGTGAAGAAAGCAAGTCGTCGCTGGTTAAGTCGCGGGATGGCGTTCCAACGCCTAAGGAAATCCGTAAGGTTCTCGATGATTATGTCATCGGCCAAGACCATGCGAAGAAGGTTCTCTCGGTTGCCGTCCATAACCATTATAAGCGGTTAAACCACGCCACGAAGCATAATGATGTTGAACTTGCTAAGTCTAACATCTTGCTTGTCGGCCCGACGGGTTCGGGGAAAACGCTGCTTGCTCAGACGCTTGCGCGTATCTTGGATGTGCCCTTCACGATGGCCGATGCGACGACGCTGACGGAGGCGGGTTATGTTGGTGAAGACGTTGAAAATATCATTTTGAAGCTGCTTCAGGCGTCCGATTACAATGTCGATCGTGCGCAGCGCGGCATCGTCTATATCGACGAAATTGATAAGATCAGCCGCAAGTCGGATAATCCTTCGATCACCCGCGACGTGTCGGGCGAGGGTGTGCAGCAGGCGCTTCTAAAGATTATGGAAGGCACGGTTGCATCGGTGCCTCCTCAGGGCGGTCGTAAGCATCCACAACAGGAGTTCCTGCAGGTGGATACGACGAATATCTTGTTCATATGTGGTGGTGCTTTTGCAGGCTTAGAGCGTATCATTCAGGCGCGCGGGAAGGGCACTTCGATCGGCTTCGGCGCTCGCGTTGAGGCTCCCGATGATCGTCGGACGGGCGCCATCTTCCGCGAAACCGAGCCGGAGGATTTGCTGAAATTCGGCTTGATACCAGAATTTGTCGGCCGTTTGCCTGTTATTGCAACGCTTGAAGACCTTGATGAGCCAGCGCTCAAGAAGATCCTGACTGAGCCAAAAAATGCGCTTGTTAAGCAGTATCAGCGTCTCTTCGAGATGGAAGATGTCGAGTTGACCTTCTCGGACGACGCCGTGTCGGCCATCGCCAAGAAGGCTATTGAGCGCAAGACGGGTGCCCGTGGTCTACGTTCGATCATGGAAGGTATCTTGTTAGAGACGATGTACGATCTGCCAAGCCTCGATGGGTGCGAGCAGGTTGTGATTGGGCCAGAAGTGATCGATGGCAAGGCTCGTCCGCTCTATATTTATTCGGAAAAATCAGTCGAAACGGCTACCAGCGCTTAATCATGCGCTGATTTGTCCACCGGACTATTCAAAATTGAGGCCGGTACGGCTTGAAACCGTACCGGCCTCTCGCCATTTATAGTGGGCGGAGTTCAGCTCATGAGTGGCACGGTGCCAGAGGGGGGTTCGCTAAGCGGGCTTGGTCGGTTCCAATCCCGTTGACCGCGAAATAGCCCATTCGGGTATTTCGTGGCCATTAATGAGAAGGATAAAGTACAATGCCAACGGCAAAGAAGCGTCCCTCCGTCGAAACTGGATCGCGCGCGACCTATTCGGTCCTTCCTTTACGCGACATCGTAGTTTTCCCGCATATGATTGTTCCGCTTTTCGTTGGCCGCGAAAAGTCGATCCGGGCGCTTGAGGATGTGGTGAAAAGCGAGAAGCTGATCCTCCTCGCGACCCAAAAGAATGCTGGCGATGACGATCCCGCAACCGATGCCATCTTCACGATGGGCACGCTCGCGACCGTCTTGCAGTTGCTGAAGCTCCCGGATGGTACCGTTAAGGTGCTGGTTGAAGGTGTGAGCCGCGCAAAGGCTGAATCCTTTATCGCAGGCGAGTCGTTCATGCAGGCCGAAGCGGTCGCTGTTCCAGACGAGGTATCGAGCGAGATCGAGGCCGAGGCGCTTGCCCGATCGGTCGTCAATGAATTTGAAGGTTACGTGAAGCTCAATAAGAAGATTTCTCCGGAAGTCGTTACAGCTGTTACGCAAATCGAAGATTATGCCAAGCTTGCGGATACGGTTGCTTCGCATTTGGCCGTCAAAATAACTGAAAAGCAGGACGTTCTCGAAATCACCGATGTGGTGAAGCGGCTCGAGAAGGTGCTCGGCTTCATGGAGAGCGAGATTTCGGTCTTGCAGGTCGAGAAACGTATTCGCTCGCGCGTTAAGCGGCAGATGGAGAAGACCCAGCGCGAATACTACCTCAATGAGCAGATGAAGGCGATCCAGAAGGAATTGGGCGACGAGGACGGCAAGGACGAACTCGGCGAGCTCGAAGACCGGATCAACAAGACCAAGCTGTCAAAGGAAGCCCGCGAGAAGTCGTTAGCCGAATTGAAGAAGCTTCGCCAGATGTCGCCGATGTCGGCTGAGGCAACGGTGATCCGTAACTATCTCGACTGGATGCTGGCTTTGCCATGGGGCAAGCGCTCGAAGATTAAGAAGGATCTTCCGGGTGCCAAGGCCTTACTCGATTCCGATCATTTTGGTCTTGAGAAGGTCAAAGAGCGGATCGTTGAATATCTTGCGGTTCAGCAACGCGCGAACAAGCTGACAGGTCCCATCCTCTGCCTCGTCGGTCCTCCCGGTGTAGGTAAGACATCGTTGGGCAAGTCAATTGCAAAGGCAACGGGTCGTGAGTTTGTCCGGATGTCGTTGGGCGGCGTGCGGGATGAAGCCGAGATCCGTGGTCATCGTCGGACCTATATTGGTTCGATGCCTGGCAAGATCATTCAATCGTTAAAGAAGACGAAGACGCAGAATCCGTTGTTCTTGCTCGATGAGATTGACAAGCTCGGCATGGATTTCCGCGGTGATCCGTCTTCGGCATTGTTGGAGGTGCTCGATCCAGAGCAGAATTCGACGTTTAACGATCATTATTTGGAGGTCGATTATGACCTCTCGAATATCATGTTCATTACGACGGCGAATACCCTCAACATTCCACCAGCACTGTTGGACCGTATGGAAGTGATCCGGATCGCGGGTTACACGGAAGACGAAAAGCTTGAGATCGCAAAGCGTCATCTCATTCCCGAGGCGCGGACCAAACATGGTCTGACCGAGAAGGAATGGACCGTATCGGACGAGGCTTTGATGTTCGTCATCCGCCGGTACACGCGGGAGGCGGGCGTTCGTAATCTGTCGCGCGAGCTCGCCAATTTGGCGCGTAAAGCGGTGAAGGAAATCCTGATGGCCGCCGGAAAGGTGACCAAGGTTCATGTGACTGAGGAAAAGCTTCCCGATTATCTGGGTGTTCCGAAATACCGCTACGGCGAGACGGAATCCGAGGATCAGGTCGGACTTGTGACGGGCTTGGCATGGACTGAAGTCGGCGGCGAATTGCTCACCATCGAAGGCGTTATGATGCCCGGTAAGGGTCGTATGACGGTGACGGGTAACCTGAAGGAAGTGATGAAGGAATCAATATCGGCGGCGGCGTCTTATGTGCGCTCGCGGGCGATTGATTTTGGTATCGAGCCGCCGCTCTTCGAGCGTCGCGACATCCACGTTCACGTTCCAGAAGGCGCTACACCGAAGGATGGCCCATCTGCCGGTATCGGTATGGCTACGGCGATCGTCTCGATGCTCACCGGTATTCCGGTTCGCCGCGATGTCGCCATGACAGGTGAAGTCACGCTCCGCGGCCGTGTATTGCCGATTGGCGGCTTGAAAGAAAAGCTTCTGGCCGCCTTGCGCGGTGGCGTGAAAAAAGTGCTCATTCCGGAAGAAAATGCCAAGGATTTGGCTGATATTCCGGATAGCGTGAAGAATGGCATGGAGATCGTACCGGTGTCGCGGATGGATGAAGTTATCCGCCACGCCCTTGTTCGTCAGCCGCAGGCCATTGAGTGGAAAGAAGACCTTTCGACCGTTAAGGCACCTTCCGCTGCCGAAGAAGATATGAGCGGTATCGTCGCTCATTAAGGATGGTTGAATGATTAAAAAGGCCGCCAATTTATTTTGGCGGCCTTTTTCGTATGTAAATTGCGATTTTCCCTGTCAAAATAAGGGTTTCCCTCTTGCGCCAACCGTCTTGGCTTGGAAGAACCACACCTATGGCCGTTTGATTCGGTGCATGAGTAAAAATGGAGAACTACAATGAACAAGGGCGATCTTGTCTCCGCTGTTGCGGACGAAGCAAATTTGACGAAGGCTCAGGCTGGTGCAGCGGTTGATGCCGTTCTCGACGCCATCACGGCTACGTTGAAGAAGGGTGATGAAGTTCGCCTCGTTGGTTTCGGCACGTTTGCCGTTACGAAGCGTGCTGCTGGTACGGCGCGTAACCCACGTACGGGCGAAACCATTGCCACGAAGGCTTCGATTACGCCAAAGTTTAAGGCGGGTGCTGCTTTGAAGGCTTCCGTTAACGGCTAAAAGATTTGCGTTAGGTATGGCTTGCGCGAGTAGGCCATTCTGACATAAAGACACCCATAGGGGCGGTTAGCTCAGTTGGTAGAGCATCTCGCTTACACCGAGAATGTCGGCGGTTCGAGACCGTCACCGCCCACCACTTTTCATTTGGTATTGGTATGATGAAGCATCCTTTGGCTTCATCGGTCTTTCAACAAGCCCGGTACTTTGTACCGGGCTTGTTGCTTTTTTAGAATTTTCTATTTCGAATAATGAGTTTTACCTACTATCCCGTTTTATGGGCTCTGATAGCGTGGCCGTATCGGTTGCGGAGCGCGTTTGGTGGCTCATTCACGACTTATAGAAAATTTCTTGTTCGCCTGTTCACTTGCCACATTGCTGGCAGGGGGCATTTCCGCGATCAGTGATAATCCTCAAATCGCAGCCTATTTTTGGATGATTGGAACCGTTGGCGTTCTCGTCTGGCTCGTTATTGGCATTGGTGTCGCCCTATCCAAGGGAATTATTGGGCTTGATGTCATTGCGGCGTTTTCGATGGTTGGCTCGATCTATTTAGGCGAGCTTTTGACCGGTAATGTCATTGCTGTGATGTTTGCTGGCGGGCAGCTTTTAGAGGCGATTGCACAATCTCGTGCCAGGCGGGAAATGACGGCCTTGTTAGCGCGCAGCCCACGAAATGCCACGCGCTATGAAGGGCAAAGCCTCGTATCCGTCAAAATCGAAGACATTCGTGTCGGCGACCATCTTTTGATCCGACCGGGCGATGTGCTGCCTGTCGATGGTATCGCGTCACGCGGAAAGGTCTTGCTGGATGAATCTGTGATGACTGGAGAGTCCGTACCCGTCGAACACCCGATTGGTGATCGGCTTTATAGTGGCGTTACCAATTCCGGAGGCGCCTTTGACATGGTTGCTGCCACCGATGCGGCAGGAAGCACATACGCCGCGATTATCCGAATGGTCACTGCAGCTGAGCAGCAGAAGGCGCCAATGGCGCGGCTGGCCGATCGTTACGCGCTTGGCCTTTTTGGTTTCACGGCCTGCTTAGCCTCCTTAGCCTGGCTTTTGAGCGGGGATGCTATGAGAGTTCTCGCGGTGTTTGTTGTTGCGACACCGTGCCCCTTAATTGTCGCGGTACCTGTTGCAATCGTTTCTGGACTTTCCCGATGCGCCAAAATTGGGGTTTTGGTGAAAAATGGTGGAGCACTTGAGGCATTAGCGGCTGCAAGTTCCCTACTTTTCGATAAGACAGGCACGATTACCGTCGGTGAGCCTTCGGTGCTGCAGGTGTTGATTGATCCGGAAGGCAACGAAACGGACGTGATCAAAATGGTCGGAAGCCTCGCACAAGGCTCAAGCAATTCTGTTTCAAAAGCATTATCGGAATATGCGGCAAGGTCGGCAACGCCGGTCACCATCCCGAGCCGTGTTGTTGAAGTGCCCGGCGAAGGCATATCAGGGGAAATTGAAGGTCATCCTGTCCATTTTGGGACTTATGATTTTGTATCGAAACATGTTCGGCAATCGGGATGGATGGAGGTTGCCGCTACGATCGTCGCCCAACAGGACGGATTAATCGCTGCGATCGGCATTGATGGCCAAATGGTTGGCCTTGTTATGTTTCATGATGCGATTCGTCCCGAGGCCGCTTCCGTCCTTCGCGCGCTGCGCCGATGCGGAATTAATCGAATTGGACTTTTAACGGGTGATCGACGGCAAGTCGCCGAAGCCGTGGCCAATGGACTATTTTTCGATCACATTGAGGCTGGCGCGACACCGGCGGGTAAAGTGAAGGTCGTTCTCCGGGAAAAGAAGTTCGCCGTTGTTGCGATGGTTGGTGACGGTGTCAATGATGCGCCGGCACTAGCGGCTGCCAATGTGGGCATTGCGCTTGGGGCTAAGGGCGTTGGAGCATCGGCTGAAGCAGCTGATATTGTTGTGCTAATTGATCATCTTGACCCTTTGCCTGAAATATTTCGGATTGCCCAAAGCTCGTTTGGTATCGCAAGACAAAGCGTTTTGGTTGGGATTGGTCTTTCCACACTTGGAATGTTGGTTGCCGCTTTAGGTTATCTTCGTCCGATCGATGGTGCTGTTTTTCAAGAGATGATTGACGTTGCAACAATTTTAAATGCGCTTCGGGCCCTGCACATAAAATTACTGTCATAATTTGCTATTAATGCTGCGTTCATAGCCGGTTGGTTACACAACGAGCTATATTGCATATTCGTGTGGCTTGACTTGTTCGGTAGGGTCCCTTATCTCGTCGTTTGCCGTCGAACGGTACGCCGTTTTGGGGGAGTAGCTCAGTTGGTTAGAGCGTCGGCCTGTCACGCCGAAGGTCGCGGGTTCAAGTCCCGTCTCTCTCGCCATCCTTTCCGATAATTGATCGGGAAGGACGGCAACAGGGCTCGATGCCGATCCTACCATCGCGAAGATGCCCATAGTGGTTTTTGGTTTATTGGATCGAGCGATGAACGTGGGTTCCGGCTTTAATTTTGCGATATTGGCAGCAGTTTTTGCTGCCGTTTTTTCGTTTGTCGCCATTCCGGCCTTGCTGCCGTTTTTGCGGCGGCATGCGGTTGCCAAAGTTAATGCGCGATCGAGCCATAAAGTCCCGACGCCGCAAGGAGCCGGTATTGCACTGGTGGCCGGTGTTGTTGGCGTATTCGCCACCGCCATTATTTTCGCTCCGTTTCTGACGATGTCCGATCGCATGGCGCTGGCGGCATTAGGCGCCGGTGCGGTGTTGATTTCAGCAATAGGCTTTTTGGACGATGTGCGGCCCTTGCCCGTTCTGCCGCATGTTGGCGGACAGCTCGCTTTGATCGGTTTGATGCTTTACGTCACGCCTTCCTATATTTCCTTGTTTGATGGTGCGTTGCCGCTTGTCGTGGAGCGGCTTTTGGCGGCAGTTGCTTTGTTTTGGATGGTCAATCTTACCAATTTTATCGATGGGCTAGACTGGCTGACTGTTGCCCAATTTGTTCCGGTTGCGGTTGTTCTCGTGGTTTTGTCCGCCTTTGCGATGCCGACGCCGCTGGTTGCGGTTATCATGGCTCCAATTTTAGGCGGACTGATCGGATTCGCTCCCTACAACAAGCCGGTTGCAAAGCTGTTTCTTGGCGATACTGGAAGTTTGGTGATTGGCCTCGTGGGGGGCTATGCGCTGTATCGCGTTGCGGCGGATGTAAGCTTTTTTGCCGCGATCATTATCCCGCTTTATGCGATTTCAGATACTTCGATCACGCTTGTTCGCCGCCTTTTAAAAGGCGAAAAGATTTGGACACCGCATCGCAGCTTCTTTTTCCAACGCGCGACATCGATGGGGTGGTCAGTCTATCAAGTGGTTGGAACGGTCGCTGCTCTTAACATCTATCTCGCCTTTTGGGGTTGGGTCGCGGCGCACGCCGTGTCGAACTCGGTTACAATGATCGCGTTTATGATGTCGCTTGGAGCTGTATTGGTGACACTTCGCGCCTTTACCCGCGTTCCAGCGGAAGCGCTTGCCGTTTCTAACCTTTGAGCAATTGCTCGCGCCACCAATTGAGTGTTTGCGTCAGACCTTCTTCCAAGGAAACAAGCGGCCGCCAGCCGGTCGAGGCCAATCTTTCCGCGTGCCCAAAAAGCATAGGGACTTCTTCGTCCGCGGGGGACTTTGTTTTGCGGCTAAGTTGGCCAGGCTTATGGGCTAGTTTTTCCAGCTCGTCTAAAATGAACGATACTCTGATCGGAGCACCGGAGGCGATATTCACGGCTCCTTCGAGGGGTGACGTCGTTAGAGCGTAAATGCCGCGCGCCAGATCGCTGACATGCATATAGTCTCGCCATTGTGAGCCTACACTGAAGATTTCCGATTGGTCCGTGATCAGGGATCGACAGGCGGCTGCAACAAGGCGTTGCGGCTTTTCTTTCGGACCATAGACGAAGAAGATCCGTCCCGTTGCGGATGAAAAATCACCCTTACGGCCTCGTTCAAGCAGTTCTCGGTGAAAGGCCAATTTGCTTTTGCCATAGAATGATGACGGCGTCTCTGGCGTTTCGTCTTCTACCATTCGCCCTGATTGCCAATCATATTCGGCGACGGAGCCGAGATTAATGAAGCGCTGTCCGCCGTGGCGCGCGAATGCGTCGGCCAGTCTTACGCTGGCTGCTAGCCATTCGCTGTTTCTTTGATCGGCCCAAAATGCCCCGTGGTCCGTTACCCAAGCCCCATGGATCAAATGGCTCGGTTTAATCGAGGCTAATAAATCATCAGGCGTCGTCTTGTTCAACAGATCGGCTCGGTGCCAAATCAGTGCCTTATTTGGCGTAGTTGGAACCGTAGCCGAATGGTGGATTGCGTGGATTTCTTCCCATTCGCCGGTGCGCGTCAAAGCATCGATAAGCTGGCTTCCGATGAACCCTGATCCTCCGGTTATCAGCATTCGTCGTTTAACGGGTGTCATGACAGCCCATTTGTAAGTTCACGATCGAGGGACGAATACGCTGGAAGATTGGCGTCACGCTCAGCAATGACAAGGGGGGCTTCCGGCCATTCGATGCCAATCTCCGGATCGTCGAAGCGGAAACCGCGCTGAAGCTCGGCGGCATAGGGCGTAAAGAGATGATAGGACATGGTTGTTTCGTCCCTCAGGGTCAAATAGCCATGCGCAAAGCCAGCCGGAACGTACAGGGCTTTGTTGAGGTCATTCTCGCTCAATACCAGCCCGTACCATTGTTTGAACGTCGGCGATTGACGCCTAAGATCGACAATGACGTCAAAGGCGGCACCGCTCGTGCACCTCACGAGTTTGGCATCCGGCATCGGACTTTCCTGAAAATGCATACCCCGGAGTGTGAGGCTGTTCTTGTTAAAGGCTTCGGCAGTGTGATCAACGGTATGCGGTAGACCAAGGTTCAAGAATTCCGAGTAATCAAAACTACGTGTAAAGCTGCCACGAGCATCAATTTGGCGAGAAAAATGAATTATATGACAATCACTTAATGGGGTTCTTTCAATCTCCATTTCCGCTCCCGCAAAGGATTGCCGGTGTGGGAATGGGGACGATAAAGTGTCCGCCCCAGTCTTTGATAAAGGCGAATTGCTTTGTGATTTCCGTTTTAAGGTTCCACGGCAGGATCAAGAGGTAATCTGGCTGACGTTCTGCAATGGCATTGGGAGAAAGGATCGGGATGTGCGATCCGGGTAAATATTTGCCCTGCTTCGAGGGAGCGCGGTCGACCGTAAAGTCGATGAGTTCACGCCCGATCGCACAATAGTTTAAAAGGGTATTTCCTTTGGCGGGCGCGCCATAGGCTGCGATTGTTTTTCCTTTCGCTTTCAGCTCGTGCAGAAGATTGAGGAGTTCTTGCTTGACGCGCGCGACTTTCGAGGAAAAGGCGAGATAGGGAGCATCGGTATCAAGACCTGCTTGAAACTCCTTAACCCTTAATTGCTTCAGTCGTGATGTTTCGTGAAACTCAGAGGCGTTGTGCGCCACGTAAAGACGGAGCGAACCACCATGGGTGGGTAATTCTTCGGCATCAAAAACCTTTAGATGAGCCAATGCAAAAATAGGCTCGAGTGACATTAAAGATAGATATGAAAAGTGCTCATGATAAATCGTGTCAAATTGGCAAAATTCCAAGAGATTTAAGAGATGCGGAAATTCAAACGTAGCGATGCCGTCAGGCTTTAATAGTTCGCAAAAGCCCGCTACAAAATCATCGATTTTGGGAACATGGGCTAGGACGTTATTGGCAATCATCAGGTCGGCTGGACCGATTGAAGTGCGCAGGGTTCTCGCCTCGGTCTCTCCAAAGAAGGTTTCAAGGGTAGGGATGCCACGTTGCTCGCGCGCGATGCAAGCAACATAGGATGCCGGTTCGATACCCGTGACAGATATTCCGGCCGCCTTAAAATATTGCAATAAATAGCCGTCATTGCTCGCGATTTCGACGACGTGACTATCGGATCCAAGGTCCATTTTCTTGGTCATTAGACCGGCATAGTGGCGCGCATGTTCTAGCCAACTATCGGACATCGAGGATTGGTAGGCGTAATCAGGAGAAAATACGTCACCGGGTCGAATAAAATCTTCTAATTGGACAAGGCGACACGAGCTGCAAACATAGGCGCATAGGGGATATTTTGGCTCGGGTGAAGTGAGCGCTTCCCTATCCAGATAATCATTCGCAATCGGTGTTTGGCCGAGATCCGCAACAATTAAATTGAGTGGAGTTGCGCAATGCCGGCATGATGGCTGATGATGTGTCACGGTGGTCGTCACCATATTTTCCATGGCGCATGGCCGGACTGCCACAGTTCTTCAAGCTGAGTTTTATCCCTTAACGTATCCATCGGCTGCCAGAAGCCCTCATGGCGATAGGCCGACAGCTCGTTTGATTTTGCTAAGGTTTCGAGCGGTTTGCCTTCCCAAACCGTTGTGTCACCCTCGATCTTTTCAAACACTTCGGGCGTGAGGACGAAAAAGCCGCCATTGATGAAGCCGCCTTCGCCGCTTGGCTTCTCGATAAAGCCTCTGACCTCGCCATCATTGGCAATATCAAGAGCGCCGAACCGACCCGGCGGGCGCACCGACGTGACTGTTGCCTTCCGACCCGATGAGATGTGATGGTTATAGAGCGATGTTAGATTTATGTCGGCAAGACCGTCGCCATAGGTCATAAAAAACGGGCCATCTTGAACAATGGACGCAATTCGCTTTAAGCGTCCGCCGGTCATCGTGTTCTCACCGGTATCGATGAGGGTTACTTTCCAGTCCTCCGCACGGCGATTGTGGTAGGCGATCTGATTATTGGCGAAGTCGATTGTGACGTCGGAGCGGTGGAGCAGATAATTGGCAAAAAACTCTTTAATCAAATAGCCTTTATAGCCGAGGCAAATCACAAATTCTTTGACGCCCTGATGGTAATAGACCTTCATGATATGCCACAGGATCGGGGCTCCGCCGATTTCTACAAGGGGCTTGGGACGCAAACCCGTTTCCTCGGAAAGACGAGTACCAAGGCCGCCCGCTAAAATTACCGCCGTGTTGATCATTGTCCAACGGGTTCCACATAAATGGCAGAAATTGACGTTACGTCATATATCGTCATTTATGGAGAAAAGAATGATAAATTCCTCAACAAGAATGCTTTTTATTTTAGAAAAATATTGCGTCGAGTTTTAACCAAATCATATGGCTCAGGTTAAAGGTGCGAAATAATTTTCCGTTTGTTGGTGGGTTAACGCGTCCAATTTTTCCGGATTAATCTGGTAAACCTTGTACCATTCCGCGGTGAGTTCGACGGCCTTCTCAATCGCGATTGATGGCCGCCATCCGAGACGGTGTTTGGCTTTCGTCGGATCGATTTTTAGATAATTGGCCTCATAGACCGATGAATGGCTTGTTTCGATTGACGCGGTTTTCCAGTTTTGCGCCATTTTATCCATGAGTTCGGCGACTGAAATACAATCCGATGGGTCAGGACCGAAATTCCACGCTTCACCAAGTGGCTCGGTCGAACGTTTAATGGTGCCGGAAAGAATACGGTTCAGCAGCAGAAGATACCCATGAACAAGGCAAAGCACGTGTTGCCATGGGCGTGTCGCATTCGGGTTCCGGATCAATAGAGGCGTCTTGCTCGATATGGCTCGGGCGTAATCGGGAATAAGGCGATTGGCAGACCAATCGCCGCCACCAATAATATTTCCACCGCGAGCGGTATCGATCGACATATTTCTCTGCCACGAGGGTAGGGAGAGGCGGTAGCCGTCAATCGCCATCTCGGCTGCAGCTTTTGATGCCGAATAGGGGTCGTGCCCGCCGATACGTGCCGATTCTGTAAACGTGTTATCGGAGCCATCATTGGCATAAACTTTATCGGTCGTGATGGCGACAACCCCCTGAACGGTTTGTGTTTGGCGGGCGGCCTCCAGCACATTAACGGTACCCATGACATTGGTTTGAAAGGTTCGGACCGGGTCAACATAAGACGGTAAAACGAGGGGCTGAGCCGCTAAATGAAGAATGGCGAGGGGCCTTGTTTCGGCAGCATATGCAAAAACAGCTTGGTGGTCCGCGATATCGACCAATCGTTGGCTTGTTAATAAGTGCGCCACATGGGCCAAATGGAACATGCTGGGCGTCGTTGGCGGGGGCAAAGCGATTCCATGGATACGCGCGCCAAAATGCCGTAAGGCGTAGCAAACCCAGCTCCCCGTGAAGCCAGTATGGCCGGTCACGAGAATATCGGCGCCGTTTAGGGCAGAAAATGCAGCCACATTGTCCTCACTAACGCCCCAGATATGGGCGTTAGTTGACGTAACGGCAATATTAAAAGATTAAGTTAAGATCAGTAGGTCGCGCGGCCGCCTGATAGATCAAACACCGCCGCCGTGGTGAAAGAATTATCTTTGGAGCACAGCCAGGCAATCATGGCTGCGGCCTCATCAACCTGCAAGAACCGGCCGCGTGGGATGCGGGAGAGCATATAATCGATATGTTCTTGCTTCATCTGATCGAAAATCGCGGTCTTTGCGGCGGCAGGCGTCACGCAATTGACGGCGATGTCTTGGCCCGCCAATTCCTTGCCCAGCGATTTTGTTAGCGCAATAACGCCCGCTTTTGAGGCCGAATAGGCCGACGCATTAGGATTGCCTTCTTTGCCCGCGATCGATGCAATATTGACAATACGACCATAGCCTTGGGCTTTCATGGTCGGAACGACATATTTACAGCAATAAAAGACGCCGTTGAGGTTAATATTGACGATGTCGTGCCAAGCATCGAGGGGATAATCGGTCACCGGCATGTTCGGACCCGCGATTCCGGCATTGTTGACCATGATGTCGATCCGCCCGAAGACTTTGACCGTGGCGTCGGCTGCTGCTGCCACCGACGATGCGTCTGATTGTTCGACTTTTATGACAATCGAGCCTTCCAATGATTTTGAGGCTTCTTGGGCCAATTTCTCGTCGCGATCCCAAAGTGCGACACGTGCGCCTGATTGGGTAAGGCGCGAGGCTACAGCATAGCCGATTCCCTGTGCGCCGCCCGTTACGATCGCGAATTGTCCCTTTGCATCAATTTGATTTGCCATTTTTCGGCTCCCAATGGTTTTTATTTGTGACTTAAGCCGTGTATCGCTTGAATTGCGACCCGCGACAAGAGGGGCGAGAGCCGGTCTGCCGGTTGATCTTGAGCAATAGGCGGACGTGGAAATTCGTTTAATTCATGCACCAAATGACGAATATGTCACCTTGCGCTGCAACAAAGGGTGGGCTAATCGTCTGCCAACGCGAATAACCGGTGATTTGAGTCTCGTGGTTAAGGGCTATTTTAACCACTTTCCGACAGATGATCCGGTCTTTGAGCTTAAACGGCGGGTATCGTAGATTTTGCGCTACGGGCCGGAATGGAGTGGAACAGCATGGGACAGACGATCGATCATTTGCTCGTCGACTATTTGCCGCTTGTCGTCTTCATTGGGCTGAGCCTTGTGATCGGCATTGCTTTGTTGGTGATCCCTTTCCTCGTTGCATATTCCAAGCCTGATGCCGAAAAGCTCTCCGCTTACGAGTGCGGCTTTAACGCCTTTGACGATGCCCGCATGAAGTTTGATGTGCGGTTTTATCTTGTCTCTATCCTTTTTATCATTTTCGACCTTGAAGTTGCCTTCTTGTTTCCTTGGGCGGTGGCGTTCAAAAGTGTCGGATTATTCGGTTTCTGGTCGATGATGCTGTTTTTGGGCGTTTTGACCGTCGGCTTTGTCTATGAATGGAAGAAGGGCGCTCTGGAATGGGATTGACCCCGCAAACTGGCACTTTGGTGTCTGAGGCGCCTCGCGGCATCCTTGATCCCTCGACCGGCAAGCCGATTGGCTCGAACGATCCGTTTTTCACGGAAGTGAACGCTGAACTCGGCGATAAAGGATTTTTGGTCACTTCTACCGACGATCTCATTCATTGGGCTCGAACGGGCTCGCTGATGTGGATGACGTTCGGTTTGGCGTGCTGCGCTGTTGAAATGATGCAGCTTTCCATGCCGCGTTACGATGTTGAGCGCTTCGGATTTGCGCCTCGCGCCTCGCCACGCCAGTCTGATGTGATGATCGTTGCCGGTACGCTCACCAATAAAATGGCGCCTGCGCTGCGCAAGGTCTATGACCAGATGCCGGAGCCGCGTTACGTCATTTCGATGGGTTCATGCGCCAATGGCGGCGGCTATTATCATTACTCCTATTCGGTTGTGCGCGGCTGCGACCGGGTCGTTCCGGTGGATATTTATGTCCCCGGTTGCCCGCCAACAGCCGAAGCGCTGCTTTATGGCGTGCTTCTTCTCCAGAAGAAGATCCGTCGCGTCGGCACGATTGAACGGTAAAGCAGGGTTCGGATCCGATGAATGAGAACTTGAACACCTTGGGCGAAGCGATTGCTGCCGCATTACCTGTCGCGGTGACGGGCTTTGAGATAGCCTTCGGTGAGTTGAATATCCGTGCCGAGGCGTCTGAAACCATTAAGGTTCTCACGACCTTGCGGGACGATCCGCGGTTCAACTTCATCAATTTCACCGATTTGGCCGGAGCCGATTATCCCGCGCGGGAAAAGCGGTTTGATTTGGTGTGGCACCTTCTGTCGCCCAAGCACAACCATCGGGTTCGCGTGACGTTTGAGGCGGATGAGCGTACGCCTGTGCCATCGGCGATTTCTGTGTTTCCGGCAGCCAACTGGTATGAGCGCGAGATTTATGACCTTTATGGCGTACTTTTTGCCGACCATCCGGATTTGCGCCGGATTTTGACCGATTATGGCTTTGAAGGTCATCCGCTCCGCAAGGATTTTCCGACGACGGGCTATGTTGAAGTTCGCTACGACGACGAAGAAAAGCGCGTTGTTTATGAACCAGTGAAGCTTGTGCAGGAATTTAGAAATTTCGATTTCCTCTCGCCATGGGAAGGCACAGATTATGTGCTGCCGGGCGATGAAAAGGTGAAAAATTAGGCAGTAGGCAGTAGGCAGTAGGCAGTAGGCAGTAGGCTTAGAGTGGGGTGTCTGGCGAATAGATTATTTTGATCGAGGGCTAAAATGGCTTTTTCAACGATTAGGTCCTACCGGGATTTGAAAGTCTGGCAAGAGTCGATGAATTTAGCCGAAGATTGTTATGTTTTGACACGCAGTTTCCCAAAAGAAGAGATTTACGGAATGATTTCGCAAATTCGCAGAGCTGGAGTATCAGTCGCGGCAAATATTGCTGAAGGCTATGGTCGCGATAGTACCGGCCACTATTCTATTTTTTTGCGTCATGCACAGGGTTCGTTGAAGGAACTTGAGACACGTTTGCTTATTTCTGTTCGGGTTGGGTTATTGGCGTCGGTTACCGCAGATAATGTGCTGAATTCGTGCGAGCGTATCGGCAAAATGTTGGGTTCACTTATTCGAAAGATTGAACTCGAAAGGGCAGCAGGATGACGTTAGCCAAGAAATATCGCCAAGCCCGCCAGAAGGTTACTGCCTACCGCCTACTGCCTACTGCCCAAATCTCCATTCGCTATTCGCTGGATTCACTTCCATGAACGAACATCAACTCCGTAACTTCTCGATTAACTTTGGCCCCCAACATCCTGCAGCGCATGGTGTTTTGCG
>CAIRGA010000037.1 GCA_903877935.1 uncultured Hyphomicrobiales bacterium
CCGTCATAGGGCGCTCATTGCCCATCATACCGCTTGTCGAGAGCGCGGCGGGCTTAAACGCCCTCTCCGACCTTCTAAATGGCCCGGAAGTAGCATTGGTGGCATTTGGATCGCTTGACTACGCACTGGACCTTGATTGTATGCCGGATTGGGAACCACTTCTGTCAGCGCGAAGCGAGATCGTTTTAAAATCCCGGTTAGCTGGCCTGCCCGGTCCTCTGGACGGCGTAACAACCAATCTAACAGATGCCGAAGCCACAAGTATTGATGCGCTTCGGGCACGATCCCTTGGTTTTCGAGGCAAGCTGGCCATCCACCCAAAGCAAATCAAGCCTATCCGGCTGGCGATGACGCCTTCACTGGACGAGATTGCTTGGGCCGAAAAAATCATTGCTGCAACAAAAAATATATCCGTAAGCTCGGTCGACGGAGCGATGGTAGATGCACCCGTCATCGCCAGAGCAAAGCGAATATTAGATATCTGAAGCGCGGTTACGATTTTCGTTGTTTCAACTTACTACCGGGACGAGCAATTCCCAGTAGATGACGCAAGGCGGGCGACGCTTGGCCACGTTTCCAACAGAGGACAGTTGTTACAGGATCACGACAGTCGGCAATAGGCCGTGCCACTAGTCCCACTGGCAGAATAGCCTCAATGCTCTCGACAAAGATAGTAGCACCGAGGCCTCCAACCACGAGGCCCATTATACCCATCGCGTTGGATGCTTGATAAGCTACCGACAGCTTGAGACCATTAGCTTTAAAGGGGCGTTCGAGGATCTTACGAAATAACTCCCATTCCTGAGTGTCACCAAGCACAAGGGGACATAAAGCGACGTCCTGCATCGTGATTTCGGAACGCCGCACGAGCGGATGATCGTGACGGGCAACAAAAGTCATCTGCTCCTCTGCCACAATCAATGAATCCAAATCTGGATGATCGACCGGCCCCAACATTAGTCCAACATCAATTTCTTCACGTTCGATCGCAATTTTTTGTTGCATCGTCGGCATATAATTTAACTCTAGGCTCACTTTAGGATGAGCAGCTGAAAATTGTTTGACATAGTGCGGCATTAGACGGGTAGCGGCGAAAGACATGTAGGCCATCCGCAATCGTCCCGTTGTTCCTTCTGCTACTGAACGGGCGTCGGCAAGCAAATGGCCAAGCTCGCCAAACATTGGCTTTAACCGAGACAACATGACGCGCCCAGGTTCAGTGAGGACAACATCGCGGGTTGTGCGGAAAAAAAGAGAAAATCCAATACGCTCTTCAAAGTTTCGAATACGACGACTGAGTACGGATTGGTCAATCAACAATCGATCCGCGGCCTTTCGGAAGCTTAATTCCTCCGCGACAAGCAAAAAGGCATGAATATCAGACATTTCCGGTAGCCGGTCACGCATAGGCCTTTACCCCATCGTTATTGTCGAACCAGTATGTCACAAAGCTCGTTTAATGCAAATTATGCACTAATATTAAACATTTCTGTCCTTGCCGAGAGACCGCTATCGCGTTCGACTGGTCACCATTGAGCCGACAGCAATGGCTCTAAAGAGCTTCAATTTTAGGGGAAGATTATGACCATAGATATCAAGGATCTCGATAAGGTTTTGCAACAGGCTTTTGATGCGAGTACAGCCGTTTACAAAGAGCGCGGCTTTCAACGGCGAATTGGCTTTGGCAAAAAGCCCGCATTGATCAGCGTTGATCTCGCTAATGCCTGGACGCGTCCAGGCAATCCATTCACCTGTGAAAATATCGACGAGCAAATTATTCCAGGTATGCAACGCTTGCTGGCAGCCTGCCGGGCCAATAACCACGTTGTTGTGCACGTAACGACGGCCTATCAAAATACGGACATCAATGATCCAACCACCGATATGGGCATGTGGCATCATAAGATCCCTGTCGAAGCCGTTAATCTTGCCGACGAACATCTTTGGGCTATTGATTCACGCATTGCACCGGTGGACGGCGAATATGTCATGATGAAGAAGCGGGCTAGCTCCTTTAGCGGCACGCCCCTTGCCGGTTATCTGCGCTCATGCGGTGTTGACACCATTCTTGTTACCGGCGTCACGGCAACGGCATGCGTCAGAACAACTATTTGCGACGGTCTAGCAGAAGGCTTCCGGACAATCGCCGTTCGCGAATGTATTGGCGACCGCGTACCTGGCGCCGTAGCTTGGAACCTTTATGATATCGATGCAAAATTTGCGGATGTGGAATCGGTTGATCACTGCGTCGACTACCTCAACTCTATTAAAGGATAAGCGAAAATCTTCATTTGAAGCGCCCTATCAAAATAATAGGGTCGCGCGTTACAAATGCGCGACTTGACATTTTTATCACGCTGATCCGTCATAGGGGGCGTCGGCACTCGGCGCTCTGATATCGATATTAATTTATCGAATAGCCTCTATTAATTTGCCAAATAACTTTTGGGTCACGAACAGGGGATACAATTTCAATGATACGTGTAGGTGTGGATGTAGGCGGAACTTTTACCGATATTGTTCTAGAACGCAGCCTGCCAGGCGGCGATCAACAAGTGTATGTTCATAAAGTTTCAAGTACGCCTGCGGATCAATCCGAGGGTGTGGTTCGCGGCATTGTTGAAATCTGCGGCCATGCCGGCCTTAAGCCAAGCGACATTGATTTCGTGTTTCATGGAACCACCGTTGCCACAAATATGGTCATCGAGCGGAACGGTGCCGAAGTTGGAATGATCACGACGAAGGGCTTTCGAGACATCATGCATATGGGCCGCCATAAGCGCCCTCACAATTTTTCCCTTCAATTCGATGTACCTTGGCAAACAAAACCATTGGTCAAGCGCCGTAATCGTATTGCTGTTACCGAACGTCTAATGCCTCCAACCGGTGACATTGAGGTCCCTCTCAATCTCGATGAGGTTAAGAACGCGGCGGAATTGTTTGCAAAGCGGAAACTCGATGCAGTCGTCATCTCATTTCTCTTTTCGTTCTTAAATGATGCGCATGAACAAAAGGCAAAAGAAATCGTTAAGGCGGCTATGCCAAATGCTTTCGTCTGTA
>CAIRGA010000038.1 GCA_903877935.1 uncultured Hyphomicrobiales bacterium
AGAAGGAAGCACAAAGCCCTATTCGCTATTCGCTACTCACCATTCGCCTCTACCCTAACTTAGCAATCACACTAATGCCTGCCTCTTCAAGGCGAGTAGCGAATGGGGAGAAAGGTGACACGCTCCCTTCTCCTTGAAGGAGAAGGTGTCGCCGAAGGCGACGGATGAGGTTCTAATGTCTAACGCTAGACCCTCATCCCCCTGCTCCGCAGGGACCTTCTCCCGTCCGGGAGAAGGACGCATAAAACCCCATTCGCTATTCGCTACTCACCATTCGCCTCTACCCTAACTTAGCAATCACGCTAATGCCTGCCTCTTCAGCAAACTCGTGCTCGATCGTCAGCCCCAATTCCTTACACCAGCCGCGCACTTCCTCAACCGTGTGACGGCGGGCATTTTTCGGCGCGAACCAATCGAAATTGATATGGTTCATTTCATCAAGCGACATTTCAGGGCGATAGAACGCCTTCAACACATGCCAATAGAAGAACCTTTGCAGGTTGATTTTGCCTGCCGGGATCTCCAGCAAATCCACCGGACGCTTGATATCGATTTCGATGTTCAGCTCGCCCAAAATCCGGCCGAGTTCCGAGAGCGGCTCCATCGCCGCCCAGCCTTCTTCCGCCGTCATCACCTGCATCTTGTCGCGAATATAATCATCGGTGAATTCACGCACCGGACCTTTTTTGCGATAGACATAAAACACCACGCGCCCGCCGACTTTCACATGCTTGGTGACAGCCGCAAGTGCGTTAAACGTGTTATCCGTATGGTGTAAAACACCCTCAGAAAACACGATATCAACCGAGCGTTCCGGCACGGGGATTTGGTTCAAATCGGCCTGAATAAATCCTGCCGACCAACCACGTTCGGCAAAGCGGGCGGAAGCGACGTCAACGGCGGTCGACACATCAACGCCGAGATAATGCACACGGTCCATCACAGGGCCAAACAGCGCAATGCCAGAAAGCGCCGCACCACACCCCGCATCCAAAATAATCGGATGTTCGCCGTGCTCTTTAAACCAAGGCGCAAACGGCACATCACCATATTTCTGCACCAACCAGGTGCGCATATGGTCCGCCACAGAGCCTTCAAACGTATCGCGCTTGGCCCACTTAAAGCCGAAGGTTTCACGCGTTTGCTCTTGCGCCGCAGACACAAATTCCGCCGAGCGCGGAATACCCGCAACCGTCGTAATCTGGCGGCCATTAGCGGTGGTCGTTTCGCCCTCAGCCGGAACCGGAACGCCCAAAAGATCAGATAACCATTGCGGTTGCGACATGATCAATGCCCCTTGGCAATCGAGCGGATACATTCGATGACGTAAGCATAATCATCCTCCGACATGCGGTTATGCAGCGGGATGGCCATCGTGTTGTTTTCGCAATCCTTTGCGCCCGGAAAATCTTCCGGCTTGATGTTGTAGCGCTCACGGTAATAGCCAAGCATATGGATCGCATGCGTGCCGGGACGTGTTGCAACACCCATCGCATGCAGCTTGGCCATAATCTCGTTACGCGGCATTGGTGCGAGCTTCGGGTCAACATAAGTCACATAAGCCTGCCATGCATGGCGCACATCATTCGGCACAACCGGCTGGCGGAGCCATTCGATATCGGCAAGCTCTTCGCGATAGCGACGCGCCGCAACATCACGCTCATCGATGAAGCGATCAAGCTTCGTCATCTGCACAAGGCCGATGGCGGCTTGAATATCGGTCATTCGGTAATTGAAACCCAATTCGTCAAAGTCGGGCAGCAAATAAGGCTGCGCTCCGCGATGGCGCATTTCTTCCGAGACAGATGCGCCATGGTTGCGCAACACCTGCGCTTTGGCTGCCACATCGTCATGCGGGGTCGTCATCATGCCGCCCTCGCCCGTCGTAATCGACTTGCGGGGATGGAACGAGAAACACCCCGCATCACCCAACGCACCCGCTGGCGTACCTTTATACGATGCGCCCGCTGCACACGCGCCGTCTTCAACGATCTTGACGTGCTTGGGGAGAACCGAACGCAAGCCATCCATATCGGCACACAGGCCAAACAGATGCACCGGCATCACCGCCTTGGTGCGCTCCGTTACTTTTTCGGCAACAGAAGCCGGATCGATATTGTTCGTACGCGGATCAACATCGCACAGCACCGGAATCGCATTGCAATAAAGCACCGCGTTCGCCGTTGCGACCCACGTAAACGATGGCACAATCACCTCGTCACCGGGGCCGATATCCATAGCGGCCAATGCCAAATGCAACGCCGTCGTGCAGCTCGTTGTAGCGAGTGCATGCGACACATTGTGGCGTGCGGCAAATTGCTTTTCAAACTCAGCCACTTTCGGGCCTTGCGTGAGCCAACCCGATTCAATCGGGCCGCGCACGGCCTGCCATTCTTCTTCGCCCATCGAAGGCAATGCGATTTGGACGGTTCTCTTTTCCATGGCCATTTTCAAAACAATCCTTATTCAGCAGACTTATTATTCGGCAGACTTGGCGCGACGCGCAGCAACTTCACTCTTATGGCCTTCACGCCAGGTGATCAGACGGCGCAAGCCCTCTTCAAGATCAATGCCCGCCGTGAAGCCGATTTCCTTCGACGCACGAACCGGCGAACCCACGCGGTTCCTCACAAGCGTTGCCGCCGAGCGTGGCGCATAATTAATCGGCTGATTGCAGCCGGTGAGGTTGAGCAGCATTTCAGCCACTTCCTTCAGCGAGGTGCGCTTGCCGGTACCGACATTGTAGAAACGATCAGTAGCCGTTGAACCCATCGCGCAGAGGTTAGCACGCGCGCAATCTTCAACAGCCACGAAGTCAAACGCCTCCGAGCCATCACCCATGATCGTCGGGCCTTCGCCACGATCAATCGCGTCGAGCATTTTCATAATCACGGCGATATACGCACCGCGATAATCCTGACGCGGACCATAGACGTTCATATAGCGCAAGCCCACATAATCGAGGCCATAGCGGAAGTGATACGCACGCGCCATCGCCTCGCCGCAAATCTTCGTCGCGCCATAAAAATTCTTGTTGTTGAACGGATGGTCTTCCGTCATCGGCTCTTCCACCGCATCGCCATAAACGGACGCGGATGATGACCACACCAAACGCTTCACATTGTTGCGCACGCAGCTATCGAGCACGTTGAACATGCCCTTCACATTCACATCAAACGCGGTGCGGGGATATTCATGGCATTGCAGCAACCAAAGCGCTGCGAATTGAAACACACCATCAGCACCTTTAAGGGCTGCATCCAAAATGTCCGTGTGCGTAATATCGCCACCGGCCTCGAAAATTTTCACCCGTGGATCTTTCAACGATCCCGAAAGGTTCTCCATCGTGCCACGTACAAAATTGTCATAGATCACGATCTCGCCGACATCCTCTTGGATGAGCTGATCCACCGCATGCGAACCAATCAGACCCGCGCCACCAATCACAACGAATTTCTTGCCTTTAATATCCACGAGTCTTGCTCCTAATCGGCCAGCACAAGCTGGTTGTCATTCTTAAGATGATAGGTTTCACCCGTTGCCGGGCATTTCAGATCAGCACCCAACCGGTCGCCAGAACGGCTCATCCAGCCCATTCGCCGTGCGGGGTTACCCACCATCAACGCATAGTCAGGTACATTTTTTGTGACGACGGCGCCCGCGCCAATCAGGCAATAGGCACCCAGTTCATGGCCGCACACGATGGTCGCATTGGCGCCAATCGTCGCACCCTTGCCAACCGGCGTGGTTTTGAATTCCGACTTACGGCTCACATTCGCACGCGGATTGATCACATTGG
>CAIRGA010000039.1 GCA_903877935.1 uncultured Hyphomicrobiales bacterium
CATTTTTATAAAGGCGGAATGATGCAAGCGTTGACGAAATTTGTCCTTGCGAGCAGCAGCCAATCGTCATTGCGAGCCATGAGCGAAGAAACCCAGCTGACGGAATTTTCTAAAGCGCCACCGAGCCGTTGCGCCCAATTTTTTACCACCAACTGGGTTACTTCGCATTCGCTCGCAATGACGGAAAAGCGGTGCGAACTTTCCAACGACGCCATCCTTACGCAAGTCCGCGTGGCTTTGGGCCACCGGTTGCCCAATCGATGAGCTCGACCGTATGCACAACCGGCACCGCATTGCCACGATCCGCTAAACCCTTGCCGATTTGGCTCATGCAGCCGAGATTACCGGTGGCGATTATATCGGGATTGAGCTTTTCGATATTGTTGACTTTTCGCTCACGGAGCTGACCCGAAATTTCGGGCTGAAGCATATTGTAGGTACCGGCAGAGCCGCAGCAGATATGACCTTCTGGGACATCTTTCACAACGAAGCCTGCAGCCTTTAACAGCTTCTTCGGCTCATCGCTCAATTTCTGTCCGTGCTGCATTGAGCAGGCTGAATGATAGGCGACTGTTTGTCCCGTCGGGATCGTTAATTCCGGCAAAGTGAAACGCGTCAACACTTCGGTGATGTCTTTGGCGAGGCTCGCAACCTTAGCCGCTTTCTCGGCCCATTCGGGGTCGTTGCGGAACATATGGCCGTAATCTTTGATGGTTGTGCCGCAGCCGGATGCGGTGATCACAATCGCATCCAGACCTTCGCCGTCAATCTCCGCCATCCAAGCATTGATCATCTGTTTGGCAAAAGCATGGCTCGCCTCGTCCTTGCCCATATGGTGGACGAGCGCGCCACAGCAGCCTTGGTTTTTTGGGACGACGACTTCAATGCCCATGCGGGCCAGAAGGCGAATGGCTGCGTCATTGATGTCCGGATTTAAGACAGGCTGGGCGCAGCCGGTTAAGATCGCGACACGGCCGCGCTTTTCGCTTTGTGGTGCGATGGATTGCGGCGCTTCATAAGGTGATTTTCCTGGCAAGAACCAAGGCGCCAACGCCAGCATGGCGGCGAGCCTTGTGCCGACGCCCGGCAATAGACGGAGCAATGGAGCAAAGGGTTTACCCAATGCAGCTAGCGTTAATGCCACGCGGAAACGGTTAGGATAGGGTAAAATTGCCGATAAAACTGCGCGGATCGCCCGATCCGCAAAGGGCCGCTCATAGGTCGCCTCAATATGCGCACGCGCATGGTCGACGAGATGCATGTAATGCACGCCCGAAGGGCAGGTTGTCATGCAAGAAAGACAGGACAGGCAACGGTCGACATGTTTGACGACATCGGAGGAAGCGGGTTTGCCACGCTCCAGCATATCCTTGATCATATAAATACGGCCGCGCGGGCTATCGAGCTCGTCGCCAAGCAAAAGATAGGTCGGGCAGGTCGCGGTGCAAAAGCCGCAATGCACACAGGTCCGAAGGATTTTCTCCGAGGCCTGCATTGCGGGTTCTTTAAGCGCTTCGGGTAGGAAACTGGTTTGCATTGTGAGTGGCCTAAAGACTTGCCGCCATGCGGCCCGGATTAAGAATGCGCTCGGGATCGAAGCTTGCTTTGACGTTGGTCGAGATCGCCTGCAGTGATGCACTCAATGGCTCGAACACGTCGACGCTTGCGCGAAGCGCCTCGGTGCCTCGCACAAGGGTCGCATGTCCGCCAGTGCCGAAGAGTGTCGAGCGGATTAGCGCTGCCCCTGCATCACGATCTGACGCGGTTTGTAACCAGATGAGCCCGCCGCCCCAATCAAGCAGATGACGGAAGCTCAGCGATGCCTTCAAACGCGCGAGCAGGAGCGGGGTTTTCGATGGCGCGATTGAAATTTTCCAAACCGCATGATCACGCGGCTCGGCTAGCCACGTTACATCGCGGATTTTTTTCCAAAGCGAGATTGAAGCATCTTTCTCCAAACGATCACAGGTGCCGAAACCCTTGAGGAGGTCTTTCAATCGATCAAAGCGATAATCGACGGACGGTATAAATCCTTCAAGGCGAAGCACGGTCGCTGAAACGCGCTCAACACCGTTCGGTAGATGCGCAGCTGCCGTAATGTCGAAGGGAGATCCTAAGGCGATCGACATGGCTTCGATGGCACGGGCATCATCTAATCCATGCAGCGCTAGCGTGACCGATGTTTCAGGATGCGGAAGTACCTTGAACGTTACCTCGGTTAAAACACCGAGCGTCCCATGCGACCCGCAGAGTAATTTGACGAGATCAAGTCCGGTGACATTCTTCATCACCCGCCCGCCGGATTTCACCGCCTCGCCTTTGCCATTGATGAAGCGCACGCCAATCAAACTATCGCGGCACGCCCCGGCCACAACCCGCCGCGGGCCGGAGAGATTGGTGGCTGCTAGCCCACCCATGGTTGGCTCGCCTTGTGTGCCGAGTAGCGTGCGATAATCGGCCGGCTCAAACGGAAGCATTTGGCCTTTCTCGGTTAGTCGCCGCTCGACTTCTTTGAGTGGCGTTCCGGCAAGCGCAGATATTACCATTTCGGACGGCTCATAGAGCGTAATGCCCGTGAGCGCACGGGTTGAAAGCGAGGCTGCCGCTTGAACAGGGCGGCCCAAGGCCGCCTTGGTGCCGCCGCCTTCAATCACCATCGGCGTTCTAGCCGCATAGGCCTTTCGAACGGCCGCGACCAGCTCATCTTCGGCAAACAGAGATATGGCTTCGCTCATGATGCAGGTCTTCCGTCGAGCGGGAATACCTTCGCCGGATTAAGTAGCCATGCTGGATCAAAAACCGCACGCACGCGCATTTGCTGGTTCAAATCAATATCGGTGAATTGCTTGCGCATGAGATCGCGCTTTTCAATGCCAACGCCGTGCTCGCCGGTGAGACAACCGCCCACTTCGACGCAGAGTTTGAGAATGTCGTTACCCGCTTCTTCTGCTTTGTGGGCTTCTTCTTCATCATTGCAATTATAGAGGATGAGCGGATGAAGATTGCCATCGCCTGCGTGGAAAACATTGGCGACGCGCAAACCATAGCTTTTCACGATTTCGTCGATACGGCGCAACACCAAGGGCAATTGCCCGGTGGGGATTGTGCCATCCATGCAAATATAATCGGCAATGCGACCGGTAGCGCCAAAAGCGGATTTACGACCTTTCCAGATGGCCGCCGTTTCCATTGCGGATTTTGACTCTTTGACGGTTTGCACGCCATGTTCTTTGGCGATTTTGACGATCTTTTCGAGGGTTGCATCCATCTCGACATCGGAGCCTTCGACTTCAATGATCAAAAGCGCTTCGGCGTCTAAAGGATAACCGGCATGAGCGAATGCCTCGCAGATTTCAATCGCGGGCTTGTCCATGAATTCCATCGCCACAGGTATGATGCCCGCGCCGATAATGGCCGCCACCGCGCGGCCTGCGGCTTCACTGGAATCAAATCCGAACAAGACGGGACGCGCGCCTTCGGCTAATGGCAAAATGCGAACCGTGGCTTCGGTAACAACGCCGAGCTGACCTTCAGACCCGATCACGAGGCCAAGCAAATCGAGGCCTGCCGAGTCCATTGCATCCGAGCCGATATCAATGATGGTGCCATCGATCAGCACCATCCGAACACCCAAAATATTATTGGTCGTAACGCCATAGCGCAGGCAATGCGCCCCGCCCGAATTCATCGCGATATTACCCGCAATCGTGCAGGCTAATTGTGAGGAAGGGTCTGGAGCATAGAAGAAACCCTTATGCGCCACTTCTCCCGAGATCGCGAGATTGGTGATGCCCGATTGCACGCGCATCGTTCGATCGCCAAAATTGATATCGAGTACGCGGTTCATTTTGCCCACGCCAACGACGATGGCATCTTCTTGGGGAATAGCGCCACCGGCGAGCGAGGTACCCGCGCCGCGCGGGATCACCTTCACGCCCTGCTCGTTGCAAAACTTAAGAACGGCTGCGACTTCTTCCGTCGAATTTGGCAACACAACGGCGAGCGGCATTTTGCGATAGGCCGTCAGCGCGTCGGTTT
Organism: uncultured Hyphomicrobiales bacterium; assembly: GCA_903877935.1. Classification (GTDB taxonomy): domain Bacteria; phylum Pseudomonadota; class Alphaproteobacteria; order Rhizobiales; family Beijerinckiaceae; genus CAIUPE01. Next base: position 4,039 of record CAIRGA010000039.1, read on the forward strand.
CAAAGGCGCGGCGTTCGTCTTCCGTCGTAATCAGCGAGGACGCAGGTACAAGCGGGGCTAGCCCTGCAATGATCGCATCGCGACGCGCCAGAATGGCTTCATCCGGTAACGGAAATTGAATGCTCATCGGATTACTCCCGCGGGGTGAGACAATCCTACCATGTCAGAGTTTTCCTGACATTTTGCAAGTGTCGATTCTGCGACCGATTAGCGGTCCGCCAAAACACGGGTCGGCGGGAACGTAATTTCCACGACGGTTCCGGAATGCCGAGCACTTCTAATCGCCATTGAGGCGCGGTTGGCCTCAATGAGCGCTTTCGTTAGCGGCAAACCAAGTCCCGTACCGCCCGCGCGGCGGGTTGTTGTCACCTGTCGAAACGGCTCCAATGCTGTTGCAATGTCGGTTTCCGACATGCCGACGCCCGTGTCTTTCACGCGGATGATCACTTCGCCATCAGGCGACCGCGTTGTCGAAACGATCACTTGGCCGCCTTCGGGCGTGAATTTGATCGCGTTGGAGAGGATGTTGAGCATGATTTGGGTGAGCGATCGCTCGTCGGCCACAATTGACGGCATATGGGACGCCAGGCTTGTCCGTAAAATGATCCGCGCTTTATTGGCTGATTCTTGCACCGTATTGGCCGTTTCAAGCAATAAGGTGTTGACGTCAACTTCAACGAAGGTCAGGTCGGCGCGTCCTGCCTCGATTTTTGATAGGTCGAGCAAATCATTCACAAGGTCGAGGACATGCGCGCCCGATTTCAGAATATCTTGAACATAGTCGCGATAGCGCGTGTTACCCAGAACGCCGAACCGCTCATCATGCATGATCTCGGCAAAGCCGATAATGGCCGATAAGGGGGTCCTGATCTCATGGCTAATACGCGCTAAAAAATCTGATTTTCGTGCGCTGGCTGTCTCGGCGGCCCGCCGGGCATCCATAAAGTCGCGCTCGGCACGCTTAAATGCCGTGATATCGCGCAATACCGCGCAGAATTTCGGGTCTGATGGTGTACCGATCCGCCCCATCGTCATGAAAAGCGGGATATGGCCGCCGTCCTGCGTCTGCCCGGTTACTTCGCGCCCGTCATTGAGGACACTGGCGACCCCATTATCCTTGAGCCCCTCCAGATAATCCAAAGCCCGGTTGCGGCTGTTTTCGGAAAGCAGCGTTGTGAAATGCTCGCCCGAAATCTCTGCCGTGTCGATCCCGAACAAGGCTTCTGCCGACCGATTCATCGACAGAATTCGTCCATTATAATCGAGTACGGCCACCCCGTCGGTCGCTGTATCGAGAATGGCCGACAATTCGTGGGCCGACACGCCGTTGCCCGAGACGACTGTTTCATCGTCAAACGGCAAAAATTCGTCTTTGGGGGATGTGACCTTTTCAAAGATCATCATGCTGGCCGGCAAATCATCCCATTGAACGGTTTGCAGTCTAACGCCAAGGGCAACCATATCACCGTCGCGTCGGCGCAACAGCATCGCCCCGTCATCTTCCACCGCACGCCGTGACGGATCGCGGCCACCAAACATCGTGTCGATGCCACCGATGTCGAAAAACGCATCGGCGCTTTCATAGCCCAGCCAGTCCAAGAGCGGCTGGTTCATGACGATCGGGACGCCACCACGGCTGATCAAAACGCCGATTGGTAGGCGGTCGATCACCTGCATGAGTCGATCTGCGCCTATGCCTGTTTCTGGCTGGGGGATCACGTCGTCGATGCGGGGCAAGTCCGGTGTTTCCCGGGTCATCGGCTCTTCATCGAGATCCGGCTGACGAGACCCCAAAGCCCGCGCAATTTCACGGAATGCATTCCGCTCGCTTTCGCTCAAGCCATTCGTGGTCGACCAAGGCGCGTCGATCGGCTTCGCTTTAACGGTTTCCGGCAAGGGTGCGACGATTACAGGCGCCGATGCCTTTATAAACCCGAACCCGCGATAGCCATTAAAGCTTTGATCAGTGCTGGTTATTGGCGTCCCGGACAGGGTAAGTTCGGCCGATGCGATGCCATCCAACGAGATCTTTGCCTCAAGCCCGACAAAGGTCTCGCGCGATAGAAGTGCCTCGCTAATAACATCGTCATGGGGCCAGATTTTACCCGAAAGCGTCCGATAGAGCCCAGTAATTGCCTCGTGGACGTCCGGAAAATGGAACTGACCGGCAGCATTGGTCTGCCAAACAAACCGGACCCGCGCTATTGGCGATTTCGGATTGTCGCTGGATCGACCGGGATAGGAGCTTCTGCCGTCGCTCATTCGATAGGGAACCCTTTGGCTTCTCACCAATTTCATAAAATGATCGGATAAATATTTATCGTTTGGTCACCCTCACGTCGAATCGAATCTAACCCGAAGGTCGAATAACCGTAAAACACCGTTAACGCGGCTACTCCATTGACGATTGTGCAGTGCAGCATTATATTGCACTGCAGTAATTCACGGGGCGTACGATCCCATCACCTTTGAAAAGGAATGCATCATGTCAAAGTCACCATCCGGTTACGAAATCCCTGCAGAAATGCGCGATTTGGCTGAAAAAAGCGTCGAACATGCGAAAACTGCGTTTGATGGCTTCATCGGCGCGGCAAATAAGGCGGTGGCGGCGGCTGATACCCAAGCAACGACGGCGCAGCACCAATCCCGTGATTTGGCCAAGCGCGCCATGGGCTATGCCGAACAAAATGTAGCGGCAGCGTTTGAACTTGCCCAACGCCTCCTACACGCCAAAGACGTGCAGGAAGTTGTCCATATTCAGACCGAATTTGTAAAAACGCAGGTTTCTTCCCTACAAGCGCAAATGACCGAATTTGGTTCCAACGTTCAAGCTTCGGCCAAGAAAGCCGCAGAAACGGCACAAGCGACCGTCGAAGGTGCGGCGGCTGAAATTCGTAAAGCCGCATCCACCGCTAAATCGAAGTGATTGTGATCGAAATCCTTTATCACCAATAGGAGGGGCAAATGGCATCCGATGTTGGAGTTCCAAGTAAAGCAAGCGTAACGCTACCGGCAATCTCGACCGCTCCTGCTGCCAAGGACGCGAAATCGACGACAAAGCCAGTGGCGGTGAAAGCTGAACCCGCGGCCACTGAGAAGGTTTCGCCACCCGCACCGTTAAGCAATGGCGCCACGGCAAAGCTTTCGACAACACAACCAGAGAAGGCGGCCGCCAAGCCTGTTGCAAGCAAGCCTGTTGCAAGCAAGCCTGTTGCAAGCAAGTCTCCTGCAAGCAAGCCTACGGCGAGCAAGGCTGCTTCAAACAGGCCTGCGAAAGCCAAGGCCGAAATAAAGGCTGACATGCCTACCAAGGCAGCAACACCGTCAACCGCCATGGCTGGACAGCCCGTTGACGCGTTGCGCGGTGTTGCCGAGCAGTCGCTCGCTCAAGCGAGAACTGCTTTTGCCAAGTCCCAAGAAGCAACACACCATCTGGCACAAGGATTGGAGGCCAGTGGCGCGGTTGTTCAGTCAGGGCTTAAAGAGTTGCAGCTTAGGATGGCAGAGGCTGTTGAGGCGCAAACCCAAGCGGCTTTCAATTATTTCCGGGCCATGGCGAAAGCTCATACGCTATCGGATTTGATCGATCTTCAATCGACTGAATTACGCCGCGGTGTTCAAAGAACCTTGGGCGAGGCCAAAGAAATGTCGTCTCTTGCCCAGGCGATTGCTTCAAAAGCAACCGAGCCTGTTCGCAAGGCAATTGATCATGCTGTGGAGAGCGCGCGGCATAGTCGTTGATCTTTGAGCTTTAAGGTCTTGAAAAAGCGGGCGGGCCGGCGTAGGGTCCGCCCGCTTTTCATTTATGCAGCTATAGCTCAGTTGGTTAGAGCGCTAGATTGTGGATCTAGAGGTCCCCCGTTCGAGCCGGGGTAGCTGTACCACCTTCGTTTTATCGAGGGATCCTTGCGTGATGCCCCTCAACTAAGGGCGATCAGAACAGCGGCAATCGCTAATATGCTGCCCGTGATGCGGTTGATTCTGCGGCGCGCGGGAACGCTGGCAAACAATTGTCGCGCTTTTGCCGCCGCGACGGCGTAGGCCGTTAGCGTACCTGCAATAATCAACGCAATCAGCAATGCAACCGTTATAAAATCCAAGAGCGTCAAGGTCTCAAGATCAATAATCGACGGCAGCAGGGCCACAAAGAAGAGAATCGGTTTTGGATTGCCGAGCGTCAGTGAATAGGTGGTTAGAAACAAGGACAATGGCGCATCCGATGTTTGCTCGGCCCATGGGTCTGCCGAAGCCTCAGCAGGAGCGGTCCAAAGTTGATAAGAAAGCCAAAGCAGATAGGCAGCGCCGCCCCATTTGATGGCTAGAAAAATTGGCGCATAGGCTCCGGCGAGCGCGGCGAACCCGGCCGCTGCTGCCGCGTATAGCGTAAGATCCCCCAAAACAAAGCCCGCGATAAAGGCAGGCATCCCCTTCAACCCTTTTGCCAATGCACGCGCTAAAACCGCCGCGATACCCGGCCCCGGCGTGGCAACAGCGACAAAATAAGTGAGGGCAAAAAGAACTAATCCTGAAACGGGCATGGAAGACTAAATCACTATTAAAGGTTGAGTATAAGAGAAGCTAATAACCATTAGCTAAATATTTGAGCAGTTTCTGTCATAAAAAAGTAATAATAACCCTTCCGTTTTGTCGACATTTATTTAATTTATTCTAACGTATCGTCACATCGAGTGGCTTTGATAGGATCGTCACGCTTACTGCGCTTCGGGGTCTTTGAATAGGAATGTCGAACAATTATTTTGGATCTACCTTTTTCGGAGTAGCTCGCCGCAACGATTTCGTATCAGCGGTACATAGCTTACTAAATTCACTTCGGCCTGAATGGCAGCGCGGCGTATTCGCTGGCGACAATCTGATCACGTTCGGCAAAAATCTTTCCTTCCGTTTTGATCAGCCCTTTATGAAGGCGCTGGAAGAGCACGCGAGCGACGGTGTCGAGAAAAGCATCATTTGGCGGACCGCCATTCTGGTCTGGGCGGCACGCAACGGTTTGCGACGTGAAGGTGATTTCGTTGAATGCGGCTGCTATCGTGGCACGTCATCCCGCATCATTTGCGATGCCGTTGAATTTAACAGGACGGATCGTACTTTTTATCTCTATGACATCTTCGATTATCCGGACGGAAGCACCCACACCAAAATGCCGGGCATGGGTCCGCAGCTTTATGATGAAGTTTGTCGAAAATTCGAGACCATTCCGCGCTCGCGTGTGATTAAAGGTAAAGTGCCTGAAATTTTAACATCCGACTCACCCGATCGCATTGCCTTCCTGCATATCGACATGAACAATGTTGCGGCCGAAATCGGAGCCCTGGATCTTTTATTTGAACGGGTAACCCCTGGCGGCATGATCGTGCTGGACGATTATGGCTATCTTCCCTATCGCGCGCAGCGTGATGCCGAGCGTCAATGGTTTGCCGAACGTGGCTATGATGTCATGGAATTGCCGACCGGTCAGGGATTAGTGATCAAGTAACATTAGACGATTGGATCAACCCGACCGGGCGTGACGAGAAATTGTTCTGCACCCTCTGGCAAGTCTGCAAACAGCGCGCGATCGGCGCCCGTCATAAACACCTGAGCGCCTAACGCATACAGCGTGTTAAACAGCGCTACGCGACGGCGTGGGTCAAGATGGGCGGCAACTTCATCAAGCAAGACGATAGGCGCCATTCCGCTCGTTGAAGCAACGAGGCGCGCATGCGCGATAATGATACCGATGAGGAGGGCCTTTTGCTCTCCGGTGGATGCACGATCGGCAACCACATTTTTAGGGCCGTGGCGCACCAGTAAATCCGAAGTCTGTGGACCAATGGTGGCCCGACCTGCGGCACGGTCCCGCGCGCGATTGGTGAGAAGCATTTTCCTGAACATATCTTCAACATCGACCGCCGCATGATCGACTAAGGCCGCTTCAATGGCGCCTTCCAGTTGAATTTCAGCCCAGGGGAAAGGCGACGTGTCATCGCGTTCTTTTGCGATGAGGCCGGCCAATTGACCGACGGTTTCCCGTCGCGCCGCAGCAACCGCTACGCCGGTCTCGGCCACTTCGCGTTCAACCGCGCTGAGCCAGCTTGCATCGCTGCTATTATCTTCCAAAATTCGATTGCGCGAACGGAGGGCGCGTTCAAGCGCGCTGACACGTGAACCATGGCTTGGATCAATCGCGAGCACCAAACGATCCAGGAAGCGCCGCCGATCGCCCGCTGAGCCCGTGAATAGTCCATCAAATGCGGGCGTGAGCCAAACCAATCGGAGATAATCATTAAAGGCCGCTGCCGATGACGCAGCCTCGCCATTGATACGATATTTGCGGAACACGTGCTGAAGCAAAAGACTTGTGTATAAAAATTTTTTTTGAAATTATACAAATTTACAAATA
>CAIRGA010000040.1 GCA_903877935.1 uncultured Hyphomicrobiales bacterium
GCTTTGAAAGAAATCGTACGTGTCCTAAAACCGGGCGGCAAGGTAATTATCGGCGAATGGATGCCAACACATAGCTATGCAAAATTTCTTGCTGCTGAAGAACTAGTTGTCGAATCATCACAAAACTACATCGCCAAGGCATACTCTCTCACGTGGATTGTGATTGCCCACAAGCCGCTATAGCTTCCCAGTGAAAATATCGTCCAATTTGCGCTTCGGGGGACTTGAGTAATTTTCCTATCCCTTGTAAAACCTCAAGAAATTGTATCAAGCGGTTCGAAGTTTTTCCGCGCTGGTGCACCACGCTTTGCCTACGGTGAGCGTGAACGTCATTTAACGATATTCACCTCAAACCGCGTTTTATTCACCTCTTATCGATTCATTCTACCCATTCGCCCTTCCTGAATACAGGAACACGCGTTTTATCTGCTCGAATGCCATCGATATCTACCTCATTTGAGCCGATCATCCAGTCGATATGAATAAGGCTCTTATTGCCCCCTTGGGCTGCAATCTGCTCTGGTGAGAGCGTCGCGCCATCAAGAAAACACTTCGCATAGCACTGTCCTAAAGCGATGTGACAGGCGGCATTTTCATCGAATAACGTATTGAAAAATAACAATCCGCTCTTCGAGATCGGCGACGAATGCGGTACCAAAGCCACCTCGCCTAAGCGTGCAGCACCCTCGTCGGTTTCAAGCACCTTTTTGAGAACATCCTCACCCCGGGAAGCCTTGGCCTCAACAATACGACCAGCCTCAAATCGAACTGAAATATGATCGATCAAAGTTCCGTTATAAGACAATGGTTTAGTGCTTGAAACATAGCCCTCAACGCGATGCGCATGAGGTGTCGTGAACACCTCTTCCGTCGGAATATTTGGGTTACACGTTATGCCATTTTTAGCGGTCGAAGCACCACCATGCCACTCATGACCATCGGCCAATCCAACGTTTAAATCCGTGCCCGGACCCTTGAAATGCAAAGCCGAAAAACGGTTTTGATTGAGCCAAGTGGTTTTGGTATGCAGTTTCGAATTATGATCAGCCCAAGCAGCAATTGGATCCTCAAGATCCACACGCGATGCCGCAAAGATTGCATCCGCTAATTTTCGAACGGCGTCATCAGTCGTTTCATTTGGAAATACCTGTTGCGCCCACGCTGTGCCCGGCCAAGCGATAATATTCCAATTAATATCAAAGCCTGCGATTTTTTCTAAGGCTGGCTGATAAGCGATGGAGTTCGCCTTATTGGCTCGTGATACTTTCGCAGGATCCTGCATTGAAAGCAGCATCGGATCATCGCCCACAATCGCAAGACGTGCTGTGTTCGCCGAAAAGGCTTTGGCCATGCCTTCGTAAAGCCAATGAGCAGCCTTGTCGAAACTAGAATCAGACGCAAAACGATAGCGCGCCAAGGTCAGCTGCTCGTCTGTAAAGAATGGCATCACAAGGCCAGCGCCCGCTTTGTAGGCATGCTCCGCAATGCGTCTTACCAAGGGGAGGGCGGCAGTGGGTGCAGTAATCAGGAGGTCCTGACCAGACTGAAGCTGCAAGCCAACCTTAATCGCTGTTTCAGCCAGGCGATCAAGCTTGATGGGATCAATTATCGGAGCAATTTCATGATGTTCGTTCA
>CAIRGA010000041.1 GCA_903877935.1 uncultured Hyphomicrobiales bacterium
ATAAACTTCATCGGAACCGGGAAGAATATCAAAACCGATATCATTTCCGACCACCGATGTGTCGCTGGTATTAGCCATTTGTCCGATGTCGCCCCACCAGGAAAGCATCGAGCCTGTACCAGCTAAGAATTGCTGGAACGCCGTCGTTCCCGGATCAGCATTGATCTGGTCAGCAGGTTCTGCTGGTAAGCATTCGATCACGTCCTGAATGGCGCGAACCCAACCTGGATTGTTGACAAGAGGTTTCATGTTTTCTGGGTCGAACAGCCATGCTTTATTGTCAGGATGCTTTACATAGGCCGTTGCGCGGTCTTCGAGGAAGTAGAAGCCGAAACCGCCCCAACCCTTGGCTGGATCAAGATAGCCAATGGCGTCTTGGCCCTTGATTTTTTTGCCTTTCAGGAACTTGGTGACCTCGTTTACCTTCTGCCAGGTTTTAGGGACAGCCCACTCGCCCTGATGTCCCTCGGCTTTCCAAGCTTTCGCAAGGTCTGCATCAGAGAAATAATCCGTACGGTAATTGAAGCTATGGCAATCGCCGTCGATGGTCACGCGATATTGTTTGCCATCCCATGTACCGACGGGAGGCTTCAGATAATCCGAATAATCCTCAATATCGATCTGCTTTTTGACCCAGTCCGGCATGACCGAGGCCAAGCCCTTGCCGCAAACGTCGCCCTCAAACGGTGCACCCATTTCGAGAATGTCAAAATCGACGGTCTTGGTGGCAATCGATTGCTGGAGCCGCGCGTTATAATCGGCCTGCGCAAGGTCGATCCAGTTGATCTTAGCGCCTGTATAGGCTTCCCAAGGCTTTAAGAAGCCGCGGAAGAGCATGTTATGCAGGTTCTGGTTGTTGAGGCCCATGAAGTTGAGCTCGACGCCCTTGAATTCACCTGGCTTAACATTGGCCTTGGTAGCTTCGAGGCACATTTCGCCAACCTTCTGCCATTCAGCATCACCGGGTGAGCCTTTGCCGACACCTGGAATTTTGAGGATGGCGGAACGCAAGCTGTCAGCTGCAAGCGCCGATCCGGGTATTGCGGCTGCACCAATGCCGCCGGTTGCGCTAAGTGCTGCAACGCCTGCTGCGCCCTTCAAAAGGCTACGGCGGTCGGTCTGCATGCCTAAAAGCTGGTTGTATTCGTCAACCTTCATGGACTCTCTCCCTTTTTTATCCGCGTCTGATTTTACGCTGGAAAGGTAAGCTATCCGAGCATGAAATACTGTCAATGGGCCAGTGGGCGCCGAATTGGATTTGTTTTCATTATTTTATCCGTCCTGAATAATCGGGCAGGGGGGATGATGTTAACAAGACGCCAAATCCGCCGTTTCCTTTTCAACTTCACTGAGCGAAACGAAATAGCCTGCAAGACGACTGGCATGGCGGGTGGCGCTTTCTAAGGTCGCGCCGGAAGCGAGCTTTGCCGAGAGTGCCCCGATAAAACTATCGCCGGCACCGTGGGAGGAAACAACCTTCACTTTTTCGGCCAAAACCTCGATTTCAGTCCCATCTCTTAAAATAAGCAGTAAACCGTCGCCCCCTAATGTAATGATGACATCACGTGTTGCGCTTCTCAGGCGAGGTGCGGCACGTGAAGCGTCGGCAAGGTTATCGACCGCGATCCCTGCTAGCATGGCGGCTTCGACCCGATTCACGACGAGGATATCAATCTGCTCTAAGAATTCGCTCGCCATTGGACGGGCCGGTGCGGCATTCAAGACCACCGTTGCGCCCTGCTTGCGCGCCAAACGCGCCAAAGCCGCGTTAAGTGATTCTGGCACTTCATTTTGCAGAATGAGTACTTTTGCGCCGCCCAGCAGCGCCCATGATTGGCAGGCGTCGTATGGATCCAGTTTTAAATTCGAACCGGAAACAATGACGGCACCATAGTTTCCAGACGTCTCCAAAATCGCCACGCTCATGCCCGAACCGGCGATTGGATCCACGGACACATGGCTTCGGTCGACACCCGATCGGTCTAATGATTCGGTAAGGCGTAATCCGAAATCATCGTTCCCGATACGCCCAATCATGGCGGTTCGGGCACCCATTCGGGCCGCCATTTCGGCCTGATTGCGGCCCTTTCCGCCACATTTATAGCCCCATTCAGAGCCGATGGCGGTCTCATCGGATCGCGGCAAATGGTGCGCGTGCACCATAATATCAAGGTGGAGGCTACCGCAGACGACGACATCGAAGGTGAGAGGGTTCATGGAACGCTTAGCTTTGCTCATATGTGCCTATAATCCCTTGAATTCTGCGCGAGAAATATCGAGATTGACACTATTTTGTTTCGACTGTCACAATTTGGCTATAGACGAATCCCACGAACAACGATCATTGCGTGGCATCAGTAATCGTATTGCTCCTTACCTGTGTCCGTTTGGTTTTGGGAGCGCTTTAATAAAGGAACCAGACAAATGAAAAAAGTAATATTAATGATTGCTGCATTGGGTTTTGTGGCCCTGCCAGCTTTAGCCAAAGAGCCTAAAAAGGCCGCCGACTTTGTCATCATGTTGTCAAACAGCTCGGCATCCGCGCTGACTGAGTTCAATCTGACGGAAGTTGTCCCTGCTGCCCCTGTTGCTTCAGCACCAAAGAGCAATGATTGGTGGATGGCGCCCGTCAACATGGTCTCGTCCTGGACCGCGCCAGCGCCGGCTGCGCCAACAACCCGGGTGGTTAATTTGCTTAAGAAGCCAGTCCCATCGAAAAAGTCGACCAGCGTTACGCTTGGCAAGGCTTGCAATGTGACGGTTTCGGCCGTGTTCGCAGATGGAACAACGGTTGACCCGACAGCGATGGATTTGTGCAAAGACAAGAAGTTGAGCATCGGCGGCTAATCGTCACCAAGCTTAGGATGATGCTAAGAAAAAGGCACCTTTTCAGGTGCCTTTTTTATAGCCTTTGATCGGGGCATTAGGCGGTAAGGCCTACAGGCTCAGGCAGGCCTTTGGCGCGGCAATAGGCCGTCAGCGTATTGGCCAAGAGGCAGGCAATCGTCATTGGGCCGACACCGCCCGGAACAGGCGTGATTGCGCCCGCAACGTTTGCGGCGCTCGCATAATGGACGTCGCCGACGAGCTTTGTTTTGCCGTCGCGTTCGATGCGGTTGATGCCGACATCGATCACGGTCGCACCGGATTTTACCCAATCGCCCGTGATCATTTCGGGACGGCCTACGGCGGCCACGAGGATATCCGCGCCCCGACAAACCGCACCTAAGTCTTTGGTTTTGCTATGTGCAATCGTCACGGTGCAGCTGTCGCCCAAGAGCAATTGTGCCATGGGCTTGCCGACAATGTTGGATCGGCCAACAATGACGGCATTCATGCCGGCCAAGGAGCCATGGTGATCGCGCAGCATCATCAGACAGCCGAGCGGCGTGCAAGGCACCATGCTTTTTTGTCCTGTGCCAAGCAGTCCGACATTGGAAATATGGAATCCGTCGACATCTTTAGACGGGTCGATCGTATTGATCACCAGATCCGAATTAAGATGCGGCGGCAGAGGAAGCTGAACCAAGATCCCGTGAACCTTCGGATCGGCATTAAGCTTTTCAATCAGGGCAATGAGATCGTGTTGGGAGGTGTTGGCGTCGAGCTTATATTCGAAGGACTCCATGCCGACTTCAAGCGTCTGCGTGCCTTTATTGCGGACATAGACTTGGCTGGCGGGATCTTCGCCGACGAGAACCACCGCAAGGCCAGGGGCCTCCTGGCGTTCTGCTTTGATTTTGCTGACATGTTCTGCAACCTGTTGGCGTACTTTGGCAGCAAAGGCTTTGCCGTCGATCACTGTGGCCGTCATGATGGATCCTTTGGGTAACGCGAGCTGAATGCCCTCACTACCCTTAGATCAGGCGAAACAGAATAGGTTTCAGCTAATCGACACCCAGTTACGGGTAACCGACGCTTTGATCGCCATATCAACAATCTTTTGGATTTCCCACGCCTCGCGGAAATCCGGATTGGCGCCTTCCCCGTTCTCGATGGCAGCCAAAAACTCCGCGACTTCAATGGCTTTTAAATCGTTAAATCCGATCTGATGGCCCGGGGCAACACAGAAGCGGCCATAGGGTGCGTGCGCTGGACCTGCCTCAATCGTGGTGAAGCCCTGATGGCGCGGGTCTCCACCCACTTTGTAATAGCGTAATTCGTTGAAGCGTTCTTGGGTGAAAGAGAGCGATCCCTTGGTACCCGCAACTTCAAAACCCAATTGCATCTTGCGGCCCGTGGCGCACCAATTGGCCTCGATGGAACCACGACACCCTCTGGCAAATCGCACCGTGAGCCGGGCAATGTCATCGACCTCGACCGCGCGGCGCTCGCTTGAACCTGGAGCAATCGGCCGGCTTGGTACAACGGTTTCAAGATCAGCGAAGAGTTCGGTAATCGGTCCTAAAAGAAAACGCGCCATACCGATGATATGGCTGCCAAGATCGGCGATCACACCGCCGCCACCTTTGGGATCAAGCCGCCAAGACCACACGCCGTCAGGATCGGTCATATAGTCTTCGGCATGGATACCACGAAAGCCGATAATATCACCAAGCTCGCCCGATATGATCATTTCGCGCGCGAGTTTGAGAACGGGGTTCTTGATATAGTTGAAACCAACTTGCGTTTTCACGCCAGCCTTTTCGGCTGCCTCTAACATTTCTTTGGCATCCGCCGCATTGGGCGCGATCGGCTTTTCGCAATGCACATGTTTACCAGCGGCAATCGCTGCAAGTGCCATTTCTTTATGCAGCGTATTGGGTGTTGTAATGGAGACAATATGGATATGAGGATCATTGACGAGATCACGCCAATTGTTTGTCACTCTTTTAAATCCATATTGTCGAAAGGCCGCAGCACCTGCCGCCTCATTATTGTCGGCGACCATTTCAAGAACCGGCTTGCGCGTTAAGGGAAAAATGCCACCCGCGGCGCGATAAGCGAGCGCGTGGGATTGGCCCATAAAGCCTGTTCCGATAATACCGATTCCGATGTCGCTCATTGTATGGTTTCCCTTGATGGGGGTATAGACATATGGACTGCGTGGCTCCGGCCACGCAAACGGTTGCGAGCCGGGAGGCTCGCGGTCCGAACTTAAACCGTCATCGGCGCTGACGGATGCGGCGAGCCTTCATAAGCGCCCCAAATCGATTGGTCATATTGAACAACCGAACCCGTCATCAAGCCTGATTCATCGGATGCTAAAAAGGCAACGGCGCGAGCCACTTCATTCGGATCAATCAAACGTCCAAAGGGCTGTTGTGGCGCGGCCTTTTCTAACCAGTCGGCCGGGTTACCATCGCTTTGTTGGATCGAATGCTCACCATCGCTCGCCATCCAACCAATGTTCAACGCATTAACACGAATACGGTTTCGCAGAACCGAGAAGGCTACGTTTTCCGTAATAGTCGAAAGCGCGCCTTTGGTTGCGCAATAGGCTGTGAGGAAAGGCTGGCCGGCCTTTGCCGACATTGATCCGATGTTTACAATCGTCCCTTCGATCTTTTCACGGATCATGACTTTTAGTGCGTCTTGAATGAGGAAGAAGGGGCCGCGAACATTGGTGTTAAATAGATCGTCATAGAGTTCAGGCGATGTGTTTAAAATCGTACCACGGCGTGTATCGGCGGCGCAGTTCACGAGAACATCGATACGGCCAAAGGCTTTATCTGCCGCGGCAATGATGGCACGGCAATCTTCGACTTTCGATTGTTCGCCCTGAACGAAAATCGTCTTTGTGCCATAGGCTGCAGCGATCTCTTTGGCTTTCGCTTCACCGCGGGCTTTATTACGGCCGCAGATGACGATGCCTTCTGCGCCGCGCTCGGCCAAAAGGCGAGCAACGGCTGCACCAAGACCTTGTGTGCTGCCGGTAATGACGGCGACTTTTCCGGTAAACTGTTTCATGTAGCGTTTCCTTTGGTGTTAAACTCGCTTCCTTCTCCCCAACGGGAGAAGGACATTTCGTGTTCATTTATTTAATCTTCAACTACACGCCAACGCGCTGTTTTTTGCGGCCTTCAACTTGGGCAGCGTGTTGTTCGTTGACGCTTTTGCGTGATGATATCGCCGGTACACCGACATCCCACCATGCATCGCCCGGTGTCCATGTGAAGGCATCGGATACGATGCTAATCACCGTCGTGCGATCCGTTGTCTTGGCCCAATCCATCGCAGATGCAAGATCGGCAAGGCTTTCGACATGGCGGGTGAGCGCTCCCATCGACGCGGCGTGTTGCGCAAAATTAACGGCGAAAGGTTCCTTCACCTTGCTGTCTTTAATGAGGTTGTTAAAGCCCGGTGTACCTTTGGCTTGTTGCAAGCGATTGATAACTGCGTAACCACCATTGTCGCAGACGATTAAAATCATCTTATGACCGGAAAGAACGGTCGAATAGATGTC
>CAIRGA010000042.1 GCA_903877935.1 uncultured Hyphomicrobiales bacterium
AGTCCTGCTTCAAGCACGATGGTGGGCTGGCCTTTGCCCATACAAACCAGATGGAGTGCCGTATCAAAGATCGGATAAATTTGACCAGGAGGATTGAATAACGGTTGTGCACAGGCCGTTGATTTGACGAGTAAAATGACCATAAGAGTGATGATGTGGTGCCTGGCCGAGCGGGCGCGAAAAAATGCGCTGGAATAATGCTGAGCGAAATGAATAAGATGTAGGACCATGCATGTCATGCTAATGGGTTTGTGAAGGATTGGGCAGTAAAAATGAGTTTCATAGTCACTAAAAATTCTCGCACAGGCCTAGCAAATTCGGTAATGTTGGCCGTCCTGCTCGGCCTATCAGCAAACACTATGCTGAGCAATGACGCTCGAGCGGATCAATCCGCATGTCCCGATATCGGCCGCCGATATGATATGACAAAGTCCTATATCAGCTCGATTGAACGCAATGGTATTTTGTTTAACGCAAGCGAAAATGGCTGCGATGATTTAGCTAAGCTGCTTTTGAAAGATGGTGCTTCGCTACAGGCCCGCGATCGCGAGGCCAACACGCCTTTGTCGCGCGCAGCACGCGCAGGTCATGCAACGCTGGTGGAGCTCTATGCCGGCAAGGGTGGCGAATTGGACGAGCGGAATTTAAAAGGATCTACGCCGCTCTTTTTAGCTGTTGAGAATAATAGAACGGCGATTGTCGAACTCCTGCTTCGCTTAGGAGCAAAGCCGGATATTCCGGGGCGGTCTCAACTAACGCCATTGGCCGCCGCTGCCTTTAATGGCAATGTAAAAATTGCTGATCTCTTGGTGAGCAAAGGCGCCGATCCAAACGCTGCTGACGCGACCGGCAAGACGCCGATCCTCTATGCGGCAGCCCGGGGCTTTCAGCCGATTGTCGAACGACTGTTAAAGGCCGGCGTTGACGTGAACGCCCGCTATGGCAACCAGCTCACCGTCTTAATGTGGGCGGCAGGGCATGCCAATGATGTGCCTGACGATGATGGCATTGCGTTGGTTGAATACCTTGTTGACCATGGCGCAAAGCTCAATGATGTCGACGATCGTGGACACGACGCCCTGATGATCGCATCTGAACTCGGCCACGCGGGAATTGTTCGCGCGCTTCTTAAGAAAGGCGCGACATCTCAGCGCACCGATCTTTCCGGCAAAACGGCTCTTGATTTTGCACCCGATGAGGAAACAAAAATGGCGGTATCGGGTAAATAAGCAGGGCTGATTAGAGCCCTGCGATATATTTGGACAGCGCCGAAATATCACTGTCGCTATAGGATTTCAGCAAGGTCACCATCCAAGCATTATTGGCACGCGCACCAGACCGAAATTCGTTCATCGTTTTGAGCATATAGGCTTCGGATTGTCCGGCAATTCGAGGAATGGTGCTATCGCCTAAATAGCCTGATAAATGGCAGCCTTCGCACTGAGCCGACGAGGCGACGGTTTGGGCCTGCGACGACGTTGCGGCATCTGCAGATTTTTGCTGTAAATTCGTCCAGGGTTTTTCGGCAAAATAATGAGCAAGTTCTTGCATGTCCGATTTTTCGAGCCCTGCCGCAATGCCGGTCATGATTTCGTTTTTACGATCACCACGCTTTAAATCGCGCAATTGCAGATAGATATAGCCTTCCTTCTGGCCCCAGATAACGGGAATTTCTGGGGATACGGGCTTGCCATTTTCTCCATGACATCCCGCGCATACCGCTGCCTTTTCTTCGATGGATTGGGCGGAGGCCGTTTGAATAGAAAACATAGCCATGCATGCCACAAGAACCATCGACGATAGGCGCATCTCAATCACTCCGAAATTTACGTTGTTATTTGCTTATCAAAAAGGCGGGACCGCGAGGCCCCGCCTTTTACTAATCTGCGTTAATCACGCTGGCAACTAGGATCAATCAGCCGTGAAGGCGATGATCGAGTTGCCGCGCTTGGAGTCGACCTGTGCGTTACCGCCAGCTGCGACAACAACATATTGCTTGCCGTCTACCGTGTAGGAAGAAGGAGGCGCGTTGACGCCAGCGCCTGCCTGGAACTTCCAGAGCGCAGCACCCGTTTCAGCGTCGAATGCTTCGAACTGGCCGTTGCTTTCGCCGGTGAACACTAGGCCGCCTGCGGTGGCCAAGATGCCGCCGATCATTGGCTGCTGGGTCTTAACCTGCCACTTGATCTTGCCGGTGTTGTAATCAACCGCCGTCACATTACCCCATTGTTCTTCCGTCGGGATAATCTTGAAGGCGCCACCGAGCCAAAGCTTGCCTGCTGGATAGGCAGAGCTTTCAACATGGTAGGTCATCGGCTGATGCAGGTTGATCGCATAAGCCAGGCCAAGCGTTGGGTTGGTTGCAAGAGGCGACCACTCAACACCACCATTGGCGCCTGGAAGCATGCGTGCGCCGTCCTTGGTTGGAAGGACCCACATGTTTTCCTGCGGAACCATTGCTTCCGAGAAGCGGATCAGGCTGCAGTCCTTGGCATCATGAACGTAGATATGGCCGGTCTTGCCGCCATGGATCACGCCCTTGACCATTTTGCCGTCTTTGTCCGCAACCTTCACGATGGCTGGCGGGCTAACGGCGTCAAGATCCCACACGTCATGGGCGATATACTGGAAGTGGCAGACATATTTGCCGGTATCCAGATCAACCGAGACGAGCGAGTCGGTGTAAAGGTTGTCACCGGGACGAAGCGAACCGTCGAGGTCAGGCGATGGGTTGCCGACGACGAAATAGATACGGTTGGACTCGAGGTCGACCGCAGGGTTCTGCCAAACGCCGCCACCCAAGGTTTTGTAGGGGTCGCCAACTTTTGCAAAGGCTGCCTTTTCGGCAGCGATGTCGCGATGCATATCGCGGCCCGTTGCGTCATGGGTAGCCCAAACGCCGACGGAGCTCTCAGGAACGGTATTGAACGTCCAGAGGTTTTTGCCGGTCTTGGCATCAAAGGCCTTTACGAAGCCGCGGATACCGTATTCGCCACCGTTCGTGCCGACAAGGATTTTGCCCTTAACGGCGGTTGGGGCCATGGTTTCGCTGTAGCCGAGTTCTGGGTCAGCGACTTGGGTTTCCCAAACCTGCTTGCCTGTCTTGGCATCAAGCGCCACAAGCTTTGCATCGAGCGTGGCGAGATAGACCATATCTTCCAACACGGCGACGCCACGGTTATTCGGGCCGCAGCAATAGGTCGTGATCGGACCGAGCTTTTGCTTATAGTGCCAAAGCTCTTCACCCGTGCGCGCATCCAAAGCGTAGACATGGTCGAAGGCCGTCGTGACATACATGACGCCATTGACGACGATCGGCGATGTTTCCATCGTATCCTTAACTTCGGTCTGGAAGACCCAAGCTGGACGAAGCTTTGAAACATTGCTGACATTGATCTGCTTGTTCGGGAAGAAGCGCGACTGGTTGTAGTCGCCATTCGTGTGCAGGAAGTTGTTGCCGTCACCGCCTGCGCGGTTGAGCAAATCCTGCGTCACAGTATTCATGTTGCCAAATTTTGTTGCATTTTTAATTTCTTCGGCAGCGGACGCGGACGTTGAAATTACGGCGATGCTGGCGATCAGCGCGGCGGCGCCGACAAGCCATTTACCTGTTTTGTGTGGTTTCATTTCCATCCCCCAGTTTGGTGCATCTTCGGATTTTCCATTGAATTAGAAGATTCCGTACTTCATTCGTCTAACGAATCCCTACAACTGTCAATGGGACCTTTCCCGGACATTTTACAACTTAAGTCTAGTGGAGCTTCGGTTGAAACAATTATATGCCAAATTCACACTTAATTATGGTAATTAAGATTTTGTATGCGTAGCATTCGAGTTTAATCGAGCTAAATGACAATAATATAAACAAAAATTGGGGGGAACACGCATGACAGATCGTCAAGCCGCAGGTCTTGGCCTGCTAGATCGTTCGCGAACGATCGCTCAACCGGGGTTTAATCGGTGGTTAGTACCACCTGCTGCCCTCGCGATTCACTTATGTATCGGCATGGCCTATGGCTTCTCGGTATTCTGGCTGCCCTTGTCGCAAGCGATTGGAATTACCAAGCCGCTTGCCTGCCCAGCTGATTCCGGCATTTGGAACGCCCTTTTTACAACGTCCTGCGACTGGAAAGTTGCAGAGCTGGGCTGGATGTATACGCTGTTTTTCGTGCTTCTTGGTTCGGCTGCCGCGATCTGGGGCGGCTGGCTGGAACGGGAAGGGCCGCGTAAAGCGGGCGTGGTATCGGCATTATGCTGGTGCGGTGGCCTGATGATTTCGGCCTTCGGCGTTTATTCGCATCAATTGTGGATGATGTGGATTGGTTCGGGGTTCATCGGTGGTATCGGTCTTGGTCTTGGGTACATCTCGCCGGTTTCGACACTTGTGAAATGGTTCCCCGATCGCCGCGGTATGGCAACGGGCATGGCCATTATGGGCTTTGGTGGTGGCGCAATGATTGGCTCACCATTGGCTAATTTGCTCATGAATGGTGGCAACATCTTTGAATGGAAGGGAGCATTCGCCTACTTCCACGTTAACGGCTTCAAATCGGCCACCTCAGTGGGCGTTTGGGAAACCTTTGTCGTGATGGGATTGGTTTATTTTGCTTTCATGCTTGCGGGTGCTTTCGGCTATCGGGTTCCACCAGCAGGATGGAAACCAGATGGATGGACGCCTCCTCCATCCAACGGCAATTCGATGATCACCACCGGTAATGTGCACTTGAAAGACGCGCACAAAACGCCGCAATTCTGGCTGATCTGGGCCGTGCTCTGCCTTAACGTTTCGGCTGGTATCGGCGTGATCGGTATGGCTTCGCCGATGCTGCAGGAAATCTTCGGCGGCGCTTTGCTGGGCCATCCTGAGATTGGTTTTGCGGCACTTGACGCGGGCCAGAAGACGGCGATTGCAGGCATTGCTGCAGGATTTGCCGGGTTGTTGTCGCTGTTCAACATTGGCGGCCGTTTCTTCTGGGCGTCCTTGTCGGATAAAATTGGCCGTAAGATGACCTATTTCGTGTTTTTTGGTCTTGGCATTCTGCTTTATGCCTCTGCCCCGAGCTTCGCGCATATGGATTCCAAGGCACTTTTTGTTGGCGCGTTCTGCGTCATTTTGTCCATGTATGGTGGCGGCTTTGCCACTGTGCCTGCCTATCTCGCCGACATGTTTGGTACCCAGTTTGTGGGCGCTATTCACGGGCGCTTACTAACCGCATGGTCAACGGCGGGTATTATCGGTCCTGTCGTGGTCAATTATATTCGTGAATTCAATAAGGCAGCCGGTGTGCCTGCCGATAAGTTGTATGATTTCACGATGTATATTTTGGCAGGCATGTTGGTGCTTGGTTTCCTTGCCAATGCCATGATCAAGCCGGTTGCAGCAAAGTGGTTCATGAGCGACGACGAGGTCAAGGCACTGCAGGCCAAGACGGCGACAGCCGGATCCACTTCTGGTTCCTTCGGCATTGGCCGAGGTGGGCTGGATCGGGATGCAGCACTTGCTTGGCTTGCTGTCGGTATTCCGATTCTCTGGGGTGTCTGGATCACGCTACAAAGCGCGATCAAGATTTTCAGCTGATGATCAGACGTTAAACACAAAATAGAAAAAGGGAGCCTGTTGGCTCCCTTTTTTATTTCGTCACGAAGCCGTACGCGCTGGAAATCTTCGGTAAACATAGTCGCCGATTGTACCGACAGAGTCGGCTTCGGCGATATCTGTCATCAACGCGTGATGGGGAGAACGATGACAGGCCGGATCGGTCGCCGAAGCATCGCCTAAAATGGCAAAGGCCTGACAACGACAGCCGCCAAAATCGATCTCACGTCGATCACAACTACGGCAAGGCTCCGCCATCCATTCGGTGCCACGATAGGCATTAAAGGCCGGCGATGAATGCCAAATGTCGCTTAGCGAATGTTCTTTGATTGTCCAAAATTCCAGGCTCGGAATCGTCTCGGATGCGTGGCAGGGCAGCACTTTACCCGATGGCGTGACATTGATGAATTGTTTCGCCCATCCGCCCATACATGCCTTTGGATAGGTTGCATGATAGTCGGGAATAACGAGATCAATCACAATTTTCCCACGATGACGTTGACGTAAAGCTTCAACCTCAGCCACGGCGATTTCTGTCTCGGCACGGCTTGGCATAAGTGCCGCGCGATTAGGCAAAGCCCAACCATAATATTGGGTATGGGCGATTTCAACGCGGGCGGCGCCAAGGGCAATCGCAAGCTCGACCATGGCGGCTGATCGCGCAATATTGGCGCGGTGCATCACGGCATTAATGGTGAGTGGAAACTCCGCTGCCCTAATCCAGCCAGCAACGATCTGCTTCTTGGCAAAGGATCCTTTATAGCCTGCGATTTTATCAGCCGATTCAGCTTCTGAATCTTGAATAGAAAGCTGAATGTGGTCGAGGCCAGCCTCTGCCAATTCGTGAACCAGTTTTTCTGTAACGCCGATGCCTGATGTGATGAGATTTGTGTAAAGCCCGACGGAAGCACAATGGCGAACGAGGTCAACGAGATCGCCGCGCGCGGCAGGCTCGCCGCCCGATAAATGCACCTGCAAAATTCCCAGTTTGGCCGCTTCGGAAAATACCCTTTTCCAATCCTCGGTTGCCAGTTCCGTGGTTCGTGTCTCTAGCGCAACCGGGTTGGAGCAATAAGGGCATGCCAATGGACATCGATGGGTTAATTCAGCGAGCAAACCAATTGGAAGGCCAATGGCCGATGGCGTAGAGACAAGGCCTTTCACAGCTGCACCATTTTCTTCTCAGAAAGGCCTTGCAATAAAGCAATCACGTCACGTTCGATGATGGTGCGGTCGGCGTTAAACTGGTTAGCCAGCAGTGTCACAATGTCGGATAATGTTCGCTGGCTATCGCACAGTTGTAAAACAGCTGCCGCGATAGGATCACACTTGATTAATCGCTCTGGCGCCAGCAACACCCATTCTTGACGCGCCTCGTCATGTTTTAGTCTGACGCCACGCGGGAATTTTGGAACAGATGCAAGGAGTGGATGGGATGGTTCGGTCATGCGTCAGGAGTCCATGCGCCTGGAGGGATCCTGCCTGGCTCGACATAGGCCGAGTAGAGCGCGTCCAATTGTGCCCATAACACGTCGCATTTAAAGGTCAGCGCATCCATGACGGATTTTTGTTCCTTGGGCGTCTGCGCATGTTCTTTGACATAAGAAAGCGCAAAACTGGCGTCCCGCGGCGCTTGTTCTAAGCGACGTTGAAAATAGGTCATGACGGATGGATTGATGAAGTCGTAATGCTCCAGCATGCCCGATATTCTCTGCTCGTGCAGGCCCGGTGCGAAAAGCTCGGTTAATGACGAAGCAATCGCCTCAAGCGGCGTCTTTTCACCGACAAAATGGACATAGGCATCAACCGCAAACCGCGTCGCAGGCAGAATACCTTGGCACGATTCGACATAGCTTCGGTCAAAGCCCAGCCCGTCGGTGAGTTTGAGCCAACGCTCAATGCCGCCTTCGGTGTCGATATTGCCGTCATGATCCTCAATCCGATGACGCCATTCAAGGCGGATCTTCCGGTCCCGAAAGCGAGAAAGGACAACAGCGTCTTTGATCGGGATCGAGCTTTGATAATAATAACGGTTTAGCGCCCACGCCTTCACCTGCACCATGGTGCATTGTCCGCCATGGAGCCTTTTATGAAAGGGATGCAGGCTGTGATAACGCGTTGCGCCAATGCGACGAAGCGCCGCTTCAAATTCCTCGTGGTTCATCAATTGGGTCATAGCAAAAACATCATGCCGTCATGTGTTACGGTCCATCCAGCAGCGACGATTGTTTCGTGCTCATCAGAACCTTCGATTAGAATAGGATTCGTATTGTTGATATGAATATACGCCCTTTGCCGAATGGATAGCCCATCGAAAGCGTTGAGTGAACCACCAGAGCCCGTTATCGGCGTATGCCCCATGCGGCGCGCGGTTTTTTGCGACAAGCCAAGCTGCGGCATTTCGTCATCCGTAAAGGTTGTCCCGTCATAGAGCAGCAAGTCGGCACCAGAGGCGATTTGACGCACCTTTTCGCTAATCTCGGCGCATCCCGGAATGTACACGAGGCGCTTGCCATGGGCTGAAATTTCAATCCCGATCGTTGTCTCACTGACGTCCCCAATACGCACATCATTGCCTTGTTCCATGAACAACGCCACTTTTCCGGGAACGGTGAAGGGGCGAATGTGCAACCCCAAACCAGTGTCAAACATCTCGTCCATTACCATGGTCGAGCGTTCGACAATATCCGCCGCTAAAACATTGAATATCGAATTATCAGCGAGAATTTGATGGTTTTTGGCGGTCGCATAAACGGTGAAGGCCTGCCGCTCTCTGAGCACCAATAGGCCCGCTATATGGTCCACATCGGCATTGGTAAGAGCAACGGCCGCTATTGGGCTATCGCGCGATCCGTTGCGCGGCTGCAGTACCGGATTGTTCAAGATTTGTTGCCGCAGGTCAGGCGAGGCGTTGATTAAAAGCCATCGTTCACCATCGGCCGATAAGGCGATTGATGATTGGGTCCGCGCTGAAACGCGCCCATCACCTGCCCAATATAAAGAACAGACCGGACAGCGACAATTCCATTGAGGAACGCCACCGCCGGCCGCTGATCCTAAAATTGCAACATTCAGGGTGCCCATGACAAATCCTTCATGGTCCCCTGAATATTGGCAAAAATATCAAATTTCTGCTGAAGAATAGCTCGTCACTTCCATGCCGACGCAGACTTCAGAAACTACTGGTGTTGTCCAAGCCATGATACATTCCTCCATTTTTGCCACGCAACGACCTTTTTTAGGCCGCAAGACTCGATAACGATACCAGTTTTGTTACTGGTGTCACCTAAATAATTCAGCCCCTAAGACCGTGCATTATGCCTCAGAACCGGATCCGAAACGGTTAGGCAGGCAATTATGCTTGCGCATTGGCGCCTGTAACGCGCCAAATGACATCGCCCACATCATCCGCCACAAGCAGCGATTTGCCGTCATGGCCAATGGTAACGCCAACCGGCCGGCCATAGGAAACGCGTTCGTCCGGGGCCAAGAATCCAGAGAGGATATCACGTGGCGGGCCCGAGGGCTTACCGTTCACGAAGGGGATAAAGACCACCCGGTAACCGCTCAACTTGCTGCGATTCCACGAACCATGTTGGCCAATGACCATTCCATCTGGGAAGCCAGGGAGCGTTCCTTCCGGCATCCAACACAATCCTAAAGAGGCCGTATGTCCACCAAGTGCGTAATCAGGTTGAAGGGCGGAGGCCACTAAAGCTTCGTCTTGTGGCACCCGATCGTCAATCGTCTGGCCCCAATACGAATAGGGCCAGCCATAAAATCCGCCGTCCTGTACCGAGGTGAGATAATCGGGCGGTGTTTCATCGCCCAGCCCGTCACGTTCATTCACCACCGTCCACAAGATATTGGTGTGAGGCTCCCACGCCATTCCAACGGCGTTTCGTAAGCCTGAAGCAAATATCCGGCTCTTTTCCGACTCGACTTCAAATTCATAAATGGCAGCACGACCTTCCTCAGCCTCCATGCCATGTTCGCCGATATTGGAAAGCGAACCGACACCGACATAAATCTTCTGACCATTCGCGCTTGGCAGAAGGCTGCGTGTCCAATGTCCACCCGGCTTGAAATCAACCAGCTTTCGGCCCTTCGCAGTGATCCGATCCGAACCCGGTTCATAGGGAAACACAACGAGCCCGTCTGTGTTGCCGACATAAAACTGGTTCTTCAACAAGGCCATCCCAAAGGGTTGGTTCAGGCCGTCCATAAAAACCTTTTGTAGTTCGGCCACGCCATCGCCGTCACTGTCCCGCAACAAAGTTATCCGGTTTGGGCTTACACCTAAAGCCGCGGCGCGTTTCATGGTGCTGATCATCGCGAGATCAAAAAGGCTCTTTGGTGGTCCAGCAACACTCAGCGCTTCGGCCACCAACACGTCGCCATTTGGCATAATTTGGATCCAGCGCGGATGTTTAAGCCCGCTTGCAAAGGCGTTGACCTTAAGTCCTTGCGAAGCGATTGGCGTTTGCCCTTCGTCCCAGCCACGCGCCGTCGGCATCTTCAGAGTAGGCACACTTCCCTGTGGCTTCGCCGCGGGAATCGCGGGCGCTTGTCCAACGGCTTGACCCATTATGCGATCATTTTGGTGGCGAATAAAAACGACAACATTACCGATGAGGGCAACGAGGGATGCAAAGAGGCGATACATACTGAATTCCTGATGTTGATGATCTTCAAAGGGGTCTTGGCATAGACACGTACTACGACTTTTCCGTATTCGATACCGATAAACAGAGAAACAAACGCTCGAGATGCCCCAAATGTTGTGAAAATAGCGCAAAACTAGCTTAGAGAGCGCTATTTCATGGAAATGACCATTTTTATGCCGAGGTTGGCAGGAAACGGCCATTTATCGTGCCAAACGTTGCGGGCAGCTGCAGTGGGATAGGTCCCGCTCATTCCGAAAGGCTCTTGACCCGGCAAGGCCAAGGCGGGCAAACCGTCTGCTCAGCGCTTCGGAAAACCCCTTAGACGCCGAGGCACTGTTGACGATTGCGGCAGATTACATTGCGGCTAGCCGTTTTGTTTTTGGCGGGATCGCTTCCAAAATAGTTTGAAACAAGAGAAAGCAATTCATATGACCGGCAAAACCCTGATTGCGCCCTCCGTCCTATCCGCTGATTTCTCCAAGCTAGGCGACGAGGTTGAATCCATTGTTCAAGCCGGTGCGGATTGGATTCATTTGGATGTGATGGATGGACATTTTGTTCCCAATATAAGCTTTGGTCCCGCTGTGATTAAAGCCATCCGCAACCGGACGGATAAAATCTTCGATTGCCATTTGATGATTGCGCCTGCTGATCCCTATCTTGCAGCCTTTGCGGATGCGGGTTGCGATTATATTACTGTGCATGCAGAGGCAGGACCGCATCTTGATCGCTCACTGCAAACCATTCGGGCACTGGGTAAAAAGGCAGGCGTGTCGCTTAATCCTTCGACGCATGAAAGCGTGATTGAGTATGTGCTTGATCGTCTCGATCTTGTCTTGCTGATGACAGTGAATCCAGGCTTTGGTGGGCAAGCCTTTATTCCCTCTGTGGTGGAGAAAGTCGCACGCGTGAAGAAGATGATTGGTGCACGCGATATTCGTATCGAGATTGATGGTGGCGTGACGCCAGAAACGGCTCCGCAATTGACAGCCGCTGGCGCAGATGTCCTTGTTGCTGGATCGGCAGCGTTTAAAGGCGGGCCGTCACATTACGCGAGCAATATTACAGCTATTCGTTCTGTCGCTGATGCTGCTGCGCGCTGATCGTTCGTCGCTAAGATAATCATCATTCTCTTTGATTTGGATGGCACTTGGAGTAGCACGGCATCCGATAGGGTGGCGGCCTTAAACGCCCCTTCTACGTTTAACCGCGAAGCGCGTGTTTTGCACGATAAGCATACCGATTTTACCCGATGATGCTCAGGGTCTAAAGGCGTTTATGGTAAGGTACAAGGCTTAGCAATCGGCTTGACGCATCCTTTGGAACGAAATGCCGAAACGAGCATTAAAGGGGTATAAAACAATGCAACCCATTATTTTCCGATTGGAGGGCGCCAATGATAAAATCTAAAGGTGCAATAAAATTTACGTTAAGCCTCGGATTAGTGTTGGCAACTTTTGCGGTGTCAGCGCAAACCATCGGCTTGACCTTATCCGGTTCGCAAGAAGTTCCACCCGTCACGACGTCGGCTAGTGCAATAGCGTCCGTTACGATTGGCCCCGATGGCTCCGTCTCAGGCACGATCACGACGACTGGCATTGATGGAACCATGGCGCATATTCATGAAGGTGCAATAGGACAAAATGGTCCCGTCATTGTTCCATTCGTTAAAACGGGAGACAATGTCTGGTCGGCGCAACCCGGCGCCAAGTTGACGGACTTGCAACTCGAGAGTTTCAAAAACGGAAATCTATACGTCAACGTGCATAGTGCCGCCAATAAGGGGGGCGAGATTAGGGCGCAATTGAAGCCGCCCTATTAAATCCGCGAAGTGTAAGCAATGTAAGAGCTCTAATGGGACCAATAAAGCCTTTCTCGACCGACCAAAGGCGATGTATCGAGAAAGACTTTTACGGGGCAAACCAGGTGACGGAGGTTTCAATGCCACCTTGTCGGAAACCGGTGTTATCAAGCTTCTTTGTCGCTTCACGTTGCTTGTGATTTTTTGTTTCAAGCGGGCGTATACGATCCGCACGAGGAGCGGCTCGACCGGATTGCAAAGGTACAGCTGCAACCCTGTCGATGCCGCAAAGGCGCCCCCCCCGAATTCTTATTTCGCTACTTGTATTAATCGTCGCTAAATTAGCCCTTGATGCATAAAGTGGCGAATGAATATCGCCATCTTCTTCAATTACGCCGCCATCAACGCTCTCGAAGGGGTTTTGTAGAAGACAATCGACGATACCTACAGTCTGTGGCAGACAAACAGGATCAATCCGGTGCATGGAAGCCTCGTGTAAGAATATAAATGGAACTGCTTACCCGTTAACGCCTTTTAGCCAGCGTAGTTCCGTTGGCATTCAAACAAACCGTTCTGAAACGAGCAATTATCTTATACAACGCGAAGCATCTAAAATTGGGAATTTATCGCGGCCTTACTTCGAAAGAAGTGTGAAGCCCGCCTTCTCAAAAATGGCTGTTGCAGTTGGTGTTTTCAAATATTCAAGAAACCGCTTCGCACCGTCGCCTTTAGAGGTCGAAGTGGCGGCAAAGCTATAGATGATCGGAGAATGGCTTTCTTCGGGAAGGGTCGCTACAGCCCGAACAGTTTGGTTTATTTTTGTCTCAGTGTAATAAACAAGACCGAGTTTCGCGTCGCCTCGCTCCACACTTAACGTTGCTGCACGGTCATTCTTTGCGATCAGCAGCCGTGGCTCGATCGTGTCCCATAGGCCTAATTTTTTGAAGGCGGTCTTACCGTACTCACCACTCGCCGTGTTTGTCGGATCTGATATGGCAAACTTACCATCGCCAATCGCATTGGCGATGGCGTCGGAACTGATGGGTATTTTCATGATCGTGCTGGTCTCTGGTACAATCAGGACCAGTGAATTGCCTAAGAGATTAGATCGGGTATCGGGCTGGATGAGTTTCTTTGCCGAGAGGTCATCCATCCAATCAACACCAGCCGACGCGTAAATGTCCACAGCCAAACCTGCTTCAATTTGCTTGGCCGCTAGACCCGATGATACGAACGAAAACTTGACCTCTTGCCCACCGCGAGCGGTGAACACCTTACCCGCCTCTTCAAGAACGTCTTTAAGGGAAACGGCCGCGAGTACCGTCAAACTCTCGCCCCCCGCCAGGACAGGAGAGCTCATCGATAGACATAAAAGGCACGTCGTTAAAAGCGCATGAAACGCACGAAACATGATTAATCGCCTTTATTAAGCAACAAAACATCGGATCGAAAACAGGTAGATTCGAAACGAGCGACGGGCAAAAAATTACGCAATTCGCATAACATAGCGACTTCTCCCAAAGGAATTATCTTTAAGTTTAAATTTCCCACAGCAATCAATGACCGGGGATCAAACGAAAAGCGTAAGTGTAGGCGGGGCTTCAATCAGCGCAGACGGCTTAAGGCTCGTTTAGGGGCTGGTGCTTAGCGCGATGCAACGGTTTCAAATACCTTCGAGCCCGTATGATGTTTCGTCAGCATTTCAATCCCAAAGAGTTACCTCGGGTGGCTCGCCGCAAATTTCCGGATATTTTAAAGAAAAGGGATGGTTGACGCTAACATATCGCCTAACCCCTTGAAATCATTGGTGCTCCCAAGGGGAGTCGAACCCCTGTTTTCGCCGTGAGAGGGCGACGTCCTGGGCCACTAGACGATGGGAGCGTGAG
>CAIRGA010000043.1 GCA_903877935.1 uncultured Hyphomicrobiales bacterium
ATCTTCTCTCTTGCGAGGTGCGCCCATGCTAGTTCTCGATCATGATCGTGCGGGTGGTTATTGGGGCTCCGTTTATGTGTTCACGGCGATCAAAGGATTGCAGGTGATCATTGACGGCCCGGTGGGGTGTGAAAACTTACCCGTTACATCGGTGCTGCATTATACGGATGCGTTGCCGCCGCATGAACTCCCGATTGTTGTAACAGGATTGGGCGAAGAAGAGTTGGGCCAACATGGTACCGAAGGTGCCATGAAGCGCGCGCATAAAGCGCTTGATCCGGGCCTGCCAAGTGTTGTGGTGACGGGCTCTATCGCCGAGATGATCGGTGGCGGTGTTACGCCACAAGGCACGGGTATTCAACGTTTTCTACCCCGCACGATTGATGAAGACCAATGGCAGAGCGCTGACCGTGCGATGGTTTGGCTTTGGACCGAATTTGGCTCAAAGAAGAAAAAAATTCCGGCGGCTCCTGTTCGTAAAGAAGGCGAGAAGCCGCGTGTGAATTTGATCGGGCCGATCTATGGCACGTTTAATACGTGGTCGGATCTCGCAGAAATGCGCCGTCTGGTTGAAGGCATTGGTGCCGAGATCAATATGACGTTTCCGCTTGGAAGCCATCTGGCGGACGTACCGAAGCTCATCAATGCGGATGCCAATATTTGTATGTATCGCGAATATGGTCGCAAACTGTGCGAAACCTTGGATCGTCCGTATTTGCAGGCGCCAATCGGTTTGCATTCGACCACTAAATTTCTGCGCATGCTGGGCGAAATACTGGGTCTAGATCCTGAGCCTTTCATTGAGCGCGAAAAGCATACGACGATTAAGCCTTTATGGGATTTATGGCGTTCGGTAACGCAAGATTTCTTTGGCACGGCGAGCTTCGCGGTGGTGGCGAACGAGACCTATACGCGGGGCCTTCGTCATTTCTTGGAAGATGAAATGGGCTTGCCATGCACATTTGCTGTCGCACGAAAAGCCGGTGAGAAGACGGATAATGAAGCCATCCGCGCGATGATTAAAGAAAAGATGCCGCTGATTATTTTTGGCAGCTACAACGAGAACATGTATCTCGCAGAGGCTGGCGGACGTGGCGTTTATATTCCGGCGTCGTTTCCTGGTGCGATTATCCGCCGCCATACCGGCACGCCTTTTATGGGGTATTCCGGCGCTACCTATCTCATTCAAGAAGTGTGTAACGCGCTCTTCACCGCGCTCTTCAATATTTTACCGCTTGGCACCGAGATGGACAAGGTCGAGGCAACGCCCGTCAAGCAACATGAAGAGCTGCAATGGGATGATGAAGCCAAGGCAGCTTTCGACGCAATTGTCGAAAGCCAGCCCGTGCTTGTACGCATTTCAGCCGCAAAGCGTCTTCGGGATGGCGCGGAACGTGTCGCGCGTCGCTCGCAATCCAGCCGCGTGGCCGAGAGCGATGTGCTGATCGCGAAGAAGGAATTTGCCTAATGGCCCATCATTTCATCCATCGGCGTTTGGCCGATCCACAAGGGAGATCATAACCATGTCGTCACTATCAAACGGTAAGGAGACTGCGCGGTTGGAATTCAACCTCGTATTTTGCGTGACCTATCCGATCTTCCTTGTGGCGGTTGCCTTGTCACGGCTCGTGCCGCGCAGCTCGCGCTGGTCGGTCAGCGATCACGATGATGGCAAGTCCATTTTCAAGGTCGCAAAAATTGCAACCTACAACTCCATTCCATTCGCTTTCATGTAGGACGCGAATGTTCATCCATTCGTCGGGCGAAAGTCTGGCGAGTACCCTCCAAGGATCTCGCAATGAGTGATTTGGTGGCCTGAGCCGCGAGGGTCGTCGCGGTAACGGGGACCTAAAGGCCCTCAGCCGGAGGAATTGCAATGGCTGATAAAAATAGCCCGTTGAGCTCAACGGGTTTAACCGAGGCGGAAGCTAAAGAATTTCACTCCTTGTTCATGTCCAGCACGATTGCTTACGTGGTGGTGGCGATCATCGCTCACTTCCTCGTCTGGAATTGGCGGCCATGGTTTCCAGGCGTGAATGGCTACACGCTTAACGATCACATCTTGCCAGCTGTTTCGCAGCTGACATCGATGTTCTCGTAAGGAGGATCGTATCATGTGGCGCATTTGGTTGCTGTTCGATCCACGCAGAACGTTGATTGCCCTTGCGGTATTTCTAGCCGTTCTTGCACTGACCATCCATTTCATCCTTCTCTCGACGAACCGGTTCAACTGGATCGAAGGACCAAAGAAGGCTGCTTCCGTGGATGTGACGATCAGCGAGATGATCAGCTAAGGCTGACACGCTTTGCTACCTTGTGGACGGAACATGTTCTGATGATCTGTTCCGTCCACTAATACTCTCGAGTGTTTCCCGTTTTGTAGGATTCAAAACGGCGCTCGAATGCCTTGATTTGACGATTGATAATGTCGGAGATGGAGAAACCCGGATGGCAATGCTCAGTTTCGAAAAAAAATATCGCGTCCGTGGCGGTACACTGATCGGCGGTGATCTGTTCGATTTTTGGATGGGGCCGTTTTATGTAGGCTTTTTTGGTGTTCTGACGATTTTTTTTGCGGCGTTTGGAACGGCCATGATTGTCTATGCGGCGTCGCAAGGCCCGACATGGAATATTTTCCAGATTAACATCGCTCCACCGGACCTCAAATATGGTCTGGGTATGGCCCCTCTCAAAGAGGGTGGCTTTTGGCAAGTTATCACCGTTAGTGCGATCGGCGCTTTTGTCTCTTGGGCGCTGCGTGAAGTTGAAATTTGTCGCAAGCTTGGGATCGGCTATCATGTGCCGATTGCTTTCAGCTTCGCGATTGGTGCCTATGTAACATTGGTTGTTATTCGGCCGATTTTATTGGGCGCATGGGGGCATGGATTTCCCTATGGCATTATCAGCCATCTCGATTGGGTCTCCAATGTCGGATACCAATATCTGCACTTTCATTATAACCCCGCGCATATGATTGCCGTATCGCTGTTCTTTACGACGACGATGGCACTTGGTCTGCACGGAGCACTCGTTCTCTCGGCCACGAACCCGCAAAAGGGTGAGCCTGTTAAAACGGCCGAGCACGAGAATAGTTTCTTCCGCGATACGATTGGTTACTCGATTGGTACGCTTGGTATTCACCGCCTTGGCTTGTTTTTGGCGCTCGGTGCGGTGTTCTTCAGCGCCGTCTGTATCGTGATCAGTGGACCGCTTTGGACCAAGGGTTGGCCGGAGTGGTGGAACTGGTGGCTTGACCTCCCGATCTGGTCATAAACGAGGACGACGACGATGATCGAATATCAAAATATTTTCACCCGCACACAAATCCACGGTCCTGGCGATTTCGGTATTCCGCTTCCAGACGGCGCGGAACGGGAGCGCATTGGCAAGCCGACAATGGTGCATCTTTTCGGCTTGATTGGCGATGCGCAAATTGGCCCGATTTATCTCGGTTGGCTTGGCAGCATTTCGCTTTTGTGCGGCTTTATCGCGTTTGAAATTATCGGCTTTAATATGTTGGCGTCGGTCAATTGGAGCCCGATCCAATTTGTGCGGCAATTGTTTTGGTTGGCGCTTGAGCCGCCACCGGCCAAATACGGCCTGCATTTCCCGCCAATGGCGGAAGGGGGATGGTGGCTGATGGCCGGTTTCTTCCTGACCACCAGCATTATTTTGTGGTGGGTGCGCACCTATCGCCGCGCGGTTGCGTTGGGCATGGGAACGCATGTGGCGTGGGCCTTTGCGGCGGCGATTTGGCTCTATCTGGTGCTCGGCTTTATTCGCCCTGTTCTGATGGGCAATTTCGGCGAAGCGGTGCCTTTCGGTATCTTCCCGCATTTGGATTGGACGGCGGCGTTTTCGATCCGCTACGGCAATCTTTTCTACAATCCCTTCCATATGCTCTCGATTGCCTTCCTTTATGGTTCGGCACTGATTTTTGCGATGCATGCGGCGACCATTCTCGCCGTGTCGCGTTTGGGGGGTGAGCGCGAAATCGAGCAGATTGTGGACCGTGGAACGGCATCCGAGCGCGCGGCTTTGTTTTGGCGCTGGACGATGGGCTTTAACGCGACGATGGAATCGATTCATCGTTGGGCTTGGTGGTTTGCAGTGCTTTGCCCGTTTGTCGGGGGCATCGGTATTTTGCTGACAGGCACCGTCGTTGATAATTGGTACCTCTGGGGTATCAAGCACGGTTTTGCACCGGAATACGCTTACGATATGTGGGCGCCCGTTCTCGATCCAGCCATTGCAGCCAAGTAAGCGGAGGGCTCGATCATGAAATACGGACTTGCATTTATCGCCGTCATCGTTGGCTCCTTGCTTACCATTGCCATGATGGTGCATTGGGAGCGGCCACCGATGGCGTCAACCCAATTGGGCCCGCGAGGTGTGGGCATGGTGTGGACGCAAAATCCACGCACCAAGGCGATTTTAAAATCCAAAAATATCGCGCCTGAGTCTGATCCTCCGGCGCAACTCTCCGGCATCAAGGTCAAGGACAGTCCTGATTATCAAAACGTCAAAGTACTTGGCGATATTGATGTCGAAGAGTTCAACCGTTTGATGGGTGCAATTACCAATTGGATCGCGCCTGATGAAGGCTGTACCTATTGCCACAACCCTGAGAACATGGCGGATGACGGGCTTTATACGAAGGTTGTTGCTCGTCGTATGTTGCAGATGACGCGTCAGATCAACACGATGTGGACGCCGCATGTGCAGCAAACAGGCGTGACGTGTTACACCTGCCATCGCGGCAATCCGGTGCCCGCCAATATCTGGTTCAAGAATGATGGACCGCCGCATGCAGAAGGCATGTCAGCGAGCCGTCAGGGAGAGGGCTTGGCATCGAAATCGGTTGGTATGACGTCGCTGCCTTATGATCCGTTCACCACGCTTTTGGCGAAGGGCGCGCAGATCCGCGTGGATGGCACGACAGCTTTGCCGACGGATAGGCCGGGTGCAAGCATCCACGACACGGAAGTTACCTATGGGCTCATGATCCATATGTCAGAAGCGCTCGGTGTGAACTGCACCTTCTGTCATAACTCGCGCCAGTTCGCGAGCTGGTCCGAGAGCCGTCCGCAACGCGTGCCTGCTTGGCATGGGCTTCGGATGGTGACGGATTTGAACGAAACCTTCATGGCATCGCTGCAAGGCACCTTCCCGAAGAACCGGTTAGGCCCGTCGGGCGATGTGGCTAAAGTCAATTGCGCAACCTGCCACCAAGGCGTCAATAAGCCGCTTTATGGGGTGAGCATGGCGAAGGATTATCCTGAATTGCGCATCGCGAATCCCTGAGCGGTTGTTCCACCCAGGCAACTTAGCGCCGGAGCGAAAGTTCCGGCGCTTTTTTTATGGGTAATGGGTATCGGCAATTAGCCGCGCAAAGCAGCCTGGCGCAACTCGGCAAGCGATGCGGAGCCGGTTACAAAGCAGGCGATTTTAAGCGCGCGTTCAAAGCCCTCGACATGGACGATTACGGCCTCGGTGCTTTGGGTGGCAGCGGGCAGCAGAGCGGCGGCTTGGCCGACAAGCGACGCACCCAACCGGATCGCCTTCGCAGCATCAAGCCCATGGCGAATACCGCCAGATGCGATCAAAGGCATGGACGGATAGGCGGCGTGGATTTCGGATAGGCATTCAGCAGTGGAAATACCCCAATCGCGATAGATTTCGCCGAGCGATAAGTCAGCTGCGTCCGTTGAGCGCTTGCCCTCGACCGCCGCCCAGCTGGTACCGCCCGCGCCCGCGACATCAATGGCCGATACGCCGCATGCGATGAGACGTCCCGCGACGCCCGCCGATATTCCGCTGCCGACTTCTTTGATGATGACGGGTACGGGAAGATGTTTAACCAACCGCTCAATGGCCGCAGCAACCCCCTTGAAATTGGTATCCCCGCCCTTTTGCAAGACCTCTTGCAAGGGGTTGAGATGCAGGATGAGGGCGTTGGCTTCAATCGCGTCAACCGCACGGCGGGCATCGTCGACACCCATGCCGTTGACGAGCTGAACGGCACCAAGATTGCCGAAGATCGGAATATCCGGCGCGATCCGTCGCAATTCCCGACCTAACCCGTGGGTTTCCGGCGTGGTCAGCGCGATGCGCTGCGAGCCTACCCCCATGGCAAAGCCGCATTGTTGAGCGGCTTCGGCCAAAGCACGGTTGATGGTGATGGATTCGACGGGTCCGCCCGTCATTGACGATGCGAGAAAAGGAATCCGGAGAGGGAAGCCGAGAAACTGCGACGCAAGATCAATCGCGTCAAAATTCACTTCGGGCAAGGCGTTGTGCGCGAAAGAAAAACGGTCAAATCCGGCAGGCATCGTGTGGGAAGCCGTACCGGAAAGAACAATATCGAGATGATCGCGCTTGCGCCGCTCTATATCCGTCATGGTCTTGATCTTATAGCATGGCGCGCAAAAGGGGACCCTGATTTTACGAAAAAAGCCGAGGGTAAAATAAATTGGGCCCGATGTGATTTTATAAAGTCACATCGGGCCCACATCGCTCAAATCGGCAATCGCCAGTTTGGGTAAGGCTTATGGCTTGGTCTTAAGATAGGCGATCACATCGGCTACGTCTTGCGGGTTTTTCAAACCAGCAAACGCCATCTTGGTGCCGGGCACATAGGCTTTTGGGTCGGGCAGATAAGCGGCGAGCGTTTCTTCCGTCCAGACAAGACCCTCGGCGGATTTAGCTTTGGCGCCATCGGAGTAGTTATAGCCTTCTACCGACGCGCCCTTGCGGCCGACGACGCCCTTCAGCGTTGGGCCGATCTTGTTTACGCCCTGCTCATTCTCATGGCAGGCTTTGCATTTGACGAATACGGTCGCGCCAGCTGCTGCATCGCCGTCCGCGAAAGCGGGTGTGGCAAGAAGCATGGCTGCGGCGATCGACGATAAAATAATGTTCTTGGACATTGTCACTCATCCCTTCTGGAGTCAGTCGCAATTACGCTGACGACAATCTACGTCTGGCTCCCCTGATTTGGATTTGCCTTGAGACTCCGAATTTTTAAGACAAGCTCGCCTAGATGCGCAAGGAGGCTAAGCGCAAGAAAGAGTGCTATCTCCCCAAAACCCGATCCGTTAAGCGCCGCTCTTAGGGCCAGAATAAGGCAGGCACCGGCCAAAAGTGCTGCTAAAAAGCCCGGAACGGACGAATTTAACCCGTTTCGGCGCATAAAAAAAGTGATCATTACCGCCTCAACGGCCATAATGATCAACACGATATCGGTCGCAAAACCACTCTTAATAATTTCATCCATGCGTATTCTGCCCTATCCGATGGCAAGTCCGGCCGGTGAGGGACCGTTGCCCGTGCTTAGGACCCCATGCGACCCAGAGCGGGTCAGCTGACCCGCTTGCGGGACTTAACCAGCAGTGGAATACCCAGCAAGCCCGACACCGTCCAGCTCCGCCGTGAGACGGTCGGAAGGCCAAGTGTCGATGACAGAGGATCCGCAACCCGGCCGAGCTTGTGGACGCCGTCGGACGAGAAGGTGGTATCGTCGGTCTTCGTCACCGTATCTATCCCTAAGAAATTCGAAAATGGCGTCCCGCTTTTCGTGAGCTTTGGCCAACCTTGAACTTGCGCATCCCATCCCTTCTGATTGATCAAGGAAGGCACGCGAAAAAAGGCTGAGAACGGCGTCGAAATGCGGGTGAGCTCCGGCATGCGGAAAAACTGCGAGAAAGGCCGGGCCGTCTTGGTCAGCATCGGGAGATTGTACCAAGATGAAAGCGACTGTTTGCTCCGCAGCAGCTTCGGCATACCAAATAAAGACTTTTCAACGGAAGGTTGACGCCAGATGGAAGGGATACCAATCCAATTGGAAAACGGTGTCGATGATCTAACAATCGAGGGCATGTTCCAAAAGGTTGCGAAGGGCGTCGGGTCTTTTGATAAAAGCGGAATGTCGAAGAAGGTTGAAAAGGGCGACCCGTTTAGGAATGTCGGGCCCTGATATTTTTTATTCGCGGTTGTGATTTTCTCGGGCGAAAATTTATCCATGATGGTGGTCGCATTAAGCGACTCGCCCCAAGGCGCGTGAACGGCGACAAGCGAATAGCCTTGTTGGATGAATTCCGCAAAGCTTGTGGCGTCGCTTGCCGGAATGCCGGCTTTTGCGATCCGCTCTTCAAGCGTTCCATCCGACTCGGAGGTGTGATTTTCGGCGTTGGATATCAAGAACACGAAATTCTTGTTAAACTTCTTTTTATGGAGCCGGTTCACCGCGTTCACGGCGTCACCATAGTCTCTGTAAATCCGTGTATTAAGTGTGCTCATGACATGTCCGCCTGTCTGTTGGGATGGAGTTTGAGCGCCTGTGTGACCGCTCGTATTGAAATGTGCGCCGACCGTAAATCCGAACGAAAAATGCGATAGAATGGTATCTCTGGCAAGTCCGCCGAAAGGTTACGAACGCTCTGATGACGTTTCCGTCTCGATTGTTCTCGACGTATTGAACTTTCCTTCAAGCGGCAGGATGGTGGCATTGCCCGGAACGGGTTTTGTTGGCTATCGTAGGCAACCGTCTTTTGTTCGCAACCTTGGCCGAGAGCAATAATGTTCCATTTTCCGCTTATTTTACTCCCTGTCGCCACGTTGATCCTTGGCCTGACGCTTGCTTTTCTACTCATACGCGGCAAACGCAAATCGGTTCTTATTGGCGTCCATCTCTTATTGGGTCTTGGAACGCTCGAGATGGTTGTCATCATGCTGAAGGGATGGCCGATTGGAGATGCCATTCCGGCAGGTGTGTTTGGCGATTGGGCCGCAGGCTTTTTAGCGCTTGCGGCCTTTTTTGGGTTGCTGCGTCCGGTCTTCGGGCGTCGGTCCAAAGTAAAGTCCAATGCCATGCTTTTGATCCATGGAAGCGCGGGTCTGGCAGGGGTGCTGTTGTGCATAGCGTGGCTTTCACAAGGTCCCTAGGTTGACGGCTCATGCTGGTGTGCCGATCGTGGACGATTGGGGCCGATGAGGGGCGCCATCGCAACAAGCGTGCAGAGCAACACAATCACTTCCAAAGCATAAACGCTCATATATCCAGTGGCAGGGCCAAAATTTCCCTGCAGCGGCATCGCGGCGACGAGATCGCGAAGAACGCCACCGATGGCGATGGCAAGGCCTGCTGCGACGGCCTGTGAAGCGCCCCACGCGCCGAGGGCTAGCCCGACCTGACTGCGCGGCGCGAGGTTCATCGTCGCCGTCAAGGTTCCATGTCCGAACAATCCAGCGCCAAAGCCCACCATCAATGTTCCGATCGCGAAAAGCATCGGCTCATGGGTGGATGCCGAAGCGATGACGAGCAAAAAGGCAGGAATGCCAGCACTTGCGCCATAGCTTGCCATTCGGAACGGATCCGCTCCGCGGCTCAACACGCGTGACGCTAAAGCCAGCCCGATCAGGCCGCCGCCGGCCAGCGTTGCAGTGAGGCTCGTTGTCGCGCCGACGCTGAGATGCAGGATTTGGCCGCCATAAGGCTCGAGAAGAACGTCCGCCATGCTGAAACCCATCGTACCAAGACCAACCGATACGAGGCGTCTGACGGCATTTCCTCCGGCAGCAAATGAATCCCATGATTCTTTAAACGAGGGTTGGCGTGCGATCGGGTTTCGCCGCGCCGCGTGCCGCCCCTCCTGCTTCCACGCAGCGACACTGTTGAGGACGATGGTGATGACCGCGCAGGCTTGGATGACTTGGATCAAGCGCAAGGGGCTGAAATGAGCCAGCGACGCACCAAAGGTAACAGCACTCACCATCATGCCGAGCAGCAGCATCACATACATGAGCCCAACGACTTTTGGTTGCGCCTCCGTTGGCGCTAAATCGGTGGCGAGCGCCAAGCCAATGGTTTGAACCGTGTGCAAGCCAGCACCTACCAGTAAAAAGGCGATGCCTGCTCCAAACTGTCCGACCCAGATGGGATAGCGAGCCGATTCACCGCCACCCGACAGGACCAATAATGCGAAGGGCATAATTGCGAGGCCGCCAAATTGGATCATCGTGCCGCGAAAAATGAAGGGCACCCGTCGCCAGCCAAGCGCCGACTCATGGATGTCTGATTTAAACCCGATAAGGGCGCGGAAAGGCGCAAAAAGGAGCGGTAGCGAGATCATGATTCCGACGAGCGAGGCCGGCACATCCAATTCGACAATCATGACGCGGTTTAAGGTGCCGACGAGCAAGACAAGCGCCATGCCAACGGTGACCTGAAAAAGGGAGAGGCGCAGCAACCGGCTGAGGGGCAATTCCTTGGTTGCCACATCGGCGAATGGAAGGAAGCGTGGCCCATAGCTGGCCCAGCTTTGTATGAGTTTCAGGCCGACGCGGTTCATCGGTGAGCCAGTCCCTTTCCACCCCTGAATAATCGATGCGCGTCAGGGATATAAATGTTTCTCCAGACACGCACACATTGCGGCGCTTACGGACAAAGGCCTTTAAGCAGCGCTATTTGTTGGAAAGGGTCGGAATCGTGCGATCCCGACCCATTACTCATCGAAGATCTTGAATTAAGAATTCACGATCTCTACGCCTTTAAGAGCCAGACCCGCAGGAACGGTTGTCTGAATCTCCATCGAGACCTTCTTGTGGCCGCCTTCTAAGAAAGCTGGGTACCACGTTGTGTGGGACAAGATGGCGTAGTGCACAATCAATGACGTCACGGCCACGGCGCCCAGAAATACTGGAATTCCAACCGTTGGCTTGACCACTGTCCACATTCTTCCTTGATTCATGTCCGTTCCTCCTCAGTGAAGCCAAGGTGAATAAACATAAGCAAGGAAATGCGCGAACAATGCGATGGCGCCGAATACACGGGCTCCATCGATAATATGCTTGTGCAGCTCCTCCGATTCCGCGTGTGTTAGGCCGGTTGGCCAGACGCGGTTTGCATCATCGCTCATATCGCTACCTCCATGGAGTAATGCGATCACTCTCGTGCTGAACCCGCACGTGGGTTGCGACAAAGTGACCCTCCAAGCAAAAGCCCGGACGACCCCATTCTCGCTGTCGTACGACGACAAATGTCATGATATTATGACAGTTTGGATTGTCAATTTATTTTGACATACAGCAAGGTCAAGGGGGACGTTGCGGCTTACCCGCGCGGGTCAAAGCTCCACTCTTCGGGCACAAGAATCGGCCTTTTGAGCCTAAAAAATGAGCATTTGGGCCCATTTTAAAAGAGGGATGGTTTTTTTGCAGACGAGCAAAGGGTGTGCGCAAGCCAGCCCCTTTGGGGGCCGAATTCGGCTAAGGCTGACCGGCAAGAGCCGGAATCATCCGTCCCGTGTTTTCAAGGGCTGGCGAAGGGGGGTGGGCGCTACGTCTTTAAGCGCCGGGGGTCTCGGAGAGGCCGAAGGGCTGGTTCAAGTGAACGATCTTTCGGTTCAAAAGTGCCGCGATGAAAACCCACACAAGGTATGGCACATCATAAAGCGCCGCTTCCGTCGAAAAAGGCTGGACGACAAGGATCATGACCACGATTGAAAGCCATAGAAAAACAACCTCGATCAGCGCCCAATCCGGGCGGCGAAGCTTAAAGAAGCACAGGTTCCAGCCAATATTGAGAACGCCATTGATTGCAAAGGATAGGACAATCGCTTGGCGCGCAGCCGCATCGGGCGCCCCTTGCCAGGCTTTCGCGGCTCCAATGGTCACGAGCACTAAAATGGTGGTCCAGATCGGTCCGAAGGCCCAATCTGGCGGTTTCCACCAGGGATTGCGCAGGCTGCGATACCAAGGACCAATCTCGGTCAGCAGTCCGCCGATGCCGCCGACAAGCGTGGCACCGATTCCGGCAATGATGAGTGCCTGCGTGTAGGGATCGGAAAAATCAATCATGTGACTTTGGCTAGACCCAAAAGATGGGCCGTGTCTTTGATGAAAATTTTAAGATGGGCGAGGGGATCTTTACGCACCAGTTTTTTCTCGGTGTAGGATTCCCATGTCAGGCGTTGCACGTCCTTGTCCTCACACATTTTCACAAAACGCTCGCGCATTCCATCGCTTCCATACCAGAAGCGTTGCATGATTCCTAAGACGAAAAAGACCGTGCCGTGGTCTTTCATGAAGCGCTTGCGTGCGGTGAGCAGCGCTTTGGCATTGCCCGTTGCAAGGCAAAGATCAACCGCTTCGGCGGCAAGGCGTCCGCCCAGCATGGCGTAATAAATGCCTTCGCCGGAGGCTGGTGCCACGACGCCTGCGGCATCGCCGGCGAGCAAGACATCACGACCATTGTCCCATTTTTTGAGCGGCTTTAGCGGAATAGGGGCGCCTTCTTTGCGGATGGTTTCCGTCTTATCAAGCCCCGTTAGTTGACGAAGATCAGCCACCGAGCCTTTTAACGAAAAGCCCTTATTCGCACTTCCGGTGCCAATGCTCATCGTGTCGCCATGGGGAAAGACCCACGAATAGAAGTCCGGTGAAAGCGTGCCGCGATAATACACATCGCAACGGGCCGGACTGAAATCGGCGGTTCCCATTTCGGGCGATTTTACGATTTCATGATAGGCGAAAACGTACGGCATTCGATCGCCGCCACGCACGGTATCGCGCGCTACTTTTGATAAGGCGCCATCGGCACCGATCACGAGGCGCGTGCGTATCTGCTCCTCGATACCTTCGGCGTCTTTATAGACGACAATGGCAGTGCCATCGGCATCGCGCTCGAACCTTTCATAAGTCCCTGTGCGGCGCACCGCTCCTGAGTGCTGGGCGCGGTTGCGTAACCATTCGTCGAAGACATCGCGGTCCACCATGCCCACATAGCTGCCTTCAACCGGCATATCGACGCGCCGATTTTTCGGCGACACGATCATGGCGCAGCTGATTTTAGCAACGACCAATTCATCGGGAATGGCAAAGTCACGAATGGCGCGCGGCGGTATCGCGCCACCACAGGGCTTGATCCGGCCCGCGCGATCCAACATCAAGACATTTCGTCCAAGACGGGCCAAATCATTCGCGGCTGTCGCGCCCGATGGGCCACCGCCAACCACCACAACGTCGTACACTGTACGCTCAAGCATGAATTATCCTCCGCTCATTCCCATTCGGGGTTCTTGTTGATGAAAGGGTATTTCGTTGCTGTGGGCCTCACTCGATTGGCCCATTTGTGCGGCCAAGAGGGTGGCGATGAAAAACAACAAGGCCTCAGCTGCAAAAACAATCGAATAAGCGCTCACCGGTGATCCGAGTACCGCGCGCATCAGGTCCGAAAGTCCTGATCCGGCAAAGCCGCCAATACCAAAGGCTACGCCTTGCGCCGCGCCGAATAGTCCCATCCGAAGACCTTCGCGCGCTTCACCGCCACTGGCGGCGAGATTGAACATCGAACCGATGGCCGCTACCGCATAGATGCCATTCGCAAGACCCAGCACGAAGATCGATGGAACAAGCGGCCAAGCAGGGCCAATGCGAGAGGCGATAACAAGATTGATCAGCGCAAGGGCCGAGCCTGCGCATCCGATCATGATCCAATTGCGCAGCGCCATCAGCCGCGACTTGCTCCATAAAGTGGCAAGCAATCCGACAAGGATCATACCGGTGAGCGCGCCGCTATGTTGCGCACCACCGAGCAACGCGGTCTCTGACGGGCTCATGCCGAAGACGAGTGCGCCGAAAGGTTCAAGCACCAATTCTTGCGCGCTATAGGCCAGCATGGAAACAAACACGAAGAGTGCAAACCGCCGCGCGGTCTGGTCCTGCCACACTTCTTTCAGCGCTGATTTAAAGTCAGGCTTTTCACGAGGTTGCTCTGTTATGTCGATCGCTTTGGTGGACGGCTCCAACCGGAAGATCGCTAGGCACGACACAAGAAATCCGCCGGCGCAGACAATACCAGCCAAGAGGTTTAAACGCTCAAGCGAAAAGGGATTGAGAAATTTACCGACAAAGCCTGCCGTTACAACAAAGCCGGCAATCATCATGATCCAAACGATCGTTGCAGCAGCCGCCCGGCGTTCTTTATTGACGCTCTTGGCAAGGAGCACGAGAAGCGATGTGCCTGCAGCGCCTACCCCGGTTCCGATCAAGGTAAAGGCAAAGGCCGCGGTGATGAGTCCTAAGGCGGTGTTGTAGGCCATCACGCTGATCGAGAGAGCGGAAGCAAAACCGCCAAGCGCGAGAATGGCCATGCCACCGATAATCCAAGGCGTCCGGCTCCCTCCAACATCGGAGCCATGCCCCCAACGCGGCCGCATGATTTGCAAGAGGTAATGCCACGTCACCAAAATGCCCGGAACAAGCGCGGGCAGAGCAAATTCAACAACCATCAAACGGTTAATCGTCGACGTGCATAAAACAACAATCGCTCCAATCGACGTCTGAACAAGGCCCAGTCGAACAATCCCAATCCAGCCGAGCCCTTTGCTCTCCATCACAGACCTCCGGTAACGGTACGAACGGCAAACGCACTCACCAACATTCCGAGAACATAGAGCGTTGTGCCGGTCGCGTTATAAAAGGCCGCTTCTTTCTTCGGGTCTTTCAGCAATCGCCGCATGAGGAAAATTTGCACACCCAAGAGGGCAGCAACACCGAGCGCATGAAACGGCTTCTCCCAATGGACCAAGAATCCGATGACGATGATTTGCGGCGCGGCCATTACCCCACACGCAAGCCGTGCCGCGTTACCAACGCCTAATTGAACAGGAAGCGAGAGCAAGCCCATCTCGCGGTCGCCTTCAACGGATTTGAAATCATTCAGCGTCATGATGCCATGGGCGCCAAAGCTGTAGAGCAAAGCCAACGCAATGATGGCAGGCGAAGGGACGCCATGCACCATAATCGCGGCGCCGGTAAACCAAGGCAGTCCTTCGTAACAAATCGCGACCGCGCTATTGCCGAGCCAGCCGTTCTTTTTGAACCGCAGCGGCGGCATACTATAAGCCCAGGCAGCGGCGACACCGAAAAGGGCTGCGAAAAAAACGGTGGCTCCGATTTCAGCAGCGACAAGGAGCGACAGGCCGGTCCAGAAAATGCCGATATTAATGCCCCAACGGCCAGGAATTCGGCCCGAGGGAATAGGACGGTTTGGCTCATTGATCGCGTCAACGTGACGGTCGTACCAATCATTGACGGCTTGGCTCGTTCCGCAAACGAGGGGGCCTGATAAGAGCACGCCCAAAACGAGCATGCCGAGATTATCCCAAACGGAAGCGCCGGAGGAAACAATGCCGCAGCCAAAGGCCCACATGGGTGCGAACCAAGTGATCGGCTTCAAAAGCTCGATAACGGACGCAAGGGCGGGAACGGAAATTTCCGTAGGTTGAGAAAGCGACTGTGACATGGATCACAATTTGGCACGCCAAATCATTATGTCAATCTAGATTTACACTCTAATTTAAAAAGTGTCAGTTTTTCTCACCAAAGCCTTTATCTTCGATGCCGTGGCGATGCAGTTTGACATAGAGGCTTTGTCGCGAAAGCCCGAGCATATCCGCCGAGCTAGCCCGGTTATTATCGGTGAGCTGGAGGGCCGCCTCGATACAAAGACGCTCAATAATATCGGTGGTTTCGCGCACGAGATCTTTGAGCGGCACTTTACCAACCAGCTTGGTCATTTCGTCGATCGAACGGAGCAGGCTCTTCTTGCTATGATCTTCGGCAACCGGGCGGCGGGCTACCCGACGAAGCGTAAACCCAATCGATGGCGGATCGGTGTCTGGGGCAACAAAGCCGGACACTTCGACATCTTCAATCGTGCCGAATTGGCCCCGAATAACGGTCGAAAACTGGCGAACCATGCCATTTTCGATGACATTTGAATAAAGTAATCCAATATCGACCCCAACCCGCCCTAACCAGCGATCAAGGGGCTCGCCGCGCGCCTGTTCCTCGGCACCCAACTGCGCACTTTCGAGGAAAGAGGCGTTGGCGGTCAGAATTTTACGGTCAAAATCCGTCAAAACGAAGCCGGACGGCATGCCTTGCATGATCCGAACCGCCGCCGATTGGCTTTTTGACACGACAGTCCCGCCCGTTCCAACGGAAAGGGGGAACAGCCTGACCAAGTAATAGATGGCGTTATCTTCTCTAAAGACGGTTGCACTGGCGACCGCCTGTTGGTCGCCCTCAAGCGACAGTGAAACCTCGTCCATGCGCCCCGAGGAGCGCAGGGTTATGT
This sequence comes from uncultured Hyphomicrobiales bacterium, assembly GCA_903877935.1. Lineage (GTDB taxonomy): Bacteria > Pseudomonadota > Alphaproteobacteria > Rhizobiales > Beijerinckiaceae > CAIUPE01. Next base: position 16,142 of record CAIRGA010000043.1, read on the forward strand.
TCATATCCTCGATCTTATCGAGGTCGGAGCCTGAAAAATTATCTGAAAAAACCGAACCGATCAGGCGTTTGAGTGGCCGGTTGAGCATGGTTGCAGCCGATGGATTGGCCTCAATGACCCGACCGGTACGGCCATCAATCAATAAAATCGCCTCGGCCGATACCTGCATCAGCAACCGGTAACGGGTTTCGGCATGCCTTAAGCGGGCATATTCCTGCTCAATGGACAATTCGGCGGCAACAAGGCGCTGCTGCATGCTCGCAACGGGACGCATGTCGCGGCCAACGGCAATGGCATGACCCTCGGTGCCCGCTTTCAACAGGATGATGCGGATCGGAAGCTCGCCCCCCGACTCGGTATTTTGATTGATCTGCCGCCAACGCGATATCTGACCAGAGGCAAGATCTTGCAGCATTTCCTTTACTTTTGGTCGACTTTCAACGGAAACAATGTCGATCCACGCCTTACCAGACCAATCTTTGAACAAATCACCCGAATAGTCGGGCGAATAAAGAACTTTGTTGATAATAACGCCGTCAGCAT
>CAIRGA010000044.1 GCA_903877935.1 uncultured Hyphomicrobiales bacterium
AGCGCTGAGACGATTAAAGAATTGGAATATCCGACGGCCCTGAACCTCGATCAATTTTTGGTCAAGCTAAAGCAATGCCGCGACGTGGGAGGTGCGTATTCGGAAATAGGTCGATGATATTTTAGTGGGTAAGGGGCTGAAAGATGGATGGCTGCTGGCCGATGAGTCCGTCTTCGCTCTTCGAGCGACGCCGGGCCTTAGGCTTTTCCTACTTCGCTTCGCTCATCAAAAAAATGAAGTGGTGGAGCCAGGCGGAATCGAACCGCCGACCTCTTGAATGCCATTCAAGCGCTCTCCCAACTGAGCTATGACCCCATTAGTGTCGTTAAATCGGATTTGGGCACCCGATCGATATCCGCGCCATTAGCGCTTGCGACCGGGGGTCTATAGCCCCCCACGTCGCCCAACTCAAGCCCTTTGCCTCAAATTAGGCTCGGGGCTGTCTCGAAGATTAGACTTCTTCGTCGTCCTCGATATCACCGTCGATCAGATCGGCAACATCATCATCGCCTTCTTCCTCTTCTTCGAGGAAGGTTTCATCGGCGATATCATCGTCTTCGATCTCGACATCGACATCACCGATCGGGATATCCTTGCCAGACTCTTCCGCCTCGACATCGTCCAAGGAGACGAGTTCTGGACCGTCAACCAAGGAACCCGCATCGGCTTCGTCCTCATCAACGGCTTTGGCGACGATTTCGGGACGCGCCATCAAAATAGTGGGTTGGAAAACGGTGCCGCATTTCGGGCAGAGGATTGGATCCTTCTGCAAATCATAAAATTTAGAGCCACAGCTCTGGCACTGACGCTTGGTTCCAAGTTCTGCTTTGGCCAAGGGAAGACCTCATTCTAACGTCTGGTTCGGCGGATGCCGAACGAAAAAAGTTTCTCCGGCCTTTCCATCCATCCATTATAAAAACAAATCAGGGACAGGATGACGGAACGATCCGACTGTGATAGTGCGCGGTATTCATCCCAGTCTGATCGCGGCGTCAAGCCCCTTCTTGGCTTAACGTCGATTATTAAGGACCATCCAATGTCGAGTTCCCATTCGGGTTTGCCCCAACCCCTAAGCGCGCGGCGTGGAAAACCCTTGAGCGGGAACGTTAAATTGCCCGGCGATAAATCGATTTCGCATCGCGCGATGATCTTTGGCTTGCTCTCGGTTGGTGAGACGCTGGTCGAGGGTTTGCTTGAAGGCGATGATGTTTTGCGAACCGCTGCGGCATGTCGCGCATTGGGAGCGACGATTGATCGGCTTGGTGACGGCCATTGGCGGGTTCGCGGTGTGGGTATTGGCGGGTTACGCTCACCTGACGATGTTTTGGATTTCGGCAATGCAGGAACAGGATCGCGTCTGATGATGGGTGTGGTCGGTGGCCATGACATTACCGCGACCTTTGACGGTGATGCCTCGCTGCGCAAACGCCCGATGCGTCGTATTCTCGACCCGTTGGTAGAGATGGGTGTTCAAGTGGTTGCGCAAGCCGAAGGCGGTCGTTGCCCGATTACGATCAAGGGGGCGGCAGATCCCTTACCGATTACCTACGCGACGCCGGTTGCATCCGCACAGATCAAATCGGCGATTTTGCTCGCAGGCCTTAATTCACCCGGCCGTACGACGGTGATTGAAACGGAAGCCACACGCGATCACACCGAAAAAATGCTGACCTATTTCGGCGCGACGGTGAAGGTAACGCATGAAGGCCATGATGGTCGCCGGATTGAGTTGGAAGGCCGTCCTGAATTGAAACCCCGCCCGATTATGGTCCCACGCGATCCATCGTCTGCGGCTTTCCCTATGGTGGCGGCACTCATCGTTCCGGGTTCAGATATTCTCATCGAAGGCGTGATGATGAATCCGTTGCGGACGGGGCTATTGACCACTTTGCTTGAGATGGGCGCATCCATCGATATTTTAAACCCACGCTATGAGGGTGGTGAGGACGTTGCTGACCTGCGCGTGCGCGCCTCTAGCTTGAAGGGCGTGGATGTACCGGCACCGCGCGCGCCGTCGATGATTGATGAATATCCGGTGCTTGCCGTTGCTGCTTCCTTCGCCTCCGGTGAAACACGGATGCGGGGTTTGAACGAATTGCGCGTGAAGGAGAGTGATCGTTTGCAGGCGGTTGCTGATGGATTGGCTGAAGCGGGCGTCACTTACGCGATTGAAGGCGATGACTTGATCGTGCAGGGCATGAGTGGCGCAGTACCTGGCGGCGGCGGGGTAGTGGCAACCCATCTCGACCACCGGATCGCGATGAGCTTTCTCGTAATGGGCATGGCAACCGACAAGCCGATGACGGTTGATGACGAGCGCATGATCGCAACAAGCTTTCCAAGCTTTGTAACGTTGATGCGCGGGCTTGGTGCCGATTATTTCGCATGATCATCGCCGTTGATGGGCCTGCAGCGTCTGGCAAAGGCACGCTGAGCAAGCGAATTGCTGCGCATTATGGACTTAATCATCTCGATACGGGGCTTTTATACCGCGCTGTAGCACGCACTTTGCTGGATCAGGGCGAAGCGCTTACTGATGAAGCGGCCGCGGTTGCTGTTGCGCGGGCGCTCGATTTTCGCGCATTGGATGAAGCAAGGCTGCGCGGGGCCGAGGCGGGAGAAGCCGCCTCTGTGATTTCCGTTTATCCAGGCGTCCGCGAAGCCTTGTTGCAAGGACAACGCGAATTTGCTGCGCAAAATCCGGGTGCCGTGTTGGATGGTCGCGATATTGGCACGGTGATTTGTCCTGATGCCGATGCAAAACTCTTTGTGACGGCGAGCACCGAGGAGCGCGCCAAACGCCGATGGCTCGAGCTGCAGAAGTCCAATCCCGAGCTATTATTCGAAACCATTTTGGCCGATGTGCGCAAACGCGATGAACGCGATTCGGGCCGCTTGGCAGCGCCCTTAAAAAGGGCTGAAGATGCCCGCTTGCTCGATACGACTAAACTCGGTATAGAAGCCGCTTTCCAGATGGCTCTCGGCCTCATCGAAGCTGAGCTTGCTGGTAAAAAATGAGATTAAGTTCACACGTCATTCGACATCGGTTCAGCGCCGACCCGCGTATAGCGGTGGTTTTGCAGCAAAGCTGCCGAACATCGATCGAGAAAGACGCCCTTTAACACTAACCCGTCGGCGCTTGGCCCCTAGCCGGGGCTCTCAGGAGAAAATATGGCATCCGTTAACTCTTACAATCCATCGCGCGATGATTTCGCTGCGTTGCTCGACGAGTCATTCAGCAAGAACGACTCGCTAGAAGGTTCCGTTATCAAGGGCATCATCATTGCCATTGAAAAGGATATGGCCGTTGTTGACCTTGGTCTTAAGACCGAAGGTCGCGTGGCATTACGTGAATTTACAGGCCCAGGCCGCGAAGGCGCACCGGGCGTTGGCGATGAAGTCGAAGTCTATCTCGACCGGATCGAAAACGCGCTTGGTGAAGCCGTTATCTCGCGCGACAAAGCGCGCCGCGAGGAAAGCTGGGTCAAGCTTGAGCAGGCGTTCGAGAAGCAAGAGAAGGTCAACGGCGTTATCTTCAACATCGTCAAGGGCGGCTATACGGTCGATCTTGATGGCGCAACCGCCTTCTTGCCGCGCAGCCAGGTCGACATCCGTCCGATCCGTGATGTCGGCCCGCTGATGAGCATTGTACAGCCTTTCTTGATCCTGAAAATGGATCGTCGTCGCGGCAACATCGTTGTTTCGCGTCGTAGCGTGCTCGAAGAGACGCGCGCAGAGGCCCGTACCGAACTCGTTGCCAATCTCGAGGAAGGTCAGACCGTTGACGGTACCGTCAAGAACATCACCGAATACGGCGCATTCGTCGATCTCGGTGGCATTGATGGTCTGTTGCACGTCACCGACATGGCATGGCGCCGCGTCAACCATCCGTCTGAAGTGGTGACCATCGGTCAGCAGCTCAAGGTTAAGATCATCAAGATCAACCATGAAACGCACCGCATCTCGCTCGGCATCAAGCAATTGCTGGCTGATCCGTGGGAAGCGATTGAAGCGAAATATCCGCTCAATTCGCGCTTCTCGGGTCGCGTCACGAACATCACCGATTACGGTGCATTCGTTGAATTGGAGCCAGGCATTGAAGGCCTGATCCACGTCTCTGAAATGTCCTGGACGAAGAAGAACGTGCATCCCGGCAAGATCGTTTCGACCTCGCAAGAAGTCGAAGTGCAGATCCTCGAAGTGGATTCGTCAAAGCGCCGCATCTCGCTTGGTCTCAAGCAGACGCTGCAGAATCCATGGGAAGCCTTTGCTGAGAAATATCCAGCAGGCAGCGTTGTTGAAGGTGAAGTGAAGAACAAGACCGAATTCGGTCTCTTCATCGGCCTTGAAGGCGATGTTGACGGTATGGTCCATCTCTCCGATCTCGACTGGAACCGCCCGGGCGAACAGGTGATCGAAGAGTATAAGAAGGGCGATATGGTCAAGGCTCAGGTTCTCGACGTCGATGTCGAGAAGGAGCGTATCTCGCTTGGCGTGAAGCAGATGGGCGGCGACAAGTTCACGGAGGCTGCAGACGCACCAGGCAGCGACCTCAAGAAGAACGCCATCGTCACCTGCGAAGTGGTGGAAGTGAAGGAAGCCGGTCTCGACGTGAAGATCGTCGGCACCGAATTCATGACCTTCATCAAGCGCGGCGATTTGGCCCGTGATCGTGCTGAGCAGCGTCCAGAGCGCTTCGCAGCCGGCGAAAAGATTGACGCCCGCGTCATTCTGTTCGACCGCAAGGCCCGCAAGGTGCAGGTCTCGATCAAGGCCCTCGAAATGGCTGAAGAGAAAGAAGCGATTGCCCAGTACGGCTCAGCCGATGCAGGCGCTTCACTCGGCGACATTTTGGGCGCAGCTTTGAAGAAAAAGTCGGGCGAGTAATCCTCACTGGACCGCGCAGCTCTTGGGCAGCGCTTTCCTCACTGGACCGCGCGGGCCCTCCCGGCGCGCTTTCCTAACTAGACCGCGCGCCTCCCGGCGCGCATGAGGCAGCTGTTAAGAATGCGTGGCGGGAGCCTCGCGGTCCAAAAGCTGAGCTCAATCATCATCAACCCCGCGTGGATCGCTCCATGCGGGGTTTTTATTATCCCTACCCGGCTACCCTTTAAGACCCATTGACGGCTTGGCCACGCAAGGCCTACGAACGATCTCGCCATTAAAGGTTCATGCAAAAGGGGCACCCGCGATGTATCGCGCAACGACCAGCGGCATTCAGATTACGGTTCAACCGGCCTATATGGCCGAGCAATCGCTGCCGCAAAGCGAGCGGTATTTCTGGTCCTACACGATTGAAATCGCCAATCTCGGAACCGAAACCGTGACGCTGCGCAGCCGCTATTGGAAAATCACCGATGGCAATGGCAAAATCCAAGAAGTACGCGGCGAAGGCGTGGTAGGGGAGCAGCCGAGCATCAGTCCGGGCTCATCGTTCACCTATACCAGCGGCTGCCCGCTCGAGACCCCTCAGGGCATCATGGTGGGGGCGTATATCATGGAAGGACCGAGCGGCAAGATGTTCTCGGTTGATATTCCGGCCTTCTCGCTCGATCTGCCACAGGCACAGCGGGTGCTGCATTAAATCGAAACTGATTTTCTTTTTTTCCTCATCCTGAGCAGCATCGCCTAAGCGATGCTTGTCGAAGGACGTGGTTCGACACGCGCTTTCAGCGCGGCTCACCATGAGGGATGACAAAAAAGGCGACCCGAAGGCCGCCTTTTTAACTCTTGCAGTAGAAGTGCTACTTACTCTGCCGTGCCTTCAGCAGCGGCTTTGGCTTCCAGATCTTCGCCGGTTGTTTGGTCAACGGCCTTCATCGAGAGGCGAACCTTGCCGCGCTCGTCGAAGCCCAAGAGCTTGACCTTGACCTTGTCGCCTTCCTTCACAACGTCGGTGACCTTGTTCACGCGCGCGGCTGCAAGCTGCGAGATGTGAACGAGGCCGTCTTTGGCGCCGAAGAAGTTGAC
>CAIRGA010000045.1 GCA_903877935.1 uncultured Hyphomicrobiales bacterium
CACATCGTTGTTTTAGGACATGGTCGCTGCGGCGGTATTCGGGCCTTTGCCGATGACGAAAGCCAACCGCTCTCTACGGGTGATTTTATCGGCAAATGGATTAATCTTGTAACGCCTGCCGCCAATGAAATGGGACCCCGCGGGTCGTTGAATTTTGATGATTACGCGGAAAAATTGGCGCTTGCCTCGGTCGGCAAAACGCTTGAAAATTTAATGACGTTCCCTTGCGTAAATATTTTGGCAGGCCGCGGCAAAATAGGCCTTCATGGTGCCTATTTCGATGTTTTCTCCGGCTCGCTTAAAATCCGTGATCCACAAACAGGTGAATTTCACGCGGCCATGGACAATCTACCCGGCCGCGTGTCCTTGATGCGGGCGGAAGGGGTTTAACCATCCTCCTCATCCTGAGCCACGCCGCTTTGCGGCGTGAGTCGAAGGACGTGGTTCGACACGCGCTTTCAGCGCGGCTCACCATGAGGTGCTGATTATTCAGGCTTACTCAATCGGTCGATCAAGCCTTAGGCTTCAACAGCTTCCGGTTGATCAGCGACTCAGCAATCTGAATGGCATTCAGCGCCGCGCCTTTGCGCAAATTGTCCGATACGCACCAGAATGCCAAACCATTCTCAACGGTCGAGTCTTCGCGAATACGCGAGATATAGGTCGCGTCTTCGCCGGCTGCCTCATGCGGTGTGATATATCCCCCGGGCTCGCGCTTATCGACGACCAGGCAACCCGGAGCCGAGCGCAAAATCGCGCGTGCTTCATCCGCCGTGATCGGATTTTCAAACTCGACATTCACCGCTTCCGAATGTGCAATAAATACCGGCACGCGAACGCAGGTGGCGGTGAGCTTGATCTTCGGATCGAGAATTTTCTTGGTCTCGACCACCATCTTCCACTCTTCTTTCGTGTAGCCATCATCGAGGAACACGTCGATATGCGGGATCACGTTGAAGGCGATGCGTTTCGTAAACTTTTCAACCTTCACATCTGTCGCCGAGAAGATCGCGCGCGATTGGTTGAAGAGCTCATCCATCGCATCCTTGCCGGCACCCGACACCGATTGATAGGTCGCCACCACAACGCGCTTGATCGTTGCCTTGTCGTGCAAGGGCTTCAACGCCACAACAAGCTGCGCGGTTGAGCAATTTGGGTTGGCAATGATGTTGAGGCGATTGGCGTCCGCCATAAAGCGGGTCAGCACACCGGCATTCACTTCCGGCACAATCAAAGGCACCCGCTCGTCATACCGCCAGCAGGAGGAGTTATCGATCACAAGGCAACCCATCGCGCCGATTTTTGGCGACCAGGTTTTGGATACCTCCGAGCCGGCCGACATCAGGCAGATATCGGTTTTGGAGAAATCATGATGCTCAAGGTTTTGAACTTTCAACACCTTGTCGCCATAGGAGACTTCGGTGCCCAAGCTGCGCGACGAGGCGAGTGCAACCACTTCATCCGCCGGGAAGGCGCGCTCGGCGAGGATGGAAAGCATTTCACGACCCACATTACCCGTGGCGCCGACGACTGCGACCTTGAAACCCATTATCGTGATCCTTTGTTTAACGGCTCTTTAGCTCCCCTTATGAACCCGCTTAACGGGCTCTTCGCCTCATCCCCGCCGGGGGCAGAGACCGGAGCGAGGACCATGTCAGAACGTCTTGCCGCCTTTTGGGGCGGTTGACGTTTTCGATTTCGCTGTCTTCGAAACGGAAAGGGACATGGGCCTGATCTGAAAATTGATGGATGACCCCAAAAATACGGATATGGCGGGATTGTCAATCTTTGCGGCCATAATTTGTTGGTCCTGGCCCTCGACCACTCTGGATTCCTTCGCTATCACGGCCCAGTCAAATCTTGGCGTCCGGATCATTCTCGTGTCGAAATCCTCCCCATCTTTGCTTCTACGCCTTGCGCCAGCGCTGTTTGTTGCCATTTGGTCCACGGGGTGGGTCTCAGCGCGCTATGGTGCCGATTACGCCGATCCGCTGACCTTTTTATCCGCGCGCTTTGCCTTGGCCTTTGTCGCAATGCTCGTCATTATCGGGTTTTCGCGCGCTGAATGGCCCAAAGGTCGCGGTATTTTGCATGCCATGGCGTCGGGCATCTTGCTTCATGCGCTTTATTTGGGCGGCGTCTGGTGGGCCATTGCACATGGGGTCCCGACGGGAATTTCAGGCCTCGTTGCCGCCATCCAGCCAATTTTAACTGCCTTTCTCGCGCCCCTCATTCTGCGCGAGCGCATTGGACACCTCCAATGGCTCGGGATCTTTTTAGGGTTTTGTGGCATTGTTTTCGTGCTCGAGCCGAAATTATCCGTCATTGATCCCGCTCATTTGGCAGAAGCATTGGGGCCTCTGGCCATTAACATGCTCGCCATGGTGTCGGTCACCTTCGGTACGTTTTACCAAAAGCGGTTCATTCCCAAAGGTGATTTGCGGACGGTGACGGCGCTGCAATATGCCGGCGCGTTTATCATTGTAACGCCCGCAG
>CAIRGA010000046.1 GCA_903877935.1 uncultured Hyphomicrobiales bacterium
AGGGTGAGATTATTGCGCTTTTGGGTTCTTCTGGATGTGGCAAGACATCGACCTTAAGAATGATCGCTGGCTTTGAGTCAGTCTCGCGTGGGAAGATCTTGATTTCCGGGCGCGAAGTACAAAATCTCCCTCCCGTTAAGCGCAATGTTGCAATGGCTTTTGAGGGTTATTCGCTTTACCCAACGGTCAATGTAGGCGAAAATATAGCCTTTGCTTTAAAGGCGTCCCGATTGACTGGCAGCGAAGTTGCGGCCCGCGTGAATAGCGTTTCTCAGATGTTAGAAATATCGGACATATTGGACCGTTTTCCATCGTCCATATCCGGCGGTCAGCAACAACGCGCCAGTTTGGCCCGCGCGTTGGTGCGTCAAGCTGATCTCCACCTTCTTGATGAACCTATGGGTCAGTTGGAGCCGCAATTGCGGACGCTGTTACGTGGCAGAATTAAACATTACATCAAAGAGAACGGATTGACGGCGATTCTTGTGACGCATGACCAAACTGAAGCGAACGCGCTCGCTGATAAGATCGCAGTCATGGAGGCCGGTGTTCTTCAGCAATATGCCTCGCCCTCTGAAATTAAGAACCGGCCGGCAAACTTGTTTACGGGAACTTTCGTTGGTGAGCCTCCAATGAATGTATTTCCGGCTCATGTCTCAATCGAAAATGCTAATTTGCGTTTTCATCTGCACGATGGATTAGAACTTTCTTATAATGAATCCGATTTCGCTCAACCGGTTCGCGAACGTATGCTCGAATATCGCGACGTCGTTATAGGTGTTCGCCCTTACGCGGTCCATCGTGCGCCCATGGGGGCCGCAGGAATGATTGTGGCCAATCAATGGCTTGGCGATCAGTCACATATCGCTGCAAGCTTCGCGGGCAAAACCATTGTATTGGTTGAACATGATCGATCGGCAGGAGCGGAGGGTGAATTAATTTTCTTGAAAATTCAGCCGTCTGATCTGCATGTGTTTGATCCCGCTTCTGGTCAAGCACTGAGCCACGGGCAAGAGCTTGCTTAATGACCAGTAGTGCGCGCGATATTTTGATTGGGATAGATGCCGGCACATCAGTGATAAAGTCGGTTGCCTTCGATTTGTCCGGACGTCAGGTTGCGATTGCGTCTGTACCTAATCGTTATACGACTCGCCAAGATGGCGCGGCGTTCCAATCTCTTGATGAGACTTGGGCCGATTGCGCACAAACATTACGTTCGCTTGCCGACTTAGTTCCCGATCTTGCAAAGCGAACCGCCGCACTCGCGGTCACGGCGCAAGGCGATGGAACTTGGCTCGTCGGTCAGGGTGATCGACCTGTTACAGACGGTTGGATTTGGCTCGATTCCCGTGCCGTCAGCACGGTTCATCGTTTACGCAATTTGCCAACAGATCGCGCACGTTTTGAATCGACGGGAACTGGTCTGAATGCATGCCAGATGGGCACGCAGCTTGCCCATATGTTGACCACGACACCTGAATTTTTGGTCGGCGCAGAAGCAGCATTGCACCCCAAGGACTGGCTGTATCTGAAACTCACCGGACAGAGGGTCGCGGATCCCTCGGAAGCTAATTTTACTTTTGGTAATTTTCGGACGCGACGCTACGATTCCGATGTCATCGCATCCCTTGGGTTGACCAAATATAGACATTTATTGCCTGAAATCGTTGATGGTTCCCACACGACGCACAAGCTTAGCACCCGGGCAGCTGAGGTTACTGGTCTGTTGGAGGGTACGCCTGTTAGCCTTGGCTATGTCGATGTTGTTTGTACGGCGCTCGGTGCGGGTATTTATACGGGGGGCGAGAGTTCCAATAGCGCGGTTGGATGCACGATCATCGGTTCAACTGGAATGCATATGCTCGCTAAATCTGTCGATGATGTCGTCTTAAATGCTGACGCGACGGGTTATGTTATGGTACTACCGCTTAAGGGCAAAGTCGCCCAAATTCATTCCAATATGGCATCGACACTCAACATCGATTGGGTTTTAAAAATTGCGGCCGATCTCGCTGCAGATTTAGCCCAACCTGTTTCCAAGGCGGAGCTATTGGCACGTATCGATGGTTGGCTTGCAGCAACCGAGCCTGGATCATTGATTTATCATCCCTATATTTCCGAAGCGGGTGAGCGGGGACCTTTTGTTGATCCGAATGCACGGGCAAGTTTTATTGGTCTAGATGGGACCCATCGATTTCCAGATCTCGTGCGTGCCGTCATTGAAGGACTTGGACTTGCTGCGCGTGATTGCTATACGGCTATGGGTGTTTTGCCGAGTGAATTAAGGCTGACAGGTGGTGCAGCGCGCTCACGCGGTTTGCGAGCGATTCATGCGGCTGCAATAGGTGCACCGACACGAATATCCGCGCGCGAAGAGGCCGGCGCTGCGGGGGCCGCGATGATGGCCGCTGTTGCCAACGGACATTATGCTGGCATAGACGAGTGTATTGCGGAATGGGTTACACCGTTGCTCGGCAATAGCGAACCCGCCGACACGGAACTGTCCGCAAATTATGCCGATCTTTATAACAATTTTTTCGCTGCACGTCGCGCGCTCTCGCCGGTGTGGCAGGGCCTTGCTAATCGACAGGACCGAAAAAAATGATGAAAGAAATCGCGATCATTGGCGATCAGTTTATGTTGCCAGAAATCTTTCAGGCTAAATTAATTGAGGCCTGCGGCACATCCATAACCACGCGTCTAAAGAAAGAGAACTGGCCAGACGAGCCGATGGAACATGGTTACGCGACGAACGGAATGGAAGGGTTAAAAGAATATTTTGGCAATGCTGACGATATCGTCGATTTCATTGGTGATGCGGAAATACTCGTGACTCAACTGGCACCGATGTCGCGGGCTATGTTTGCACGATTACCAAACCTCAAGATGATCGCCGTATCGCGCGGGGGGCCAGTAAATATCGACATGAACGCAGCCCGCGACCATAAAGTTCTTGTTGTGAATACGCCTGGCCGTAATGCATCGGCGGTCGCTGAATTCACGCTGGGCGCAATGCTTTCACAAACCCGCAAGATTACAGCGGGCCATGAGGCTCTGCGTGCAGGGAATTGGCGTGGCGATTTGTACCGCGCCGATGTAGCAGGGCGCGAGTTGAGCGAGATGACCATCGGCGTGATTGGTTATGGCAATATCGGTACCAAAGTTGTAAAATTGCTGCGCGCATTTGGTGCGAGGGTGCTCGTTCACGATCCCTATATCCAACTCACTCCTGATGATATGGCGTCCGGAGTAGAATTGGTTTCCTTCGACCGATTACTCACTCAAGCGGACGTCGTCACTTTGCATGCCCGTGTGACCGATGAAACTCGGAACATCATGAATGCTGAGGCTTTTGCCAAAATGCGCCCCGGCAGCATTTTTCTAAATACAGCGCGGGGGCCGATGTGCGACTATGAAGCATTATACGCTGCGCTTGCGTCTGGCCACCTTGGCGGGGCGATGCTAGAGACATTTGCCATAGAGCCTGTCCCCGTAGATTGGCCTCTGCTTCAACTGCCCAACGTCACAATCACGCCTCATATCGCTGGCGCTTCAGTGCGCACAGTAACTTTTGCCGCAGAGCAAGCGGCAGAGGAGGTTCGGCGTTTTCTTGCAGGTGAACCGGCAAAAAATGCTTGCTAGCGTGATATTTCGTAAAGCGATCTTGACGGTGTTTGTTGATTTAATAGAGAACGTCAAATCTATAGGGGCTCACCTATGACAGAAATTGTGGATCTTTTTGTCATTGGCGGCGGCATCAATGGCGCTGGAATTGCGCGCGATGCTGCTGGACGTGGACTGAGCGTGATCCTTTGTGAAAAGGATGATCTGGCGCAAGGTACCTCGTCCCGGTCTGGCAAACTGGTGCATGGTGGACTTCGCTACCTAGAATATTACGAATTTCGGCTCGTGCGCGAGGCGCTTATTGAACGCGAGGTGCTCTTGAAAAGCGCTCCGCATATCATTTGGCCAATGCGGTTTGTATTGCCCCATAGCCCATCTGATCGCCCCGCATGGCTCGTACGCCTTGGACTTTTTTTGTACGATCACCTGGGAGGGCGCAAACTCTTGCCCGGAACCCGGACACTGGACCTTGCCCGCGCACCCGAGGGGCTGCCGCTCAAAGATTCTTATCGTAAGGGCTTCGAATATTCTGATTGCTGGGTTGATGACGCGCGACTAGTCGTCTTGAATGCGTTGGATGCACAAGAACGGGGCGCACGTATACTGACACGTACTGTTTGTAACAGTGCACGGCGTGAAGGTGATTTGTGGCGCATTCATTTCACTGGCCCATCGGGCGATCAGTCGGTTCTAGCGCGCGCGCTTGTGAATGCAGCGGGGCCGTGGGTCAATCAGATTATCAATCAAGTCGTTGGCGGCAATAGCCAGCGCAATGTTCGACTGGTTAAAGGAAGTCATATTATCACGCCGAAATTCTGGGACGGTGATCACGCCTATCTCGTACAAAATACCGACAAGCGGGTCATTTTTATTAATCCCTACGAGGGTGATAAAGCGCTGATTGGGACAACAGATATTGCCTTCAATGGTCGGCCCGAAGATGTCGCTGCGGACGAGGAAGAAATTAGGTATTTGTTGAATGCCGTAAACCGCTATTTCAAACACAATTTACGACGTGAGGATGTCTTGCAATCATTTTCCGGCGTGCGTCCTCTATTTGACGATGGAGCAGGTAATCCGTCAGCAGTCACGCGGGATTATGTTTTTGATCTCAATAACGCGGGTGCGCCACTCTTGAATGTGTTTGGCGGTAAGATCACGACATTTCGTAAATTGTCGGAACATGGTGTCCAATTATTGCAAAAAACTTTTCCAGATATGGGACCAGATTGGACCGTACGCGGACATCTGCCAGGCGGTGATATTTCTAATGCCGATTTCTCAATGTTTATTGAGCGCTTACAGTTAGATTATCCTTGGCTCCCCAACCAGTTGGTCAAGCATTATGCTCGCCTCTATGGCACTCGCGCCCGCAATTTAATTGGCGAGGCGAACACCCTTGACGGGCTCGGTCGGCATTTTGGGGGGGCTTTGTACGAAGCGGAAGCGCAATATCTTTTCCGTTCTGAATGGGCGCGCACGCCCGAAGATATTCTCATGCGGCGGACCAAACATATATTACATCTGTCATCTGCTGAGCAGGCCGAATTTACAAATTGGTTTGCCAGCTTAACGTGAAGAAATTAAATGTATTCACTCCCAGACGACTTTTCTGCTCTTTGCGATTTTTCTGCCGCAATCGGTGCAAATCCGTTGATCATACAAGCGGCGGGCGGGAATACGTCGGTCAAGGATGGTCGAGTGATGTGGATTAAGGCATCAGGGACTCTTTTAGCCGATGCGCTCACGCGTGACATCTTTGTGCCTGTTGATTTGCCAGCCATGCAAATCGCCATTCAAGAACGCCATCCCCGCGCTGATCAGCCGGCTGAATTTTGTCTATCGGGAACATTGCGCCCATCGATTGAAACGTCCCTTCATGCAGTATTCGCGCAGCGGGTTGTCGTGCATGTCCATTGCGTCAACACGCTTGCTATCGTGATCCGGTCAGACGCCCCGGCTATTCTAGCTGACAAGTTGAAGGGTTTTAACTGGGCATTTGTGCCTTATGTTAAGCCTGGCGCGCGACTGGCCGCGCTTGTATCAAATGTCCTTGAACCAAATACAGATGTCGTGCTTTTGGGGAACCATGGATTGATTGTGGCTGCAGACACAGTTGATGCCGCAAATACATTATTGATGCGTGTTATTGCAGCGCTGAATGCGCCAATTCGCACTCTGCTCAATCCGGATCTTCAAGCTCTCGCTGTCCGAGCAACGCCGGATTTTATTTCGTTGCGAATAGATCATCCGACGCATCAAGTTGCTCTTTATCCTGATCTGACCGCGGCTGCGGAGGTCGGTAGCCTTTATCCTGATCATGTCATTTTTTTGGGCGTTGCAGTGACCGTGCTTCAGGCGGACGAAACACCAGAAGAAGCCGTAGCTCGAAGGAGTAGGTCGGGTCTAACTCCGCCAATTCTCATGCTGGTGCCGGGCGCCGGTGCGCTCATCCGATCAGATGCAACGCCAAGTGCATTGGCGTTAGCGCAATGCCTCGGAGATGTACTTCTCCGTTTGCCGGAGCGTGCGCCGGTTCAAATCATCACGGCCGAACAAAACGCAGAATTACTGGATTGGGATGCCGAGAAATATAGGCAGGCTCTTAATGTCTCCTGACCTGTTTCTAGGCCTTGATCTTGGGACCACTGGTGCGCGGGTCGTTGTTATCGATGTCAACGGCGATGAGCAATCATCTTTTAAAGCCGCACTGTCTGATTTTGGACCTAATCCGCGCGATCCTCAGATCTGGTGGCGCGCCGCGAGCGCTGCGCTTAACGGGGCGCTGTCGCAGGTCGACCGCAACCGCATCGCCGCACTCGCTGTTGATGGCACGTCGGGCACGATGATTGCTGTTGATACAATGGGTATGCCACTTGCCGATGGATTGATGTACAATGACACATGTGAGGATGCGGCAATCCTTGAGACCATCGCTTCGCATGCACCAAACACGAGTGCAGCACATGGTCCAACATCAGGCTTAGCCAGGGCGCATCTGCTTCAACCTTTAGGAGGAGCAAAGCTGTTACATCAGGCAGATTGGATCGCTTGGCATTTTTCCGGGCGGATGATTTCTGATGCGAATAACGCGTTGAAAACTGGTTATGATCCGTTGTTAGGACAATGGCCTGACTGGATTGCCGCGACCAATCTTAATCTCGCTCTTTTACCCGACGTGGTTGAGCCGGGAACATTTGTCGGCGATATCACTGTCGCCGCGGCGACCACTTTTGGGCTGCCGAAACATACAAAAATAGTTGCAGGAACCACCGATGGTTGCGCTTCGTTTGTAGCGACCGGCGCAACGCTTCCGGGGGAGGGCGTTACTGTTATTGGTACGACATTGACACTTAAAATTTTGTCGGATCGAGCAATCTTCTCGCCGGAATTCGGTATCTACAGTCATCGCATTCTCGGGAATTGGTTGGCTGGCGGCGCATCGAACTCCGGCGGTTCAGCGTTGCTTGCACATTTCACTGTTGCGGAAATCGAAGCGCTGACTCTAACACTTGTTCCGGACCAGCCCACAGGCCTAAGTTATTATCCCTTACCAAAGCCTGGTGAACGGTTCCCAATTGTGGACCCTAAGTTAGTCTCGCGCACAACGCCGCGACCATCCTCAGACACGACTTTTCTGCAAGCCTTGTTTGAAGGCATTGCTGGTATCGAGGCGCTTGGATTTGCGAGGCTCGCAGAACTCGGAGCTCCTGCGTTGCGATCCGTACGGAGTTTAGGCGGTGCGGCGGGCTATAATGCCTTCAACACCATCCGCGCGCGAACCCTAAATGTGCCGATGTTAACCGCTAAATCGGACGAGGCTGCTTTTGGTGCGGCATTGCTCGCGCAAAGAGGGGCAGCGTGATCCGCACAACGCTTGCATTACTTGCGCCGCAATTCGACGCATTTCTGATTGACCAATTCGGCGTTATTCTCAATGGCAAAGGCGCTTATGAATTTGCGCCTCGAAGTCTCGAACGATTGGCCAATTTGGGAAAACCAATCGTGCTGTTATCGAATTCCGGCAAGCGCGCAGTATCGAATGAGGCGAGGCTTTCCAAACTCGGTTTTTCGCGGGATTCCTATCTCATGGTGATGTCATCCGGTGAGGCGGCTTATTATGAATTGTACCGCCGCATTGGTCACACTCTACCGCAACACGCAAAAATTTGGCTGCATGCCCGCGACAATGACACAAGTGCAATCGACGGGTTAAATCTTGTCCGCGTTGACAGCCCTGATGAGGCCGATCTTCTATTGCTGGCGGGTAGCAATACGGATACAATTGAGTTCAAGAATTATATTAGTCTCTTAGGGAATGCTGCTCTGAGACGAACCCCGATGATTTGCACTAATCCAGATTTAAAAATGCTGACTGCTACTGCTCGCTATCCGGGCGCTGGTGCAATAGCCGAAGCATATGCAAAATGTGGTGGGCCCGTCGAATTGATTGGCAAGCCCTATCCGCTGATTTATGCGGAAGCCGCTCGTCACTTTCCCGGCATTGCAGCTGATCGGATACTTTGTATTGGTGATAGTCCGATCCACGATATTGCGGGCGGGAAAGCCGCCGGGCACAAAACCGCGTTAGTGCGGACGGGTCTCCATGCGGACATTACAGATGCAGAGCTTATGAACTTTTGCGCCGATGATATGATGCCAGATTTTATTCTACCCGCATTTGACCTTGAGTAGGATTTGCCATGGCCTTCACCCTTTCATTAAATACAAATCCTTTGGTAAATCGGTTCGCTGATGTCACCGAACTTGTTGAGGTGACTGCTCGCGATCTTCGCATTCGTGATCTGCAACTCACTCACGAATTCATAAATCCAAGTTGGCCCGCATCTGTCGTCCGTCGCCTGACGCATCAGATGAAATCCGCTATGTTGCGAACGGGTGTAAGGGTGACGTCGGGCATGACGGGACCTTACGGCAGGCTGAATCATTTTGGTCATCCAGATGCTGACGTTCGTCGTTATTATCTTGAATGGTTCAAAAATTTTGCTGGGATCATAGCTGATTTAGGCGGTGTTTCGCTCGGGACTCAATTTGCAATTTTCACTTATGCAGATTTTGATGATTTGACCCGCCGCGATGCGTTGATTAACATCGTGCTGGATTACTGGGCTGAACTTGCTGAACACGCTCGTGTTGCCGGATTAAAATACCTTTTCTGGGAGCCGATGTCTGTCGGGCGCGAATTTGGTGATACCATTGTCAATGCAAAGTCATTGCAAGACCGCATCGCTGCCAGGAAGATGTCGATTCCATTGTGGATGATGGCCGATATTGACCATGGTGACGTAAGCAGTTCTAACCCCGATGATTTTAATCCATATGCATGGGCAAGAGCAGTGCCGCGTTTTTCACCAATAATCCATATCAAACAATCACTGATGGATAAGAGTGGTCATCGACCCTTTACGCCGGAATATAATGCCAAGGGCCGCATTCAGCCTGAGACATTACTTGACGCATTCCGTGAGGGTGGTGGTGTGGACAATGAAATTTGCTTGGAGTTAAGTTTTAAGGAACGCGAACCGGATGATCGCCAAGTGATAAGACAAA